>JBILMQ010000128.1:0-9481 GCA_044375455.1 Caulobacterales bacterium | reverse complement strand
GACTAAACAAATTCTAGAAATCCGACATGTAAGCTGCCGGTAGTTGTTCGGGCGTCGTGATATGGGCGGGAGAAGCGCGAGGGTTCCAGGAGCGTCGAACGGTCCCCGCCGGGCGACCCTTTCGCGCGACCGCAGCGGCAATGTTGCGCTTTGGTTCGGTCTGGCGGCCCCGGTGGTCGGCGCCATCTTCAGTTTCGTCGTCGATCTGGCGAGCGTGGCGACGACGAAATCCCGGGTTCAGCTCGCCGCGGACGCCGCTGCACTCGCCGTTGCGCAGCAATCTGTGATTTCGACCGGCGGCGCTGCGCAATCTTTGGACCTGTCGTCGATCGCTTTGGGCATTGTCCAGGCGCATGTGGAAGACGACGAGGTCAGGCGAAACGCCAAGGTTAGCGCGCGCGCCTTCGACGCAGGCCGGGCCGTCGAGGTCGATGTGACTGCTCCCGTGGCGCCGTATACGGGGCTTTTTCGCGGCGGCGGGACGCCGGTCGTGCAGGCGCGTGCGGTTGCCCGCGTCACCTCGATTTATCCGCTCTGCGTTCTCGCGCTGAACAGTCAGACCCAGGCGATCCAGATGAGCGGCGACGCCAATGTGGAGTCCGGCGGCTGCATCGTGCAATCAAACTCCAAAAGCAATACCGGGATCTCGGCCAATGGCGGGGGAACCTTGCGCGCCGGCGAGATCCGGTCTGCTGGCGGTTACAAGGGGACATCCGCCTCCTTCGTTCCTCTGCCAATTCCGGACTACCCTGCGATCGCCAATCCGCTGGAGAGCCGGCCGCCGCCGGTCAGGCCGTCGGGCGCGGCGCGAGGCTACAGCGTCAACGCCGGTCAGCACACAATTGGGCCGGGGGTCTACGATTTCATCTCGGTGCAAGGAACCGCCGCGGTGTCAATGCTTCCGGGCGTCTACTACATCGCAGGCGCGCAGGGTCTTTCGGTCGGCGGACAGGCAACGCTGACAGGCCAATATGTCGGCATCTATTTCGAGCGCAGCGCCATCACCATCGATCCCGGCGCAACGGTCGAGCTGTCGGCGCCGAAGACCGGAGACATGGCCGGGTTGCTCATCTGGCGCGGGCCGGGTCCCGGACCGCAGAAATTCAAGTTCAACAGCGGTCAGGCGCGCAAGCTTTTGGGCACGATCTACCTGCCGGAGGGAGACTTCTGGGCGGATGTGCGCGGACGGATCGCGGAACAGTCCGCGTATACAGTGATCGTTGCGCGCAACCTTATGCTCGAAAAGAACGCCACCCTGGTCATTAACGCCAATTACGACGCCACCGACGTGCCTGCGCCACAAGGCCTTGGCGACACGGTCAAACGCGTGCGGCTCGCAGAGTGATCCACATTGCGGGAAACGAAATCTTATCGTCTGGGTAATATTGGTCGGAGCCGGAGCGTGGACACATCAGCCTATGGACGGCGACCCTTTCGTCATTAAAGAGCCCGCCCGGCTGCTGGTGGCCGACGACGATCCGATCCTGCGCGAATTCGCGCTGGCGCATCTGTCCGGGCCGACCGTCGAGGTCGTCACCGCCGCTGATGGACAGGAGGCGGTCGAGCACATCTCGCAGGGCGGGTTTGATCTGTGTCTGCTCGATCTCGACATGCCTCGTCTCGATGGCTTTTCTGTCATCGAACGGGTGCGCCAGGACGAAGCCACACGCCACCTGCCGATCGTTGTGATCACCGGACGCGAGGACATCCTTGCCATTGATCGCGCCTATGCAGCTGGGGCGACCTCGTTTGTGGTCAAACCGATCAACTGGCGCCTGATCAGCCATCAGCTGCTCTATGTGCTGCGCAACAGCCGGAGTGAAGCGAATCTGCGCCGCTCCCGTGCGTTGGCCGAACGCGCGGACGCGCTCAAGTCGAATATGCTGCGTCTGATGAGCCATGAACTGCGCACGCCGTTCAATGTCATCGTCGGCTATGCGCGCGAGCTGCGCCGCGTGCTCAGTGATCCGGCGCAGCGCCGCCAGGCGGAGGAGATCATTTCAAGCGGCCTTGCTCTGTTGGACACGTTGAGCGGGCTGCAGGCGGACGCCCTGGCCCTGGCTGGCGACGTCAAGACGGTGATGGACGAGCATGCCGCCAGGGACATCCTGCGCGCCGGCGCCGCCGCGGCCGCCATGCGCGACACCGAGGCCCCCCGAAAGCTGAAGCTGATCGACCGCACCGACAGCGATGTTCTCACGCTCGACAAGAAGGTCGTCACGCGCATCCTGCGCGTCCTCATCGAAAACGCGCTGATCCATGGCGCTGCGCCCGTCGTTGTCACTGCTGACCGCGCGCGCCATGACGGCGTGGTCTTCACTGTTCGCGATCACGGTCCGGGGCTGACCGGGATTTCATGTGCCGACTTCGCCGCGGCGTTCCGCCAGGGCGATGACGCACTGACGCGCCGTGTTCAGGGCTTCGGCCTTGGTCTGGCGATCGCCCATCGGCTGGCGGCGGCGCATGGCGGCTGCTTGACATGCGCCAATCATCCAGAGGGCGGCTTCCTGGCCAGCCTCGAATTGCCTGGCGCGCGCGCGCCGGCCCTGATCAGGGCGTAGGGGCGGGGCGCACCGGCAAGGGCGCATTGCACAGGTCGATGTAGCCAGCCGGCCGCTTGTACCAGTCATCGCGCCGGTTGCGGCGCGCCTCGACCAATGCCTGGAAGGTGGGCGTGTCTGTGCGCAACGCCTCCAGACGGGGTTGCGCCTCTGACGCGAGGTCAGCCGCCACGCGCACGTCGATCAGCTTTGTGCGTTCCTCAGGGGTTTCATAGAAGCCGAGCGGGCCTGTTCCGCGCTTCAGGCTCGCGAGCGAGTCGATTCCCGCAACAACCCGTCCGACAACCGTGATGTTGCGGTCGAGTTGGCGTGGGGCATGGCCGATCACCGCATAAAGCTCGCCGCCGCCGCCGGAATTCGCGTCGGCATCTCGCCCGACGCCGACGGTGGCGTAGCAGTGGGCGAGCCACATGGCCCCGGTGCGCGGATCGCGCGCCGCCGGAAATCCGCCGGCGTGACCGACCTCGCGGGCGTAGCCGTCCTGATCCTTCAGCCGCACGAAACCGGCCTCGCGCGGTGTCAGATCGCGCCGCTCGAACTCCCCTGGCAAGGTGCGACGCGCATCCTGCGGGAGCGGCCTGCGCGCCTCGTTTTCGGCGTCTGGGTCGCCCCACTGGGCAACAAAGTTATCCTGCACGCGCACGATCGCGAGGCCGTCGAAATATCCTCCGCGGGCCAGGGCCTTGATGTTGGCGACATGGGCGGGGGCAAAGGCGGGCGCGAGTTCAATCACCACGCGGGAATCGGCAAAGCGCATCACCAGCAGGTTTTCCGGATCGAGCCGGCGCCATGCATCGGCCGGAGCCGCTGCCAGCACGCTCGCCATAGTCGCGCGGGGCGGCGGTTCGGCGGCCGCCAGCTGTGGCGCATTGATCCCGGCAAGGCAAAGAGCGATCAGCGCGCGCGGTCCCATGGGTCCTCCCGAAACTCTCGGTCAAGCTGACCCAAGCGGCGCGCCCTGTCGAGGGGGGCGAGCGCAGCCCCGGCGCAGGCGGCGTCAACGCCTGCCGGACGGGTCGCGGGGCCGGTTGCGACGTCGGCGCCGGTCGGGTTCAGAAGGGGGGGTGCCGGGGCCCTGCGAGTCCATGTCGCCGCAGCGCGTCGGCCTGCCGCTCGGCCAGGCGCATCACATTGAAATCGCTGATCTCAGCCTCGAACATGGCGCGGAAGTTCAGTTCTGCGCCGAGGTGCAGGAACGCTGCTCCAAGGCCGATGGCGGCGCGATCCATGAAGACGAATTCACGCGGTATGCGCACGGGACCGTGGGCGAGCAAGTGCTCCTTGACCGCCATTGCCTCGCGCCGGCCGTATTCGCCCGGACGGATCCCGTCGGCGACGCTGCGCACGCGATCTTCCAGCAGAGGCCCGTATATGAAACGCGCCCAGAGACCGAGGGCGTCCATCTGAGCCTTGGACAGCGTTGCGAAGCCCCAGATCCGGTATGCGTGCGCGGCTGCCTCATCGTCGTTGTCCATGAGCGCCTGGCGCAGCAGCAGAACCCCTTCGACGAAGTGGGCGGGGAACACCCTGACGCAGCCAAAATCAAGCAGGTTGAGACGCGCGCCGTTGTCGGCGAAGCTGTAATTGCCGAGGTGCGGATCGCCGTGGATGACGCCGTAACGGCACATTGGCGACCACCAAGCCTTGAACAGCAGCCGCGCGATATTGTCCCGGGCCGCCTGAGGCGCGGTCTTGAACGCGGCCAACGGAGAGCCCTCAAGCCATGTCATTGTCAGGAGGCGGCTGGTCGACAACGCCTCCACCGGCTCTGGCGCGACGATGTCGGCATTGCCTGCGAGCATCGCGCGATACAGCCGCATGTGCGCCGCCTCACGGCGATAATCGAGCTCTTCGCGCAGGCGCTCGCCCACTTCCACTGCGATCTCGCTCGGATCGATCACCCGGCCGAGCCGGCGCACCAGGGCGAGCAGCGCGGTCAATTGGGCGATGTCGCTCTCCACTGCGCTCGCCATGTCTGGATATTGCAGCTTGCAGGCCAGCGCCGCGCCGTCAGGCGCGCGCGCCTTGTGCACCTGGCCGAGCGAAGCGGCGGCCACGGCATTGGTGGAAAACTCCGCAAATCGGTCTTGCCAGGCTTCGCCAAGTTCGGCGCGCATGCGGCGGCGGACAAAGGGCGCTCCCATCGCCGGCGCGTTGCTCTGCAGGTTCGCCAGCTCCTGCGCGTAGTCCGGCGGCAGCAGATCAGGGATGGTGGACAGCATCTGCGCCACCTTCATCAGCGGCCCCTTTGTCGCACCAAGCGCCGCGCGCAGCGCCTGGGCGATCTGGCGGTCAGCGTCATCGCCGCCGAACAGACGCTCGATGCCGGCCCGCGCCGCCAGACCGGTCATGTTGGCGCCGACGGCGGCCGTTCGCCGCGCCCGCCCGAGCAGGGTGTCGCGTTCACGATCTGGAGGATGCATGTGCGGTATGTGGCGTGCGCGCGCGGCGAAGAAAAGGCGGCAAACGCACCCCGACGCGCCACTGTCCCATTTTAAGCCGGCATTTACTCGCAGACGCTACGCTTTCGGCAAATAAAACGCGCGGATGTCGCGACATATTGGTGCGGGTGACATGACCAAGACGGTGCTCATCGCGGACGACGATCCGACGCAGCGTCGCCTCTTGCAGGCGGCTGTCGAGCGACAGGGATTTCTTACCCGAATGGCGGAAGACGGGCCGCGCGCGATCGCCATGGCGACCGGGGCGGACGTGGTCCTGCTCGACCTTGTGATGCCCGGCGTCAGTGGGATGGAGGCGGTCCAGGCGATCCGTGGGTTTCGCCCGGACCTGCCGATCATCGTGCTCACCGGCCATGGCGGCGTCGACACTGCCGTCAACGCCATGCAGGCCGGGGCCAACGACTTCCTGGTCAAACCGGCGAGCCCGGAACGCGTCGTCGTGTCAATCCGCAACGTCTTGAAGCTCAGCGAGCTGACGGGCGAGGTCAAGCGGCTGAGCCGCAAGGCGGCCGACCAGCTGACCTTCGACGATCTGATCGCCACAGCCCCGGCCATGCGTCATGTGGTGCGCTTGGCGCGACGGGCGGCGGCGTCGGGCATACCCGTGCTTGTGCTGGGAGAGTCCGGCGTCGGCAAAGAGCTGCTGGCGCGCGCGACGCACGGCGAAAGCGAGCGGGCTGGAAAACCCTTCGTGGCGGTGAACTGCGGGGCCATTCCTGAAAACCTCGTGGAGTCCATTCTGTTCGGCCATGAGAAGGGCGCCTTCACCGGCGCGCACGATCGTCACTTCGGCAAATTTGTCGAAGCAGATGGCGGCACGCTGTTTCTTGATGAGGTCGGCGAATTGCCGCTCGACATCCAGGTCAAGCTGTTGCGCGCGCTGCAGGAGTCGGAGGTTGATCCGGTCGGCGCCAAACGCCCGGTGAAGGTCAATGTGCGCATCGTCGCGGCGACCAATCGTGATCTTGGCAAACTGGTCGAGGAGGGGCGTTTCCGCGAAGACCTGTTCTATCGCCTCAATGTTTTTCCCATCGAGGCGCCGCCGCTGCGCGAGCGTCGCGAAGACATTCCCGCCCTGGTGCGCCATTTCGTGTCTCGCTTCAACGCCGAAGAGGGAAAACAGATCCTCGACGCCGCACCGCAGACGTATGAAATGCTCGCTGCCTACAATTGGCCAGGCAATGTCCGGCAGCTGGAGAACGCGGTCTTCCGCGCCGTCGTCCTGGCCGACGGTCAATATCTGACGCCAGAGGACTTTCCCCAGATCTCGGGCCTGAAACCGCAGCTGCGCGACGTCGAGGGGCCGGTGCGTCCGCAGCCAGCGCCTGTCTCGGCGCCGCAGCGGGCCGAGACGCCGAGCGCGCAGGCGCCCCAAGCTGGACAGCCCTGCGTCGAGATCCTTGACGCCGCCGGCCATCTGCGCTGCCTGGAGGCGATCGAGAAGGACCTGATTTCCTTTGCGCTCAACCTTTACGACGGTCGTATGTCCCAGGTCGCCCGGCGGCTGGGCATAGGGCGTTCCACGCTGTACCGGAAACTGAAGGAGTACGGCCTGGATTCGGGCGCCTGCCTGCTCGAAGGGTGAGGCGCCCCGCCGCAGGCGCCGCCCGCTCGATCCGCCCATTCCTGCCCTTGCGCAGGCGCGCTGCGCGCGGTCTTGGCCTGCGCGGGCCTGGCCTGGCCTGATGGCGCGCCGGATTGACCAGCGCGGCGGGTTTGCTACATGCGGACGCGCCCTCGAGGGCCGCGGGGACGGGCATGCAGAAACACGACAACGTCATCGAGCGCACCATTGAAGGGCTGATGTTTCAAAGCCGGTGGCTTCTGGCGCCGATGTATGTCGGGCTGATCGCTGTCCTCGCGCTTCTGATCGTCAAGTTCTTCCAGGAGTTGTGGGTATTCGCGCCCCTGGTGCTGAATTTCGCCGAACCGCCTCCGGAAAGCACGGTCATCTTGAACCTTCTGACCCTCGTGGACCTGGCCCTGGCGGGCAATCTGCTCGTGATGGTCATCTTCTCCGGTTATGAGAGCTTCGTGTCGAAGATCGATACCGGCGACAATCCCGACCGGCCGAACTGGATGGGCAAGGTGGACTTCGGCGGCTTGAAGCTGAAGCTTGTCGCCTCCATCGTCGCGATTTCCGGCATTCATTTGCTCAAGGCCTTCATGGACATTGACAGCCAGGACAAGGACAATCTGTTTTGGCTCGTCATCGTGCACATGGCCTTCGTGGTGTCGGGCGTGCTCCTCGCACTGATGGACCTGATCGCATCCAAGGCGAAGGAAGCCAAGTACGACGCCAGCGGTGACTGAGCCGTCCAGCGCTCCGGGAACGTCCGCATGTCCCGTCCAACTCCGCCAGCCTCAAACCCGCGCCGTACAAATGGCCCCACATTGGGCCGCTGGCGGCGGCTGGGCCACGCCAAACCGACCAGGACGCCCGGCCGCGCCTGGCGCGGGTCAGCCCCGAACCGGTCGGTACGGCTGCGTGCCGGTCAAGTCATCATCGATCAGCCCGCGATCCGATAGCGCAGCTGCGAGCGGCGTGCCTGGCGCAACCCGCACGCGCGTCAGTCCGTTGCGGGCCATGCGCGCCAGGGCTTCCTCAAAAGTCTCGCGAAAGCCAAGCTCGAAGTCGCTGTCATATCCGGATGCGTCCTGATCCACCGCGACAAACGGCCGGCCCAGCCGAACCACGGTGAAGAAACCGACATTGAGCCGGATTGCGGCGTCAGCCAGGAGCCCCTCTTCCACGATCACTCCGCTGGCGCGCAGCCGGCGCACCCCTGCGCCGCCCGCCAGCGCATGGGGGTCCGGCGCGGCGATGACAACCCGGCGCACCCGCGCTTCCACGAGCAACTGCGTGCAGCTCTTTGCCGCGGCGTTTGAACGGCGCGCACACGGCTCCAGCGTCACAAACACATCCGCACCCTCGGCGCGCGGCCCAGCAGCCGCCAAAGCCTGATCCTCCGCATGCGGTCGCCCGCCGGTTCCCGTGGCGGCGAGCGCCACGATCTCGCCCGCTTGCACAATCGCGCAGCCCACCGCCGGGTTGGGTGCGGTGCGCCCGAGACGGCCGGCGGCTTCCGCCAGCGCAGCGCGCATGAACGCCTCGTCCGGAGCGCTCCACCCTGCGCTGGTTCCAAGCGCCGTCACGCGGATGCCGGGCTAAGGACTGGCAGGTCCTGCGCGCGCGCGGCGTCGAGATAGCGGGCTGAGCGCGGGCGCAACGCCGCATCGAGATCGATGAGGAGCGGGTTGCCGGTCGGAATCTCAACGTGGACGATATCCGCGTCGGCGACGGCGAAGAGGTGCTTCACGATCGCGCGCAGGGAGTTTCCATGCGCCGCCACGATCACGTCCTCGCCGGCGCTGATTCGCGGCGCTATCTCGGTACGCCAATAGGGCAGTACGCGCTGCAGGGTGGTTGCAAGTGATTCGGTCGCGGGAACCGTCACGTTGCGATAGCGCCGGTCGCTGGAGAGGTCGAACGGCGATTTTTTTTCAGTCGGAGGCGGCGCGACGTCATAGCTGCGACGCCAGATCCGGACCTGCTCGGGCCCATGCTCCCGCTCCGTTTGCGCCTTGTCCAGACCTGTCAGTCCGCCATAGTGGCGCTCGTTCAGACGCCAGTCGTTGATGACTGGAATCCAGACCATGTCCATTGCATAAAGTGCAAGCCAGCATGTACGAATTGCACGCGTGAGTACGGATGTGTAGGCCCGTTCGAACGGGATTTCTTCGGCCTTCAGGAGCTCTCCGGACCGCCTCGCCTGGGCCTCACCCTCTTGCGTCAGATCGACGTCCACCCATCCCGTAAAGCGGTTTTCCAGGTTCCATTGACTTTGTCCGTGTCGGATCAATGCAAGCTTCGTCACGTTTACCTCCGGTGAAGTTTTTGGGAACGTCCGCTTAAGGATAACAGGTCATAAAGAACACGTTCCACCAGCAAGGAGCGAACACACATGCCTGCCAAGACCAAGACTGTTGCAAAGAAGCCCGCCGCTGCGAAGGCTGCGAGCGTGACCAAAGTGGCTGCCAAGCGGACGGCTGCGAAGCCGGTCGTGAAAGCTGCTGCGACCAAGAAGGCTGCGCCGAAGGCTGCCGCCAAGAAGGCGGCCCCGGCCCCGAAAGCGGCCGCGAAGACTGTTGCGAAGAAAGCTGCTGCTCCGAAGAAGGCCGCTCCGAAGAAGGCCGCGGCCCCGAAGAAGGCTGCTGCTCCGAAGAAGGCTGCTGCTGCGAAGGCGGCGAAGAAGCCGGTCGCCCGGAAGGTCGCGAAGAAGGCGTAACGACCGATCGAGGGCCGCGTCCGCGGCCCTCTTCGTTTCGCGCTCCCTTTCGATCAACATGGCGGTGAGCGCCATGACCGGCGAAACGCATAAGGCGAGGTCCGCATCGGCCGAGACGTCGGAACAGATGCGGGCCTCGTCGCAGCCGGGCGCAGGAGGTCGGGCGCAC
>JBILMQ010000127.1:0-9486 GCA_044375455.1 Caulobacterales bacterium | reverse complement strand
CGATGGGCAGGCTCTGGGCAGGCGCAGGCTTGCGGACCCTATGACCATGGTTCATGGGGCGCATGCAGGGTGGCAGACCCCCGTGTTTGTCAAAGCCGGGGCAGCGTGGGCTTGGTGGCGCCGGAGGCGTGACGCGGCTCCTGTCTGGCGATGGACGCCGCGCGCGCAGCAGGAGCGTATGATGGACATTCCGGTTGAGTGGCTGGTCGCCTTAGGGTCTGTGGGGGTGGGCGTCGCCGACGGCCTGACGACCCATGCAGGCCTGAAGGATCCGCGGATTGAGGAAGTCAATCCGGTGTGGCGGTGGCTCTTTCAGCGCCTTCCACCGGCGGTGTCTATCCTTGCGCTGGCCTTGGGCGCGTTCCTCCTGTCGCTCGCCCTGCATGCGTTTCTGGGGCCCATCGGACAGACCGGTTTCCTGGTTGTTCACGCACTCGCGCCCCTCAACAACCTTCTGGTCATGCGTAAGGTGAGGGCCATGCCCCCAAAGCAGTGACCGCCGGGTCGCGCCAAGGCGTGGGTCACCCGGTCTGAGAGGGCGCAAACGAGGCGCTGGCCGCCGGGGACTGGCGAGAGAGAAGCCGCAGGCAGAGACTGGCGGCGATGGACTGACAGAACAGGCGTCGTTGCCCCGGGATCAGCCTTGTTCGCACTTCGAAAGCTGCCGCGCCCAGGCGCCATCCATGTTGATCGGCCGCGGGCAGCGCGCCAAGTCCCGGACGGTGCGGCCGCCACGCAAGCGGGCGAGGCCCGGATATGCGCGGCCCTGACATGTGAGGTTCAGGCATGTGAGTTTCAGGCATGTGAGGTTCAGGCATGCGGGGCTCAGGCACGCGGGGCGCAGCTGCGGGCCATTGGGCATGGGTGGGCCGGCATACGATCAGTACACAGCTCGTCTGATTGTGGCCCTGAAGAACGGCGCGTAGTCCGGCCTGCCCCACTGATTGCCGAGTTCGACGCGCGTCGGGATACGAAAACCCTGAAAAACGTCCGTTTCAAGCATCCGTCCACCGAAGGGCTGCAGGCGGTATGTCCCTTCAGGATTGGCGTTGCTCCAGCGCATGGCAGAGACTTCCACGAGATCGCCGGCCCCATCGAGGCTCACATGCATCGGCCCCGGATCCGGCGATCCGGGAAACCGAATTTCGGCGCTGCGGTCGCCTGTCTGCGTCCACTGCGCGCCAAACTGCGGCAGCAGGCTCGCCGGCGCCCAGACAGACTCGAGCATCGCCCGGGTTGCGGCGGCGCGGGCGTGATCTTGAGAGGGCGCGGTGCGCACAAGTGGAACCAGCCCATATAGCCAGAATTTCGTCCAGCTCTCATCCTGTGAGGCCGACCAGCGATAGCCGTCCGAGCCGGCGAACGCCGTCAGCCCCGTCCCGATCGCCGCCTGCCACACAAAACCGCGCCCGGGCGGCGCAAGAATTTCGCGCGCGCGCATCGCCAGAACGGCCCCATTGAGAATAAATTCTCCATCCATCTCCAGACTGACCAGGCGATGGAGCGGCGCGCCTGGCGCAATGGCGCGCGCAAAGTAATGCCGGGCCGGCTCGGGCAGATCCTGCGTCATGGCGGGATCAAAGTGCGGCGGATCCGGCGCGCGCAGCGCCTCCAGTTCTCGCCAGACCCGCTGTCGCTGCGCGGCGTCGCGCCGATGCGCGCGTTGCGCCAGCACGCCTGCGCCAGCAAGTCCCGCCAGTGCAGCGGCGCCGGTCAGTGTCGTCAGCATGACGATCACCGGGCGGTGTATCCGCCGTCAATGACGATCTCGGCCCCGGTTACGAACTTGGCTTCATCCGAGGCGAGCCAGACAACGGCCCAGGCGATGTCGTCAGGTTCGCCCATATGTCCGATCGGGTGGGCAAGACCGGCGGCTGCCTTGGCGGCCTCAAGGTCCGGCGACGTAGCGCGCAGATGGTTTTCCACCATGGGCGTCCAAATGTAGCCGGGATGGATGGAGTTCACGCGGATCTTCTCTGATGCATAGGTAATCGCGTCGTTTTTCGACATCAGGCGCACGGCGCCCTTGGAGGCGTGGTAGGCGGCAAGACCGCCCACGCCGACCAGTCCGGCGATGGAAGAAATGTTGATGATCGACCCGCCATGTGCGGCGCGCAGATGCGCGATGGCGTGTTTGACGCCGAAGTATACGCCTTTGACGTTGATGGACTGCACCCTGTCCCACTCGTCTGCGGTCACCAGGTCGGTTGGCTTCGGGCTGCCTGAGACGCCAGCGTTGTTGACGAGCACGGTGAGCCCGCCGAACCGGGCCGCGACAGCGTCAATGGCGGTCTTGAGGGCTGCCTCATCGGCGACATCCACATGCCAAAACGCTGCAGCGCGCCCTTGCGCGACGAGTTCGTCGGCGAGAGCGCGGCCCTCGGTGACACGGAGGTCGAAAATCGCAACTGTGGCGCCTTCTTCGGTCATGCGGCGCACACACGCCTGTCCGATCCCGACCGCGCCGCCGGTAACAATGGCGATCTTACCGGCAAGTCGGTTCATGGCGGGTCTCCTGCATCAGTCGGTTCGGGTTTTTGGGACGCTGGCGCGGCCAGGCTTGCCGGCATGGCGTCATAGCGTCTGGAGCGCATCGGCCGCCACCTTCGGTCGAACCCGTAGGGCGGCAGGCTGTCGGGCGGTCGGCACTGGCCCGGCGCACGGGCGTGCCGGTCGTCGCCCGCCAGATCCAGGGCGTGCTCGTCCCTGCTGACCAACCCCGGTTCGCGCCGGGTCGGTGCGCACGGCCGTCGGCCAATCGGGGCATGTTGAGGCGGGACACGTCCAGGGCCGCGTTGAGGATATCCGGGTGCGGATCCGAGCCTGTCCGGCAGTGAACTTCCCATGCTCGCCGATCGTGAAAGTCTGGTCGCGGCCGGTTCATCGAGTTTTATCGATGTGTCCAGGCTGACCGGTGGGATCTCCGCGCACGCCGAAGCCGCGCATTTCGCGATCCCACGCCATCGTCCGCGAAACGCGTGATGGGTGCGGGACAAGCCCATCGACAACCCGCTTCGTGATCTTCGTGCTGAGGGCCTTTCTGGACACCTCGCGGCCTCCGAAATGGCCGCGCCGAGGGCGGGCTTCGATTGCTTGCGCTTTTGCAAGCCATTGAAAAATCAACAGAAACCTGAGGCGGGCAGCTTCATCAGGGACACTCCCAAGGTCATTTCCAGACACCGTACAGACAGCTGGAGGAAGAAAAACTCCGCTTATTAAGAATTTCTAGAGCCAACTCGAGATACACTCAATAATCAATAAAAACATAATGATAGTGCGTTCTGGCAAGCCGCGGCAAAGCGTGAAAAATCCGTAGGATCGGATTCATGCCCCAGGGATGAGGGTTGAGGGTCGAGGGTCCGGGGCCAAGGGTCGAGGATCTGGGCCGAGGGTCCAGGCGCCCGGGGCGTTGCGTTGTGGCGCCTGGGCCAGCCGCGATCGGGGCTGGCAGGGAGTTTGCATGACCCTGAGCGGCCTTGCGTGCGTCAGGCTTCTGCGTTGGGCGTATGCTGTATGAGGACAGAGGGATGACCCCGGACGCCGCCCGCCCCGCCCTTGCCGCCGAGCCGATCCGCATGGACGCGCTCCTGGCGGAAGATCGCGCCGCATGGCTGGCGCTGTGCCGGAGTGATCCGCGGCAGGGCTCGCCGTTTCTGTGGCCGCAATTTGCCGAAGCCGTCGCCTCAGTTCGAGACGACGTCCGCCTTGCTCTGTTGCGCGCACCGCAGGCGCACGACCCGCAACGGGACAGTCCTTGCGGCTTCTTCGCCTTTCACCGCCGCCCTGGCGGACTGGCGCGCCCGGCGGGCGCGCCGGTCTCCGACTGGCAGGGGCCGGTGCTGCGCGCCGATGCGGCGGTGACGCCGGAGGCTTTGGTGTCCGCCTGCGGGGCGGATGCGCTGCGGATGACCGGCGTGCGCCCGGATCTGCCGACATTTGTCGGGCGCACCCATCGCCCTGCGCGCAGCTGGTTCATTGATCTGGCTGGAGGCGGGCTGGACTATCTGGCGGCGCTCAAGCGCGCGCAGCCCAAGCACCTTGCCAACACAGCGCGCTGCGGGCGCAAGGCGGAGCGCGAAATCGGTCCGGTTCGGTTCTGCTTTCATGATCCAGATCCTGACGTCCTTGCAACGATCATCGCCTGGAAGCGCGCGCGGTTCCGCGCGACGGGCAAGCACGACATTTTCACGGCGGCCTGGATCCGTGCGCTGTTTGAGCGGCTCGCGCGATCCGACGATCCCGACTTTGGTTTGGTGGTGGCGACGGTGCGCTTCGGCGACCGGCTGGCCGCAGGCGAGATCTATCTGCGCGGCGGCGACCGGCTGCACGCCTGGATCGCGGCCTATGATCGCGATCTGCTCAGCTATGCGCCGGGCCAGATCCTGACGGAACGCATGCTGCCCGAGGCCCCCGCCCACGGCGTGCGCCGGATTGATTTCGGGGCCAGCAATGACGCGTACAAATCGCGCTGGTGTCTCGGATGGGAGCCGATCGCGCAGGCGGTGCTGCACGCTGACACGATGAGCGGTCTGATCCGGTCTGGCGTCATGGCTGGTTGGCGTCGGGCGCAGCCGGCGTTTGGCCGGGCAAGTGAGCTTGTGTCGCGTGTGCGCGGCGGCAGCGAGCATGTCATCGCGGCGCAGGGCGGCTGGATCCTGGGCATGATAGCGCTCATCGCAACGCTCGCCCTGCGACCGCGCCTTTAACCCGTTGGCTGAGGCGATCCGGGCACTGGGTCCGTGGCCCATCGGCCCGATCAGGCATTGAGACGGGCGCGGTGTTCGGCGAGGCGGCGCCCATGGGCGGTGGCGCCATAGCCGCCATCTCCAGGATCGGTGAGTGCGGCGTCGGGCGGGTGCTGGAGCTGCCGATCACGCACGGTGGGCGAGGTGTCTGCACCGCGGTGCTGCCGCGTTCCTGCACGCTCACGGCATGTCGCAGCCCCATGGCGCCGTCGCCTCACAGTGCGCAGCCTGAGGCGCCGGTTTCGGAGGTCCGGCGGCGCGATGATGGCCCTGCGGGTCGCTGGGCCGTACAAGGGGCCTGCCGGGTTTGACGGTCATGCGTGGCATGCATGCGCCCGGTGGGCCGCCTGCGCTGCGCGGGCGGCGCGCGGCTATAAGTCCATATCAGTTTTGACGACGCGAGCGGTGTTTCCGTTGGATCGGGTAAGATAGCGCCCGGCCACACGGCTTGGATCGTGAAGTTTCGCGCACCTGCGAGAACAGTCTTTGAGACCAGGATCCTAAAACACGCTGACGCAAGCATCCCCGGAGCACGGCCTCACGTGAAGAAGTGCATGCGGCTGGACGCAGCCATCGCGACTGCAGGCTGAGGCGGCCACACGCCCGCCTGGGACACCAGCGTCGCCATGCAGCGGTTGACCCTGGCGACTGTGCACGCCCCCGGGCGGGCGCAGCAGTGCTGCACGCGTCGGATGCCTTAGCCGAGCTGCAGTGGGCTTAGGCCGGTGTGCTGGCGCGCTTGAGATCTTCACGGATGGAGCTTCGCCCGAGCCAGAACAGCGCGACTGCGGCGAGTCCGACGAGACCGCTGCCAATCAGTCCCCAGCGCAATCCATCGTCACGCGCTGCGCTGCAGGCTGCGGCGAGCTGCGGATCGGCGCCAGCGAGACCCTTTGCCGCGTCAGCGCCGCTGGCCACGAGGCGGTTGTCGGCGAAGATCGCGAGGCAGGTGTCGTTGAAGTCGAGGCCAGGCGCGCCCAGCATGCCGAGGCGCCAGTTGCTCAGCGCATCTGCAAGCATGCCGAGCAGGGTCGGGCCGAAGCCCAACCCGATCATGTTGACGATGAAAAGCATGATGGCGACCGCCGAGGCGCGCAATTGCGGGCTCACCACACCCTGGATCGATGCATAGACCGGACCGTACCAAAGCGAGTTGAGGAAGATCGGGATGATCAGCAGGGCGAGTGACCAGAGCGTCGGGTCACTGAAGCCGCCGCTCAGGCCGGGCGCGCCGCCCGGCATCAGCATGGCCGCGACGAAGAGCGGGGTGGAGGCGATCATGGCGATCGCGGGCACACTGAAATAGGCGCGGGTATCCTTCTTGGCGGCTGCGTCGGCGATCTGGCCACCCGCATAGGTGCCGAGCGCGCCGCCGATGCCGACGACGACGGCAAGCGCCAGCCCGATCTGGGCGAGCGGGGTCAGGTGCGCCTCGCCATAGAAAATTCCGAGGAACGCAATCTGGCCATAGCCGATGAAGGCGAGGATGGCGGCGCCCAAGCAGGCGAACCAGTAGGAGCGGATGCCGGCTAGGACCTTCAGCGCATCGCCGAAGCGCATCACCGGCGCGTCGGCTTTTGGCGGGGCCACAAGGCCGAGGCGGCGCGGCTCCTTGACGGTCAATGTCAGGATGATTGCGAGCACAACGCCCGGCAGGCCGACCATCAAGAAGGCCCAGCGCCAGTCCAGGGTCTGGGCGATCCAACCGCCGAAGGCGAAGGCGAAGAAGGTGCCGATCGGCACGCCCATCGAATAAAATGCAAGCGCCGAGGCGCGCTTGTCCGGCGGCGCTGTGTCGGCGATCAGGGAGTGGGCGGGCGGCGTACAGCCGGCTTCGCCGATGCCGACGCCGATCCGGGCGAGGAGCAGCTGAAGATAGCTTTGGGCGAGGCCGCAGAGCGCCGTGAACAGCGACCACAGCGCCAGCGCGCCGGCGATGATGGTCACCCGATTGGCGGAGAAGCGGTCGGCGTAGCGTGCGATCGGGATGCCGAGCACGGTGTAGACGAAGGCGAAGGCGAGCCCGGTCAGGAGACCCATCTGGGTGTTTGACAGCCCGAACTCCGCCTTGATGGGACCGGCGAGGATGTTGACGATCTGGCGGTCCAGAAAATTGAGCGTGTAGATGATCAGCAGCATCCACAGCGTGTATTGCACCTGGGCTTGCGACAGCGGCTTGCCGCTGGCCGTCGCGCCCTGAGCTTGCTGGCTTGCGTGTTCGCTTGTCGCCACTTGGTTCTCCCCGTCGTCCTGTACCGGTTGTCCAGGCCCTCTTGTCCAGGCCCGGTTGTCCAGGCCCGCCTATCCTGCCGCCGGCTGTCATGCCAGCGGCTATCCTGCCGCCAGGCGCCAGCCATCGCCGCGCGATGACGCCCCCGCCTTGGGCTCACCATGCGACACCGTGTCGCCCGCGTCGAGTCGCCTGGGACGCCGGTCCCGCACAACGTCGCGGGCTGCGCCAGCGCGGGAAAGGCGACTGCGAAGCTGAACAAGGTTGCAGCGACGCCATGGGGTCTTCTTCTGCGGCAACGACCTGAACCTCAGACCGAGGCGCGTTCACATCGGCGCCAATTCCCGGGCCCCGGTCACACCGGGCGCCCCCGGCGCCAAGACGCGACGGGCGCCAGAGCGCGTCCGGCGAACGCATGGACGCCAGGCCCCGGACGTGGGGTCTGGAGCCCGGGCATCAACTTTGGGCATCAACTTTGGGCATCAACTTTGGGCCTCGACTTTGGGCCTGGACTTTGGGCCTTGCCCGGTCGGCGCGCGTCCTCCTAGTCTCGCGTGCAGCCCTCAGGCGTGGTCCGATGGGCGGGGCGCGGACGCGCCCGGGCGCGGCGCCACGGGGTGCAGGAGCGAATGCAGGATCCGATTTTCCGGCTGTTCATCAGCTCCACCTTCGCCGACTTCCGCCATGAGCGTGAGGCGCTGCACCAGCGTGTCTTTCCCCAGCTGGACGCATATTGCCGGGCCCGCGGGGCGCGCTTTGACGTGGTCGATCTGCGCTGGGGCGTGAGCCCGGAGGCACAGGAGGACCTGCGCACCTTGAGCATCTGCCTGACGGAGGTCGAGCGGTGCCGGTTGATCGGGCTGGCGCCGCATTTCGTGGCGCTGGTTGGCGACCGCTACGGGTGGGAGCCGGCCCCGGTGGAGATCGCCGGTGCGCAGTGGCGCGCCATGATGCGCCGGCCTGGACCTGACCGCGCCCTGCTCGAGGCGTATTACCGGGCCGACCACAATGCCATCCCACCGGTGTGGACGCTGCGCCGCGATGCTTACGCAAAGGCCGATGAGGCGGGGCGCGCAGCGCTCACGGCGGCGGTGCGCCGGCTTGCGCGCGAGATCGGTCTGGCGCCGGACGATCACCCTGCGATCTTCGCCTCCGCGACGCATCAGGAGATTGCGGGCGGCCTGTTACGCACAGACAGACCGCAGGCCGGCATGGCCTATCTGCGCACGATCCATGGCCTGCCGCAGTCGGCCGCTGGGGCGCCCTATGTCGACGTGGTCGATGGAGCGGTGGATGCGGGTGCGCAGACCCGCCTTGCCGGTCTCAAGGCCACATTGCGCGCGACGCTGGCGAACGAGCGGGTGCGCACGATCGAGGCGGCCTGGGCCGGCGACGACATCGCCGCCGATCACATTGAGGGGTTCTGTGCGCAGTTTCTGGCCGACCACACGGCGCTGATCGATCAGTCGCTGACGCAAGCGCAGACGCTCGACGCTGGCGGCGACGCGCATGCAGCCTTTGCCCGCGACCGGGCGCGCTTGTTCGTCGGCCGACGCAGCGCCTTGGCCCGCATCCTGGGCTATGCGCGCCCGAGGGCGAAGCCGAACCGGCGCGCGCGCATGCCGCTGGTGATCGAGGGCGCGGGCGGCTTGGGCAAGTCAGCGCTGCTGGCGCGGGCGGCTGAACGCCTGCAGGCCGAGGCCGGCGACGCCATCGTTCTGACCCGCTTCGTCGGCGCAGTTGCGGGAAGCGAAGATCTCGCAGGTCTGCTCAGCGAGCTTGCTGGCGCGATCGCGATGGCGCAGGGCGGGATGCGCCCTGCCCCCCCGGGCACGCCGGAGGAAGCCGCATCCGCCTTTGCCGACGCGCTCAGCAGCGCGACGGCGCAGCGCCCCCTCGCCGTCTTCATCGATGCGCTCGACCAGTTGGCCTCCGGCGATCGTCTGCGGCTTCTCGACTGGCTGCCGAACGCGCTGCCGCCGCATGCCCGGGTGATCCTGTCGACGCGGCCCGGCCCGATCGCGCAGGAGGCGCGCCGGCGCTTTGCAGGCTCCTGCATGCGTCTGACGCCGATGCCGGCCGGCGACGCGACAGCGATGCTCGATCGCCTGCTGGCCGACGCCGGACGCAGGATCACGCGGCGTCAGCGCGCCGAGATCCGGCGGGCATCGCCCGGCCTGCCGCTGTGGACGCGGCTCGCCTTTGAGGAGGCGCGACGATGGCGGTCGCACGAGCCGGGGCGTCGGTTGGAGCGCACCGTTGACGGGCTTATCCGTTCACGGATCACAGATCTCGCCGAGCCCGCCAATCACGGCGCGCCGCTGGTGCGCGATGCGCTCGGTGCGATCGCAGCGTCGCGCTTCGGTCTTTCAGACAGCGAGCTGGCTCTCGCCCTGTCGCAGGCCCGGGCGCCGGAGGTCTGGGCGGCGTTTCGGGCGCGCTCGTTTCATCCCTGGGATCAGCCGGTTCTGCCGGCGATCGTCTGGTTGCGTTTACGGGCGGATCTGGCGG
>JBILMQ010000006.1:0-31256 GCA_044375455.1 Caulobacterales bacterium | reverse complement strand
ACCCTGAGTCAAGCTCTGGGTCTGACCCTGGGCCAGTGCTGGATCCGAACGCTGCGCCCCATGCGTCGCCCGGCCGGTTGATCGATGCTCAGCCAGAGCAGGCGCCAGCCGCAGCCGGGCGCGCCGATGGGGGCGCCGCCGAAAGTTTCGCGCTGGATGAACATTTCTCCGGCGTGCCTGCGCCCGGGCAAAGTGCGGCTGCGCCCGCGGCCAGCACGCTCGGCGACGTCATGCTGCATATATCGGTTTTGCGCCGCTTCGGGCGGGAAACTGTGCAGGAGGGCGCCCGCATCGAATGCGAAGCCAAACGCCGGGATCGCGGCCTGCAGGCGGTGTCAATCCTGGCCCTCGACGAAGGCAATCCACAGCCGCCTGCCAGCCCGCCCTCCCGTCGCGCCCTGCCGCCGGAAACCGACACTCACGTTGTCGCCACGGTGAAGTGGTTCAACCGCGCCAAGGGCTACGGGTTCGTCAACGAGACGGACGGCGGGGAGGATATTTTTCTGCATATTGAAACCCTGCGTGCAGGAGGCGTTATTGACGTTGTGCCTGGCGAACGCCTTCTTGTGCGGATCGCAAGCGGTCCACGCGGGCGGGTGGTTGTGGATGTGCGGGGCCTGGCCCGAGACTGAGCGTCGCAGGCAAGCGCTCCCTCGGCAAGCTTCCCGAGATCCGATCGGCAGGATCGCCCAGAAGCGCCTCCAAGCCCCCCAACGGTGCAGCGCGTCGTCGCCCGACTGACCGCATCATACGAGGGCGCAACTCAGGGCGGGCGCCTGGGGCGGTCGTCTTGGCGAGGGCCGCCATGCCGTGGGGGCTCCCGCGTCCGCGACCGACATGCCCGCCGGGGCGGGAGGTCGGACGTGCCTTTGCCTGGCTTTCCTCGTGGTCGAAAAGCTGGACGCCAAAGCCGGGACGCCAAGAAGCGCGCGACGTCGCAGGGCACGTGGTCAAGACCATCTACAAAGCGCGCAAGGCTGTGGTCATGTCGTGCGCGGCGCCGATACCGGCTTATCCAAGCATGGCCAGACTGCGCGTGAGTTTGAATTTCTGGCGCGGGCCGGTTTCACCTCCGTTCGAGGCCCTGTCTACGGCTCAGGTCGGTTTGTGGCTCGGGTCGGTGCGGCGAGGCAGGTCGGCCTGGAGAACCAAATCGGCCAGATCGCGCGCGGCGACAATCGGGCGCGGCGACATTGTGAAACCGCAGGTCTCACGATACCTTCCTGCCACGTGGAGGAAATTCGATGCTGAGACGGGCTTTGTTTGCAGCCGCCATATTCGCTGTCGCCGCACCCGCTTTGGCCCAATCTGCCAGCAATCTCACGGGGCGGTGGGAGGGCGGTTATGTCGGCGCGTCAGTCGATGACGCCAACACGCTGGTCGTCAATCTGGTGCAGAGCGGCACAAGGCTCACCGGCGGGATGGTTGAAGTCAACACGTTCGGCGACACTTCGAAAAACCTGTTTCTGACCTCCACGATTGAGGGCACGGTGAGCGGGCGCAATGTGGTGCTGGTGAAACAATATGATGGCTCCGGCGGGGTCTCGCATTCGGTGCGCTATAGCGGGGCCGTGAGCCCCAATGGACGCACCATCAAAGGCAAGTATGACGCCGGCGACGGCGCCACCGGCGCGTTCGAGTTCGCGCGGTAACAGGTGGGTTGGGTGCGACGTCTTTCGCGCGACAGGGCGACGCTGGCTCACCCTTCGCCCCCACTTCCTGCGCCGACACTCCTGCGCCAGCGCCCCTTCGCCTGACGGTTGACTTCCTGGACGCTGAGAAGACGGGCGACTGGCGTGAGGGCAGCGTGCTCAAAACCCACCATGACGATCAGATCTGCCGAATTGGCGGCCAGATCACGCACAGTGTTGCGCCCAGTCTGCGCGCCCGCGGACTTCTGCGGCTTCCCCGACGCTGAAAATGCCGTCCGCGTCGCGCGCGGCGGCGCTGCATTGAGCGCAGTGGGCGGGCGCGCTAAGGAACCGCATGGCTGAGACCCTGTCCGTCGCCACTGTGCAACTCAATCCATGCGTCGGCGATATCGCCGGCAATCTCGCGCTCGCGCTCAAGGGCCACGCCGCCGCAGCCGAGCAGGGCGCCGACATCGTCGTCTTCAGCGAACTTTTCCTGATCGGCTACCCGCCCGAGGATCTGGTGCTCAAACCCGCTGCTACGGCCGAGTGCGCCGAGGCCCTGCGCGCCTTCGCCGCAGCGACGCGGGGCGGGCCTGCAAGCCTTTTGGGGCTGCCCTGGCGTACCGGCGGCAAATTATACAACGCCGTCGCGCTCGTGCGAGACGGCCGGGCGGAACGCATTTTCTGCAAGCGCGATCTGCCAAACTACGCCGTCTTTGACGAAAAGCGCGTGTTTCATGGCGGCCCGCCAGCGCGAACCTTCACCCTCAAGGGCGTTACCATCGGCGCGCCTATCTGCGAGGACATCTGGTCGCCCGGAGTATGCGCCAGCCTGCGCCGGCACGGCGCCGAAATCCTACTGGTCGCGAATGGCTCACCCTACCGGCGCAGCGCCCTTGAGCAACGCATTAAAACCATCCGTACCCGCATCAGTGAGACCGGCCTTCCCCTTGTCTACGTCAACCAGCTGGGCGGTCAGGATGAACTCGTGTTTGATGGCGCGTCCATGGCGTTTGACCGCACCGGACGCCAGGTACAGCAGTCTCCTGTCTTTGCCCCCGATGTATCGCTGAGCGTCTGGCGGCGCGGTCCGCACGGCCTGGACTGCGAAAGCGCCGCCATGGCTCCACTGCCAGACCGTCTGGAGCAGGACTATCGCGCCATGGTTATGGGATTAGGCGATTACGTGGTGAAGAACCGATTTCCCGGTGTTGTCCTCGGCCTCTCGGGCGGGATCGACTCGGCGCTTTCGGCCATCATCGCAGTCGATGCGCTGGGGGCTGAGAAAGTTTGGTGCGTCATGCTCGCATCGCGCTTCACCAGTGAGGCAAGTCTTCACGATGCGCGCGCCATGGCCGCCAATCTCGGCTGCCGCTATGACGAGATCGGCATTGAGCCAGCCGTGCAGGCTTTTTCCGGCATGCTTGCGCCCCAGTTTAAGGGGCGTGCGCCCGATACGGCGGAGGAAAACATTCAGTCGCGCGTGCGTGGCGTCACCTTGATGGGGCTGTCGAACAAGTTCGGCCACATGGTGCTCACCACCGGCAACAAGAGCGAGATGGCAGTAGGCTATGCAACGCTCTACGGGGATATGTGTGGTGGCTACAATGCGCTGAAGGACCTCTACAAAACAGAGGTTTACGCCATGGCCCGCTGGCGCAACGAACACCGCCCCGCAGGGCTTTTGGGTCCGGCTGGCGTCGTGACGCCCGAACGGATCATCACCCGTGCCCCGTCTGCAGAACTGCGCGCTGACCAGACGGACCAGGATTCATTGCCGCCCTACGAGGTGCTGGACGACATTCTGATGGGGCTTGTCGAGGGTGAGACAAGCATTGACGAGATCGTTGGGCGCGGCCACGACCCGCGCACCGTCCAGCGGATCGAAAACCTTTTGTATGTTGCCGAGTATAAGCGCCGCCAGGCCCCGCCCGGGGTGAAGATTGGTCCGAAAAATTTCGGCAGAGACCGTCGCTATCCCATCACCAATCGCTACCGGGACGCTGAATGACCCCATGGCGCGACACGGTCCGCGACGCACGGGCGCAGGTGACAAACTCGTTGCGGTCTGGCGCATTGCCTCTCCTGCGCTGTTGCGGTGAAAGTTCGGAATGATCTGATCCGTCATGCGGCCCGATATCCTCTTGCCCGGAGACACATTCCGTGACGCCCCGCGTGCGCCCGTGATGGTGGCTGTCGCGCGCGGTCGCTTTGTGATGGGCGCGCGAAACAATGATCCAGCAGCCGAGGCCGATGAGCGCCCGCCGCACGCGGTCACGATAACGCACGCACTGGCCGTGTCACAGTCTGCGGTGTCCTTTGCCGAGTGGGACGCAGCCGCCGCGCAGGGCGCGTTCGGCAGCTTTGTTCCCGGCGACAGCGGCTGGGGGCGGCTCGAGCGGCCCGTGATCAACGTCAGCTGGCGCGACGCTCAAGCCTTTTGCAGTCACCTCAGCAGAGAAACAGGTCGTCGATATCGCCTGCTCAGCGAAGCCGAATGGGAATACTGCTGCCGCGCGGGCGGCGATGGGGTTTACCCGGGGGGGGCGGCGCCGAGCGCGGAAACAGCCAATTTCGACGCCACCTATGGTTTCGGTGACGGACGTCCGGCGCTGGCGCGCGACAAAACAACGCCGGGGCGCAGCTTTCCGGCGAACGCCTTCGGCCTTTTCGATATGGTCGGTCAGGTCTGGGAGTGGGTCGAAGACGCCTATCATTCCTCCTACGAGGCCGCGCCCGCCGACGGCGCGGCGCGCCGCCTTGGGGACGGGGAGGGCCATCGGGTCGTGCGCGGCGGATCCTGGGCGAGCGATCTGCGCAGTCTGCGGGCCAGTCAGCGCGGTTCCTGGGATCCCGATGAGCGCAACAATGTGCTCGGCTTTCGTGTCGCCTGCGATCTCGCCTGAGGGCCAGCCATCCTCCGGGGGCTAGGCCATGCGTGGGCGCGGCACATGAACCCCCAATTGCGGTCGTTCGCGAAGCGCATCGCGGTTGAAGCGAAACAGAGCCGCCGGCCGGCCGCCGGTGTCGACCTCGATGTCGCCTGTTGCGACGACAAGTCCCGTGCGCTCCACCACGCGACGGAAGTTCTGCTTGTGCAGCTGTACCCCCGATATCGCCTCAACAACACGCTGCAGACCTGACAGTGTGAAGCGATCAGGCATGAGCTCGAACACGATCGGGCGGTACTTGATTTTGGCGCGCAATCGCCCGATGCCGGTCGCCAGGATCCGTCTGTGGTCAGAAATCATCGCTGCGCCCGGAGGCGGGGGGAGCGACAGCGTCAACGCGTGGGGCGCCTCTGGCGCGAGCCCCGCCTCATAGAGCAGCTCATAGCGCTCCAGCACCCGCTCCTCATTCCAGGCCATGCCGTCCAGCGCAAACAACAGCCGGATCCGATCACGGCGCGCGGGCGACGACTGCGCCCATGCCCGCAGCGCGGGCTCAATTGTCTGTGTAATGACCCCTGGACGGCCCGAGCGCCAGTCCTCCCACGGGAAGAAATCATACCAGCCGCGCCAGCGACCGGAGGCCCGCGGATCTCGCTCCGGCGTCAGGCCAAGATAGCCGACCGAGATGATGCGCGCGGCGCGCACGCCCTGCAACTCGGCCAGCGGAAGATCGCGGCCCAGATCGCCAAATGTATAAAGCTGCTCGACATAGCCGAGCTCAAATCCGGTCTGCTCCCGCACCCAGCTGCGCAGACCGATCTCGAATGTGCGATGACCGATCGGGTCGAACGGCCCGAACGGAAGCCCGGCGCGCGCGCCGGCGATCGGCGGCGTCGTCAGAACGAACGCCATGTCGTCCTGAACCGCCACGATCACGGCGGAGAGCCCAATCACGACCTCAGAGGGCTCGTCAGTCACCACGGCCCCTTGAAGTTGGCGGGCAACTCGAACGGATCGTTCTCCCAGCGATCGGTCACAGCGCCGGGACCGATCGCGCGGACCGCATTAACGAGGCGGCCCTGGCGGGACAGCGCATCGTCGGCAAGCGCGATGATGCGGGCGTTCGGGTTGGCGATGGGCGAAGCAGCGCGCAGCCGGCGCGCGATCGCGTCTTCGTCTGACTCGGGATTGTGCAGGCAAGCTGCAATCAGAGCAGTCGCAGACGATCTGCTGATGCCCGCCCAGCAGTGCACGAAGAGCGGCGCCGACCGATCCCAGTCGGCAAGGAAATACAACAGGTCGTCAACATGGCGCGACGTCGGTGCGGTCTGCCCGGGACGTTCCTCAATGATGTCGTGGACCGCGACCTTGTGGTGGCGGTCAGGCGCATAGCCGGCCCTGCTCGGCATCTCCTCGCGCCTGTCGAGCAGACTGACGATGCGCGCCGGAGCGTGCGTATCGATCATCTCGTGGAAGCGACTGAGCGGGGAGACGATGATGCGCATGACTTATGGTCTTTCTCGCTCAAGGGCCTCAAACCGCGCCAGAAAGGCCGCCTGAACAGCCTGTGGACTGAGCGGCGTCATGACTGGCCGAAAGCCAGCCAGCGGCGGACCGAACAACAGCACGCTCTCTTCATAGCCGAAGCCAGCAAGTTCACACGCCTCAAGAAAGGCGCTCGCCCGGTCAGCCCGCTTGATCAGCGCCTTCAGACCCGCCGCGGCATGCGCGGGAAGTCCAAAGCGCAGGTGGATCGCCGCCTCCAAACGGGCTTCGAAGGCCTTGTAGTCGACGCCCAGCGCCGCTTTGAAGGGACTGATCATATCGCCGATCACATATTCCGGGGCGTCATGGAGCAGCCCCGCCAGGCGGGCCTCGGCCGGCAGGTCAGGGCGAAGATGACCGAGCGCCGCCTCCACGACCAGGCTGTGCTGGGCCACCGAAAACGCATGGTCGCCCAGCGTCTGGCCATTCCAACGGGCCACCCGCGCGAGGCCGTGAGCGATGTCGACGATCTCGATATCAAGGGGAGAGGGATCCAACAAATCCAGCCTGCGCCCCGACAACATGCGTTGCCAGGCCCGCGACGCCGGCGGGCCTGCGGTTTTCGCGCCTCCCAACACCCTTGATCGCGGCATACGTACTATTCCTTCAAGACTTGCGCCCGACCGTGGCCTTGTCCACTTTAGCGGCGTCATACACCAAACCCGTCGCGGAGAAGAACAGGGCTGGGCGTCCAGATGCGCGTCTAGCTGCAGGCGCCGCGGGGGAAAAACGCCGGAGGGGGCCCGATGGGCGTCGTGCGTGCAACACTGTCGCGTATCGTTGTTCCCATGGGCGGGGCTGGCGATGATGGTCCGGCCCTCGCCGCCGCCGTCGCACTGGCGCGACAGACCGGCGCCTGCGTCACCGCGGTTCTCGCCTTTGCCGATCCTACCCAAGATCTCGTGTGGGCAGGGGAGGGTTTCATCACAGCCTTGCCCCAGACTGCCCTTGACGCAATTCGCAAGAGTGAAGCCGAAATAGAAGGCCGCGTGCGCGCACTCGCCGCCGATGTCTCCGCATCAGCCGGACTGCCCAAAGGCATCGCCGTCGAGCGGGTTGCGCTTGATCCGGAAAGCGCTCTGCTGCGTGAGGCCCCACTGACAGACCTCTTTGTTTTCGGGCCCCACGCCGCACGCGGCGAGGGACCGCTGGCGGGCGCCTTTGAGGGCGTCGTGATGCGCGCCCGCCTCGGCGTTCTCGTCGCACGCAACGGCGCACAGGGACTTGAAGATGTCGCGGCGATCGCATGGGATGGCGGCATCGAAGCTGCACGCGCCGTGCGCGCCGGACTGGGCCTGCTTCAGCACGCTCGGCGTGTTGTGATCCTGCAGGCTTCGCACGGCGCCCGGCGCGAAGATCGTCCCGCCGCCGATCCGGCCGGTCTTGTCACGTGGCTGGCCGGGCATGGGGTGACTGCTGAGGTCGCCGCGCCTCTGCAGGGCAAGGCTGAGACGGCCATTCTGGCCGGGGCCGCCGCGCTTGGGGTTGGGGTCCTGTTTGCCGGCGCCTATGGTCATGCACGCGCGCAGGAGTTCTTGTTCGGCGGCGCCACCAAGGCTTTCCTGGAGGCGCGCGAAGGGCCAAATCTTTTGCTCGCCCATTGAGTGCGTCCCAGTTAGAGTTCATGAAAGAGGAGCAAAGGCATGTCCGCTCTGACGCGCATCATTCTGCGCCTTGCGCGTAATCCCGACGCTGGATTTCCTGATGGGGATCAGGAGCGCGGCTACGTGATTGTCGCCCCGCTTGATCCGGATCATCATTTGGATGCTGCGCTGTGGCGCACGGCGAAAGACCAGTGCACAGTTGTTCGGTTCTCACCCGATCCGGACGAGCAGGCGGACGGGCGTCTGCTGCATCGCGGGCAGAGCTGGTATTTCCACTACGATGAAGCGCGCGAAGGCCCCGACGAACCGGTCTACAAGCTTGCCGACCACCGCCTTGAGGTCGGCGAATACGTCACCGTCCGCGAGGCGGCTGGCGATGCGCTGACCTATCGCGTGACGGAGGCCGTGCGACTGCACGCCACGGCATGACCGACGCGTAACTGGGTCGCGTGACCGATCGGTCGGTGTCCGTCCGCCGGGCTCAGCGCGTCAGCGCGCAGATTTCTGCAGCGCCGTCCGCTTGCAGCGCTTTCACTCCCGCGCGCCGGAGGGCTAGCATCCCCCGACAAGCGGGGAGAGTGACATGGACCTTTCGGCGATCAGCTGGGGCTGGGACAATGGTCGCCCGCTCATCGGCATTGCGCTGATCATTTTCATCTGTTGGGCGCTGTCAGAGGCGCGCAACCGTTTCCCATTCCGGCTGGTTCTCGGCGCTCTTACGGTGCAGGCCGCTCTGGTATGGCTGCTGTTCGGCTTTCCCCAAACCCAACCAGTCATTGGAGCGATCACCGGTGTCGTCGACGGCCTCACCGCAGCCACCCAGCAGGGCGCCCAATTCGTGTTTGGTTATCTCGCCAATCTGTCTCCCAACCAGCCCTACCTGCTGAATCCCCAAGGCGGCGGGACGCCTTTCATCTTCGCGTTTCAGGTTCTGCCTCTCATTCTGGTCATCTCGGCGCTGTCCGCCCTGCTGTGGCACTGGCGGATCCTGCGCTGGATCATCGCCGGGTTCGGCTTCGTGTTTCGCCGGTTCATGGGCATCGGCGGCGCCTCCGCGACGGCAGTGGCGGCCAATATCTTCATGGGCATGGTGGAAAGCCCGATCGTGATCCGCGCCTATCTGGATCGTCTGACCCGTTCAGAATTGTTCATGATGATGGTGGTGGGCCTCGCCACCGTCGCTGGCTCGGCTATGGTCGCATATATCCTGGTCCTGAAGCAGGCTGTTCCCGACGTCGCTGCCCACATCCTCGTCGCCTCGATTATCTCTGCGCCGGCCGGCATCCTGCTGGCCAGGGTGATGATCCCTGAAGTCCCCGGACAGGGGCTGACGGAAGACGACAACACGGTCGTGCTGCGCTACCAAAGTTCCATGGACGCCATCACCCGCGGCGTTCAGGACGGTCTGCAGGTCTGCCTCAACATCGCCGCCACTTTGATTGTGTTCGTATCGCTGGTCACGCTTGTGAACCTGATGCTGGCGCCCATCGGCGACGTCGCCGGGGCGCCCGTCACCCTCGAGCGGATCTTCGGCTATGTCTTCGCGCCGCTCGCCTACATGATCGGCGTGCCCTGGGATGAGGCTGTCGGCGCCGGAAATTTTCTGGGCGTGAAACTCTTCCTCACCGAGTTCATCGCTTATGTGCGGCTTGGAGAAATCGCGCCCGATGCGCTCTCGGAGCGGACCCGCGTGTTGCTCGCCTATGCCCTGTGCGGTTTCGCCAATGTCGGCTCCGTCGGCATCTTGGTCTCAGGCCTGGCTGTTCTGCTTCCCGAGCGGCGCACCGAAGTCCTCGAACTTGCATGGAAGGCGCTGACACCCGGCTTCCTGGCGACCTGCATGACGGCCGGCGTCGTTGCGGCGATGCCTGGCGCGATGTTCGGTTTCTGATCGCGCCCGCGCTGCGCGGGTGTGTGCTGGTTGGCGAAGCGCCTGGCCGGCGACCTGACTGGGTTTGCCGAACTGCTGGCGCACGCGCTCCAAGGAGCATCCGGTGCCTATCCCGGGGCGCATCCCTGGGCGCATCTCGCGCGCGCCCCCCGAGGGCGTCAGCATGTCGGGCGGCGTCGCGGCGGTTGACGAATGGCGCGCGGCGCCTGCAATGACGTCGTCGAACCCGATCGCCGCACCCATCGAGATCACGCGCGAGCCGCCGGGGAAACCGGTTCCGCGCTTGAGCAGGAGTCCTTCGTGAAACTTTATTCCAGCAAAGGCGCGCCCAACCCCCAACGCGTCACGTTTTTCATGGCCGAAAAGGCGATCACCGAGGTGGCGATCATTGAAGTCAATCTCATGCAGGGTGAGCACCGGACGTCTGAGTACCTGCAGAAGAGCCCGCTCGCTCAAAGCCCGGCGCTGGAGCTCGACGATGGGCGGGTGTTGACGGAGAGCCGGGCGATTTGCACCTATCTTGAACATGTTTGGCCCGAGCCGAACTTGATGGGTCGAGATGCAGACGAGCGTGCATTCATCGAAATGTGGGACCGGCGCATCGAGTTTCTGTGGCTTGCGGCCACCGCTCACTGGGTGCGCCACGGCCATCCTGCGGTCAAGGTGCTGGAGGCCGAACCACTTCCCGCGCTTGCCGCGCAAAGTGAACAAAAGATGCGCAGCTTCGCGCGCTGGCTCGACGCTGAACTCGCCGGGCGCGACTTCATCGCGGGTGACCGTTTCACCATCGCCGACATAACCGCATTTGTGACCTTGGGATTTGCGCGGCTGATGCGGTACGCGCCGCAGGACGAGGGGCTCGCCAATCTCGTGCGCTGGCGTGATGAGATCAGGCGCCGGCCAGGCGCTGCATCGTGAGTTTTGGCTCTGATAATCAAGCCCCGGCGCATCCAGCAATCATCGCCGCCGTCGCCGCAGCCAATGACGGGCGGGCAGGATCCTATGGCGACGACCCTTGGACGCAGCGCGCGCAAGCGCTGACGCGGCGTGTCTTTGACGCCGACTGCACGCTGCTCATCGTCGGCGCTGGCGGTGCGGCCAACGGCCTGGCGTTGTCTCTGGTGTGCCCGTCCTGGGGCGCGATCGTTTGCGAACGCCACGCCCACATCGCCGCCGACGAGGGCTGCGGGCCTGAGTTCTTCACCGGCGGGGCGCGCCTTTTGGGCGTTGACGGGCGCCATGGCAGACTCAGCGGCGCCGATTTAGACGCCCTCGCGCGACGCCATCGGGCGGATTTTGTTCACGGACCGCAGCCGCGCGCCGTGTCGGTGTCGAACGCCACGGAGAGCGGCGCCGTCTACACCAGCGCGCGTCTGACCGAAGTCTGCCAGACCGCGCATCGCCTGGGATGGGGGGTGCACGTGGACGGCGCCCGCTTCGCCAATGCGGTCGCCACAACCGGCGAGAGCCCGGCCGCCCTCTCGTGGCGGGCCGGCGTCGACGTGCTGTCGTTCGGCCTGACCAAGAACGGGGCAATCGCAGCCGAGGCGGTGGTGCTGTTCGGGCCGCTCGCCGCTGCGCCCGGCGCAGCCTACCTGCGTAAGCGCGCCGGTCAGCTGTTTTCAAAGCACCGCTTCTTCGCAGCGCAATTCGTCGCGATGCTTGAGAACGACCTCTGGCTGTCGCTCGCCGCGAAGGCCAACGCGATGGCCGCAGCGTTGGCGCGCTGCCTCGCGTCGGCCGGCTGTGAGATCCTGCACCCGGTCGAGGCGAACGAGGTATTTGCCCGGCTGACTGCGCGGCACGTCCAGGCCCTGCAATCGGCCGGCGTGACCTTCTTTGCGTGGGACGCCGACGGCGCAGACGCCTATCGCTTTGTGGCGAGTTGGAGCACCAGCGCCGCTGATGTCGAGGCTGTCGCCCATGCGCTCACAACGGTGCACCACGCCTGACGGGCTTTTTGAACCGAGACGCACGCGCGGCTGGTGATGACGCCAAGCCGCCGTCCGCAGCCGCGGCCGCAATCCAGACCAGCAAGCGCTGCGTAAAGCTGTGCAATCACGGTGCTTCCGCTGATCTAAAGCCCCTGACGTTCCGTAGACATCGACAAACGCTCGCAAACGTCTGCCCAAGACGCTGGGAACTCCGCTGTGATCCGTCGATGTGACGCCTACGACGCCGTAATGCTGGACTATGCAACAGGGGCCCTGGGGCCTTCGCAATCTCTGGTTGTTGCTGCGCATTTCGCCCTCAATGCCGCCGCCCGCGCCGCCTATGCCGATCTCGACGCTATTGGCGGTGTGCTTTTGGAGGCCTTGGATCATGCGGGCGGAGTGAGCAGACCGGCAAATATCGCCGCCACACCCGGACATGCGCGCGATCCTGGACTCCCCCATCTTGTTCGCCGTGCGCTGGCTTTGGACGTCGCAGGCATGCGCTGGCGCGAACGCCTGCCGGGCATGCAGCAGGTTGCAATTGACGGGTATCCAGGCGCCGCATTGATGCGCATCCGGGCCGGCCGGCCCGCCCCCCGTCACGGTCATACCGGAGAAGAGCTGACACTGGTGATTGACGGCGAGTTTCGCGATGACACGGGTGTGTACCGGCGCGGGGATCTGGCGATTGCCGACGGAGACGACGAGCACCGACCAGCCGCCGGACCTGACCGCGATTGCATCTGCCTGATCGCGATGACTGGCGGTTATCGGTTTCAGACCGCATTGGGGTGGCTGGCTGCGAGGTTCCTGCAATGAGACGTCGCACACTCCTCTCGGCAGTTGCGCTCGGGCTCGCCTGTCTGCCGGCGACGCTTGCGGCCACGCCTGGGCGCGCCGAATTTCAAGTCATCGGCAACGGACGGCCCATTGGTTCCCACATCGTGGAGGTGGCGCGCGCCGGGGACGGCGTCACCACCCGCGTCGCTGTCGACTTCGCCGGACGCATCGGTCCGGTCCGCTTTACCTACGCCCACCGCTGCACTGAAAACTGGCGCGGCGAGACACTCATTGGGCTGGACTGCACCGACACCTTCGGACGACGCAGCGAACGGGTGACCGCCAAGCGCGAAGGCCGCACCCTGACGGTTCAAGGGCCCAAGTTCGCCGGCGTTATCGACCCGGCGATTCCGCCTGGCAGCTGGTGGCGCAAAGACTCGCTCGCGACGGGGCAGGTGCTCGACACCCGCAGCGGCGCGCAAATTGCCCTGAAGGTCCGGCGGCTCGGCGAAGAAGTGGTTCAGGCTGGCGGCGCGGCGGTGCGTGCGACGCGTTACGAAGTGCGAGGATCAACCCATGCCGATGTGTGGTATGATACAAGTGGGCGCTGGGTGAAGATGGCCTTCCGGGCGCGCGGGGTGTCTTTCGAGTATCGTTTGACCAGCCCCGTATCATCTGCCCCGGTCGGCTGAGCAGCCCCCGTCGCACCCGGTGTGTTCGCCATTCCCACTGCCTGCAAAAGGAGTTGATCATGCCGCGACGTCCGGCACGCCGTGAGCACGGAGCCGCCTGGGTCACCGGTGCAAGCTCCGGCATCGGAGCCTGCCTGGTGCGAGAACTTGCTGCACGCGGTTGGAAGGTTGCGGCGACCGCCCGGCGGCGCGAGCCGTTGGAGGCCCTGCGCGCAGCGTGCGGTGAGCGGGTGCTTCCAGTCCCCGCTGATGTCGCTTCGGCCGAGGATATGGCGCAGGCGGCCGTAACCATCCACAATGCCTTCGGACCAATCGGTCTCTACATCGCCAACGCTGGCGTCTATCTGCCGGTCGACGCGGCTCAGCCGGACATTGCGCGCTATCGCCAGACCTTTGACGTGAACCTGATGGGGACCGTGCACGGACTGGCCGGCGTGCTGCCATCGATGTGCGCGGCGCGCCGCGGCCATGTGTGCCTTGTCTCTTCAGCGACCGGGTTTGGCGGGATGCCGACGGCTTCCGCCTACGGTGCGTCGAAGGCTGCGCTGATCAACATGGCCGAGTGCCTCAAAATCGAACTCGACCGATATGGCGTGGGCGTGTCGCTTGCCACGCCAGGCTTCGTTGAGACCCCCGCGCAGGATGACAACACATTTCCGAAACCCTTCATGATCAAGCCGGAAGAGGCGGCGCGCCGGATCGCTGACGGACTTGAACGAGGCGGCTTTGAGATCACCTTTCCGCGGCGGTTCACCTGGCTTCTCAAGGCGATCTACGCGCTGCCGAAACCAGTCTATCTCCCGCTGGTGCGCCAGCGCACGGGCTGGGCGAAGCCTCTCGACGACCCGCGCGGTCGTGCAGCCGATCCTGGCCCCGGCCTGTCGTCGCCGCACTAGCTGCGCAGCGTGCGCCTGCGATCATGAACTCACCCAAGGCGCGATCTTAACCAAGCGTTGACCAGCCGGCCGCAGGGTCGCAACGTCGTGAGAGTTGATCCAATCGGTCGTCGCCATGGACATCAAAAACCTGTCTGCCCGCGCCGAGGCGGCGCACGTCATCGCGCGCGCCGCGCGCGCCACCGGGGCCGATTTTGCTGTTCTTCTCAAAACAGCGGCGCGCGAGAGCGCCTTCGATCCGTCCGCCCGCGCGCGCACCTCCAGCGCAGCCGGGATGTTCCAGTTCATCGAGCAGACGTGGCTCGCCATGGTGGAGCGCTATGGGGCGCGCCACGGCCTTGCCGACGCTGCCGCCCAGATCGAACGCGGGCGCGGCGGGCAGGCGATGGTGCGCGATTCAACCATCCGCAAGCAGATCCTTGATCTGCGCTTCAACCCGGATCTGGCGGCGCGCCTGGCAGGCGAGTTCACCCAGGAAAACGCGCGCTACATCGAAGGCAGGATCGGGCGCGCGCCAGGGCCAGGCGAGCTCTATGCGGCCCATTTTCTGGGGCCAGCTGGCGCAGTTGAACTGATTCGGACAGCTGCAGCCGCCCCCGAAACTCCGGCCGCGAACGTGTTCCCGGCGGCTGCCGCGGCCAATCGCCCGGTGTTCTTCGAGCGATCCGGCAATCCGCGCAGCGCGGCCGATCTCCTTGCGTTTCTCGCTCGCCCGGATCCCCGGGCCGAAGGCGTCGAGCCGCAGCCAGACGCCGCCTCTGGCGCCTCTCTTGCCGTCGCCCCGGCGCAATCGCCCCCCGAGCGCCAGATGCGCGCAGCGGAGGTGCTGATGTTCGAGGCGCTGATGGACATCCTGTCTTCGCCGACCGGCAGTGACGCAGCGAGCGCGGAGCGGGCGCGCAAAGCCTATCTGCGCGATCCACTGAGCGAGCAGCTGACACGCCAGCTCATTGACCAATTGAACGCGCGCGCCTTCGAGCAGCCGGGCGATCAGACGCCAGCGACCGCCGCGCCGGTGCTCAAAAGGCCATCAATCTCGTCGGACGTGTAGCCCAGTTCGCTGAGCACCGCGCGCGTGTGTTGGCCGGGTCGCGGCGAGGGGCCCTTCGGACCATCAGCTGCGCCAGGAAATCGAATCGGCGTCGCGGGGGACTTATAGGTCGTCGCGCCGTCCGCGGATGGCACGTCAACAAAAGCGCCGGCTGCAATCAGTTGCGGATCGGCGCAGGCCTCCGCGGCCGTCTGGACTGGCGCCCAGGTCACGTCCTCAGCGTCTAGGCGCGCGGCAATCTCGTCAAAAGCTGTCGCGCCGAACGCTTCATCCAGCGCCGCCACCAGCGCACTGCAGTTCTCGCGTCGTGATCGGCTCGACGTGAAGCGGGCGTCCGTCAATAAATGCTCTGCTTTGACGGCGCGCGCGATGTTTGGCCAGTCTGGATTTCCCTGGCGTGGAATGATGCAGATCCATTTGTCGTCGGAGGTCTTGAAAAAATTGGTCAGCGGGTTGACTGCGTCGGTGCGTGGGCGCGTTGAGGCGATCCGGCCGAATCTCAGCTGGATCGCCATGTCGGAACCAACGGCGTAGATCGCGCTGCGCGCCAATGAACTCTCCACCAGCCTGCCTTTGCCCGTTTTCTCGCGTTCGTAAAGCGCGGCGAGAATTCCGGCCGCGCAGGCCATGGACGTTGTGTGATCCCCCATTCCGGTGCGAATCGTAAACGGCTCTGAGCCGCGCGGGGCGGTGAGGCGCGCGATGCCGGACCGCGACCAGAAAGCAGTGACGTCGAACCCAGCCCTATCGACCTCTGGCCCCTCCAAGCCGAAGCCCGTTACGCTAGCGTAGACAAGGCGCGGATTGAGCGCGCTCAAGCTTGCAGGGTCCAGTCCCGCCCGCGCGAGCCCGCCGGGGCGCACATTGGTCAGGAAGACGTCTGCTCCCGCAGCGAGTTTCCTCAGCGCGGCGATCCCGTCTGGCGTGCGGGTGTCGAGGATCACGCTCTGCTTGCCGCGGTTGTCCAGATCGAACACGGGATTGGCGTCTGTCTCAGCGCCAATCGTATCAAAAAACCGGCGTATGGGGTCGCCGCCGATGGGCTCGACCTTGATCACGCGCGCGCCCCAATCCGAAAGGATGCAACCAGCGCCGGGCGCTGCGATATAGGTGGCGTACTCGACCACCGTCAGTCCGCTCAGCATGGCGCTGTCCCCCGATCCCGCATCGCGCGCCGCTGGCGCCGGAAAGTTTTCATTAAGCATGCCCTGCCTAGCGTGGTGTGCTTCGGCTTTCTAGAGGTATGCAGCAATGACCGTTCGCACGATGCGTGCAATGCTGACAGCGTCGGACATCACTGCATTGGTGCATGGCGCCGATGCCGAGGAGCGCGCCCTGGCGGCGCACAAGGTTTGCCGCAAGATCGACGGCGATGATCTCAGCGCGGAGGAGCGCGTCCAGGCGGCAGAGATCCTGCGGGCGCTCGCCAATGACGCAGCCGAGCTCGTGCGCCGCGCACTGGCGGTGACACTGCGCGCGTCGACCAGACTTCCCCATGACGTCGCGATCAAGCTCGCCTGTGATGTGGAGACTGTCGCCCTGCCTGTACTTGCCCAGTCGCCAATGCTCACCGACACCGACCTCATTGCGATCGTGCGTACGTCTTCGCCGATGAAGCAGATGGCGGTCGCAGCGAGGCCCACAGTGTCGCTCGCGGTGAGCCGCGCCATCGTCGAGACGGGCGCGGCGGCCCCCGTGCGTCGGGCTCTTGAGAACCCCGGCGCAGCCTTTGACGGGCGGTTGCTGGACGAAGTGATGGTCCGGTTTTCCGGCGACGAAGCGATGGCTGAGGCAATGGTCTATCGCCCAAGCCTGCCGATCCACATCGCCGAAAAGCTTGTCAACGCCGTTGCCGGGGCGGCCTTCGATCATCTGGTCAATCATCACGCTCTGCCGCCGCAACTTGCGATTGATCTCGCCTCAGGCGCGCGCGAACGGGCCAGCATCGATCTCGTCGCCCAGGCGGGCCGGGCCCCGGATCTGCGACGTTTTGTGCAGCAATTGGCTCTCAACGGGCGGCTGACGCCGTCCTTTGTTCTGCGCGCCCTGTGTCTCGGGCATATGGCCTTCGTGGAGCAAAGTCTGGCTGAGATGTCGGGTCTGGCGCTGAAAAAGGCCTGGAAGCTGCTGCACGACACAGGACCGCTCGGGCTCAAGGCGCTCTACGAGCGCGCGAACATGCCGGCAGGCATGTTCGCCGTCTTCAAGTCAGGTGTGGAACTGTATCATCAGCTTGAGGCAGAGGGGCGATGGGATCGCGAGCTTTTCAGTCAGCTGATGACTGCGCGCGCGTTGACGCAGGCGCGCACGCTGCCGCGTCAGGACGCTGAGTACCTCCTTGAAAGGCTTGATGTGCTTTCAGACGCAGTGCGCGCGGAGCGCGCGCGCCACATCGCCGATCGTGGCCGGGTGCAGGTCGCCTGATCCGTCCGCCGTGCTGCGGTCGCACTGCCATCTCGAAAAGCCAAGCCCGGCGGCGCCCTGCGGCGCGTCAGACCCGACGGCGACGAGCCGCGCTCCAGCTCCGCGCCCGGCGGCAATACGGCGCGTGGCGCGGCAGCTCCAGACATCACCCGGCTGGTCGATTGCTGCACGAATGGCCCGCGTCGGCACGCGGATTTCGTCAAAGAGCGCACGCGCGGGAGCCGCATATGGCAGCAGGAATTCCTGTGTGCAGGCGAGCGCCAGCCCAAAGCCGCGATCGCGATACCGGGCCAGCGCCGCAAGAGCCGGCGCGCCATGGTCTGCAATCGCTGTCTCCTGCACCACCAGGATGAAAGCCTGCGGCGCAAGCTGCGCCGCCTCGGCCGCAACGGCGGCCCTGACCGGCCCATGCGCCGCCATGACCGCCGCGACGGGCAGGCCAACCGCCAATTCGGCATCCGGGAATATCTGCGCCAGGTCATGATAAACCCCGGTCGCCGCCGTGAAGTCCGGCGCCTCCGCTGTGCTGTCTTCAGGCACAAAGATCTGGCGCACCCGTTGATCGATCAGGCACCGCACCAGAAGCGCCTCCGGATGGCCGGCGGGCCCGCCCGTCGTGCGATCGCCAAGGTTGCTCACGCGGATGTCCTGCTCCCGATCCAGAACCTCCATCTACTGCCCTGGGACTTAAGGAAGGGGAGGTGCAACCGATCGGATTCATGCAAAAGTCGCCCATTCGAGGAGACAGCCTGTGAACCAGCCCCGCGCGCCGATCCCGTCCGCAACCATTCTGATGGTGCGCGACGCTCCCGACCTGGAGGTCTTGATGGTCGTGCGCCATCACCAGATCGACTTTGCCAGCGGAGCGCTGGTGTTTCCCGGCGGCAAGCTGGCGCCGGACGACGCCGCGCCGGAGTGGCGCATGCTTGCAGACGGTGCTGAGGGACTGAGTGAGATGGAGATCAGCCTGCGTGTCGGGGCGATCCGGGAAGCCTTCGAGGAGTCCGGTCTCATCCTCGCGCGTCCGGGCGCACAGCGCGGCGCCGGGGCCCCGCTTGCCGGGTGCGCGGCCGCGCAGGCGATCGCCGTCCATCGCGACGCAGTGGCGCGCGGCGAGCTGGCGTTCTCCCGCGTCATCGCTGACGCCGGCCTCGCGCTCGCTCTCGACACCCTGGTCGATTATGCGCACTGGATCACGCCTGCGATAATGCCCAAGCGCTTCGACACCTACTTCTTTCTTGCCCCGGCTCCGCAGGATCAGCTTGCCGGCCATGACGGGCGCGAGACGGTCGATGCGGCCTGGGTGCGTCCGGGCGCAGTGCTTCAGGAGATGCGGGCAGGCGCGCGAAAAATCATTTTTCCCACCCGGCTCAACATTGAGCGTTTGGGCGAAAGCGTGTCTGTGGCCCAGGCGCTTACGGCGGCGCGCGCGCGCGCTCATGTCGTCGTCGAGCCTGTCGTGGTGATGGAGGAGGGCCGGGCGATTCTCGTCATTCCAGCCGAAGCAGGATACTCAGTCACCCGCGAGCCGCTGGAGGGCAACCAGCCCTAAACGCGCCGACCTGCGCCAGCTCGACGGGAGACTTTTGCGGTTTCGGGTCAGCATGACTGCGGGAAACACCGCCTTGCGTGCGCGAAGTCCAGTGCCTTGCGTCTGCAAAAGCAGTCGGCTCGGTGATGGCGGCGCAGGCGCAGTGATTTGCTCCGACAGGGTGGGCAGCTTTGGCGCAGATAAAGGGCGCCTGGAAGCAGGACGCCGGCAACCAGCCGGGCATGCCTCACGCCTGCCCGCCAGACGCCGTCACGCTGATCCTCAGATGCTTCTCGCCGCCTGCGGCGACAGATCTTCGTGATCAACCGGGAGGGCGGTTTCGCCAGGCTGGGGTTTGCCGGCGCCGCCCAGGTGTTCAGCAACAAGCGTTTCAAGCTCATGCAGCAGCGCAAGGCCGATAGGGTCGGTGTCACTCTTCATGCGCTGGCGCACGGTGGCGCGGATTGCATCGACATGGGCGTCGATAAGCTGGGGCGGGGACTCTGCGCTCTTGGCCTCAAGAAGGGTGCACAATGACGCGGCGATGCGCGTCACCAGCGGGTACTTGAACGTCACACCAAGACCTTTGAGATCATGAGCACAGGTGAGCAGACGCGCCATCGCGCCTTGGGCGTAGCGCTCCGTCTCGACGCGCCAGCGCGCAGCCACGAGCTGGTCCACATGGTCTTCGATCCAATCCTGGAACTCGCCGGACATCGTATGCAGCGCAGCCTCGGCGCGCGCGATCGCCGCTTCATCAAGCGGGGCAAGTTTTCCGCCGACCTTTGCTTTGAGCAGGTTGGGCGGATTGATGATTTCGACACCCTTGCGCTTCCTGGTCATGGTGCAGTTCCGTTTCCTTGCCTCGTCGAGCCCTGACGCGCCGCGAAACGCATCACGCACAGGCGGTTCACAGCTGGTCTAATTGCTGCAGGTCCGGTTGCTGGAGGGAGTGCAGCGCAGGCGGATCGACGGGTAAGGCCTTGCGGCTCAAGCATGACCACACCATCGCGCGCGACACCTGACACCCTGACACCCCGACCTGCCTGGACGCTTTCCCCCCATCATCAAGACCACACCTTCCGACCGATCTCGATGTTGGCGCATTTGATTGAAGACGGCGTAAACGCTGCGTCAGCGCGCCGCCGGGTCACAGCAGGCGGTCGAGGTTGAACAGCTTTCTGTGTTCTTCGATCGCAAAGTTGTCCGTCATGCTGGCGATGTAGTCGCAGACTGCGCGGGCGGCCTTTGGGGCGGGTCGGTCCAGCGCCCTTGCCTGCCAGGCAGGCGGCAAAGCTTCTGGTTCTGCTAAGAACAGATTGAACAGGTCCTGCACGATGCGCCGGGCCTGACTGCGGACCCGATTTACCTGCCAGTGACGATAGAAGCGTGCATACAGGAACCGTCGCAGCACGCCGGCGCGCTCGGTCATTTCGGCCGAGAAACCGACCAGAGGCCGTCCCAGCGCCCGCACGTCGGCAGCAGTCTGCGGCCGCGCAGCGGCGATGGTGCGGCGGGTCTGGGCAATCAGATCATTGACCCAGGCGCCAATAAGCCGGCGCACCGCCTCATCGATCGCCCGCTCCCGCTCAAGACCGGGGAAGTCGCGCCACACGCTTTCAAACGCCTGGCGCGCAAGCGCCACACTGTCGACCAGCTCCTCAATGGTGAAGAAGCCGGCGCGCAGACCGTCGTCGATGTCATGGTTGTTGTACGCGATATCGTCGGCGAGGGCTGCGACTTGGGCCTCCGGGCCTGCAAATGTGCCAACCTCAAGATCATACTCCTCGCACCACTCCCGATAGACCGGCGCCAGGTCAGCGCTGGTCCGACCATTGCGCAGCAGCGGCCCATTGTGCTTCAACACCCCCTCCAGGGTCTCCCATGTCAGGTTGATGCCGTCGAACTTCGGATAGCGGCGCTCAAGCTTTGTGATGACCCGCATCGTCTGGGCATTGTGGTCAAAACCGGCAAAGTCCTGCATGCAGGCGTCGAGCGCGTCCTCCCCGGTATGCCCGAATGGCGGGTGGCCAAGGTCATGGGCCAGCGCACAGGCCTCTGCCAGATCTTCATTCAGGCCAAGCTGGCGCGCAATGGAGCGCGCGATCTGCGCCACCTCCAGCGAATGGGTCAGCCGCGTACGGTAATGGTCACCCTCATGCGCGACGAAAACCTGGGTCTTCTGCTTCAGGCGGCGGAAAGCGGTGGTGTGAATTATGCGGTCCCGATCACGCTCGAACGGGTTGCGCGTCGCACTCTCCGGCTCGCTGTGGCGGCGTCCGCGCGATTGTCGCGCATCGGATGCAAAACATGCCTGCGATCCTGCATAGGCCTGCGCCTGGTCCGGCATGGGCGTCTCTTCACTTTCTCTTCGGCCGCTATGATATAGGAGCCTGGGGTTTCCGGCGCATGGCGAATTTGCTTCGATGTCAGAGATGATCGCACACCAGCCCGCGGAGCGGGCGCCTGCTCTGAGCCTCTCGGCCGGCGCAGCTGCCCGGATCCGCAAGATCCTTGAAAAATCGCCTGAGGCTCGCCTGCTGCGCGTGGCGGTCAGCGGGGGCGGATGCTCGGGCTTTCGCTACGAATTCTCGCTCATCGCCGCCGCGCAGGAGGACGATCTGGTCATCGAGCGTGATGGCGCGGCAATGGCAGTAGATAGCGCCAGCCTCACGTTTCTCGACGGATCCGTGGTGGACTACGTCGATGAAATCCTCGGCGCGCATTTCACGGTGCGAAATCCCAATGCGACCTCGGGCTGCGGCTGCGGGACCAGTTTTTCGGTCTGACGCAGTCCGGCGGGGCGCCCCCGGCCAAGACTGAAGCTGGCGCCTGGACAACCGCCTTGCGCGGAGACCGGGTTTAGCCGTCTCTTCGTTGCAGGCCTGTTGCCCAGCGGCTTTGGCCTGCCCGGCCTTTTGCGAAGCCGGATCCGCGCTGGGCTCTGCCCTCAGGTGCTGCTGGCTTCGCGTCGTCGCCGAACGGCCTGTCCGGCTGGCGCGACCTCGCCCCACCAAAGCCCGAACCCCGCAGTGGCGCCTGCCGCGCCGCTCTGGCGCGCCCAATTGCAACGGCGTCCGCGCGCACATGGCTCTCGATTTGATCTCCAACACAGGCTAGGCCTCCTTCGTGAACCACAGCACTGAGACCTCGCCATGGACGTGACAACCGCTGTCAAGACCCGCATCTCCACCCGCGCATTTACGCCGCAACCAGTTTCTCAGGCGCTTGTGCGCGAAATCCTCGATGTGGCGCGCTGGGCCCCATCGGGCGGCAATGTCCAGCCGTGGAAGGTCATCGCTGTCGCGGGCGCCGCCCGGGATGCGGTTGTTGCGCTGGCGCAGCCTGCCATGGCGGCCAACCCGGTGGGCGAAGAGGGCGATCGGCCGATCTATCCCGCGGAACTGTGGGAGCCACATCGATCTTGGCGCTTCAAATGTGGGGAGGACATGTACGCCACGCTTGGCATTCCCCGCGAAGACAAGGGCGCACGCCTGATGTGGCTCGCCAACAACTATCGCTTCTTCGGCGCGCCGGTGGGCCTTTTTTTCGTGATTGATGCGCGCATGGGCCACGGTCAATGGGCGCATCTGGGCATGTTCATGCAAACCATCGCGCTCGTCGCGCAGGAACGCGGATTGGCGACCTGCATGCAGGAGGCGTGGGCGCGCCTGCGCGTGACGCTGCACCGCCACTTCGCGCTCGCGCCGGGGGAGCTGATCTATTGCGGCATGGCGCTTGGTTACGCCGATCCCGGCGCACCTGTGAATGCGCTGCGCACCGAACGCGCCAGCGTCGACGAATTCACCGCCTTTTCTGGCTTCTAGTTTTGCCGGGCGCCAAAGGAAATGCGCCATTCGACAGCCACGCCGCCGCTCTTCACCGTAGGCCGCCATTGCGATCGTTGGTAAAAGGCGAGAACGTCCCCGACCGCGCCCGCGCGGCCTGCAGCCAGTGCGAACGAGGCGCCGGCCAGGCGGGCCTGCGGGCGGCTGCGCATCAGCGGCGCCTGAGCAAGGTGCATATAATCATCGGGGGGCTGGAAGCTGTGCGGCGCCTTGATCGCCATGAGAACCGGCGGATCCGGGATTGCCTTGGCAAGAAGAATGGGTTCAGCCGCGCCCGGCGCAGTCTCAGCAAGACACACCGCACCAAAAAAGATCTGGCCGAAAGCCGCCACGGCCAGCATGACAGACGATACGCGAAGCCTCATCTATCATCTCCGGTTAACCCATCGCTCAAGGCTCGCCACAATGTGTTGATGAATCCTTTACGGTCGCGGCTGCGGCCGAGAAAACGGAGAGGTGCATGCTGACGATCGCCACGTGGAACGTAAATTCCGTCAGCGTCAGATTGCCGCGGCTGCTGGATTGGTTGCGCACGCAAGGCGCCGATATAGTGTGCCTCCAGGAACTCAAATGCGAGGACGCACGGTTTCCCCGTCTTGAGATTGAGGACCTTGGTTACAATGTTCTGGTCCACGGACAGAAGTCGTTCAACGGGGTGGCGATTCTTTCCAAATATCCTTTGGAAGAGTCGCAGCGCAGTCTGCCGGATGATCCAGATCCCTCGCAGGCGCGCTATCTGGAGGCGGTCGTAAGCCTGCCGGGCGAAGCGTTGCGCGTCGCCTCAATCTACCTGCCCAACGGTAACCCGGTTGAATCGCAGAAGTTTGCCTACAAGCTTGCATGGATGGAGCGGTTGAACGCCCATGCGCGTGCGCTGCTCGCCTTTGAAGAAGCGTGCGCGCTTGCCGGTGACTACAATGTGATCCCGCGCGAGGCGGATTGCCGTGATCCCAAGGCATGGGCCGGTGATGCGCTGTTCCAGCCCGAGAGCAGAGCAAAGTATCGCACTCTGCTCAATCTGGGCTACGTTGACGCTTACATGGCTGCTGACGGACGCGCCGGACAGTTCACCTTTTGGGACTATCAGGCTGGTGCGTGGCAGCGCGACAATGGCATTCGCATCGACCACATTGCGCTGTCGCCCCAGGCGGCTGATCGGCTCGTCTCTGTACGGATTGATCGTGACGAACGTGACAAGGAAAAGCCGTCCGACCACGTGCCTGTCGTGGCCGCCCTTCGCCTTGGCGCGCCGGGCTAGCGCCGGTACTGGAATGGCCGCCTGTCGGCGTCGTTCAGATCGCGATAGCGATCGCGCAGCAAGGTCTGGCGAGATTGCGGCGACATCTCCTGACCGGCGATGAACACCATGTCGGGCGCGCTCATCACCTCAAGCGGATCGCCGTCCCAGATCACAATGTCGCCCGCCATGCCCGGCGCCAGGCGTCCCGCGTCGGGCATCGCCAGGATGCGCGCCGGAACCGAGGTGATTGCAGCAAAGCCATCCGCCCAGCTCATGCCGTTGGCGACCGCGTTGCCCGCAAGCTGCAGAATCAGTCGCAGCTGGGCGGCGTCATCCGCGCCAGGCGCGGGAGCGATCGCCACCGTGACGCCCGCCTTGCGAAGAAGAGCCGCGTTGTCGAGCCGTGCGCCGACCTGCTCGTAGCTGTCGGGCAGGTTCTGGACCGGGTCAACGATGACCGGCGCCCCCGCCCGGGCCAGCTCGTCGGCGACGCGCCATCCCTCCGAGACGCCGACCAGGGTCAGCTGGATCGCCGGGTAGCGCGCTTTGAAGGCCAGCGCCTGTCTGATGTCAGCAGCGCGCTCGACCCGCAGCATCATCGCGACGTCGCCTTTGAGAACCGGCGCCAGCGCCTCTGCCTCGGCGCGGCGCAGCACGGATCCCTCCGTATGCGATAAGAACCGCATTGGAAAGGCCGCAGCGTCGCTCAATGCAGCGTCGAGATATGGCCACAGCGTCGCGCGTGACTCGCCAGCGCGCGCCGCACCGATATCACCCCCCTCCACATAGACGAAGGCGCGCCGGCGCAGAATCGATTGCGGCCCTCCGGACAGATCAGCGATGGCGCCGTAGCCAGAGATCGGCGAGGGCCCGCCGATCGGCGCCACGGCTGCGCGGGTGACGCCCTCCACGCGCGTAACAGCAATGGCCGCCTCATCCGGGTCAAACGCCATCGCCACGTCCGCGGCTGCGGCGACGGGGGTTGCGCCCACGCGTCCGTCATTGACGGCGTTTTCCTGCTCGACGCCGACAATGCCGATGCGCGAAAACGCTGCGATCACGCCAGGCGTCACCCATTTTCCCTGCGCGTCGATGACGCGGGCCCCGGCAGGCGGCGTGACCCCCGCGCCGACCGCGGCGATCCGGCCGTCCTTGATCACGACGGCGCCCTTTTCGATCAGGCCGGGCGCATCATTGGTGACGATCCGCCCCCCAACGATCGCGATGGTGTCGGCAGTTGCAGGGGGGCCAAGAAGCATCACAGCTGCGATGACAACGGCTCTCATGGACGCCCTCCCTTGGCCGGCGCATCGGTTGCGAGTTCGAAGTCGGACATCGGCTGATAGGCTGGATCAAACCGGTCATAGATGCGCGCGCCATCCAGGAACACCTGGTCAGCGTGCGAATAGACGCTGAACGGATCACCCGACCAGATCACGATGTCGGCGTTCTTTCCCGGGACGAGCGAGCCGGTGACCGCGTCAAGGCCAAGCGCCTTGGCCGGGTTGAGGGACAGCCAGGTCCAGGCTTCAGCGTCAGAGATTTGGATGCCGGCCTTGCGTCCATCCGCCAGCGCCTTGGCCGCCTCCTGGTTGAGGCGCTGGATGCCAATCGCGCTGTCGGAATGCACGATCGCGCAGGCGCCGGCCTGATGCACCAGCGGGATGTTTTCGCGAACAGTATCCCATGCCTCAAGCTTGAAGCCCCACCAGTCAGCCCACATCGCGCTGCACACGCCGTCCGCCTTGAGAAGGTCTGCGATCTTGTAGCTCTCAACAGCATGATGGAACGCGGTGACCCGGTATCCGAACTCGCGCGCCAGATCGAGTATCAGCGCCATCTCGTCAGCCCGGTAACAGTGCATTTGAATCAGGATCTCGCCGCGCAGAACGTCTGCAAGCGTATCGAGTTTGAGATCCCTGTCGGGCGGGGTTGGCGGCTCTGCGGGCTTGACCCCGCGGCGCGTGCGGGCGCCTGTGTCGCTCACCTGTTTTGCGTAGGCTTCCGCCTTGCGCCAATAGTCATCCCATCGGCGCCGATATTCCTCAGCCTTAATCCATTGCTGGCGATAGCCGGCCATGTTGCCCATGCGCGTCGACGGGCCGCCCTTTTCGCCATAGACCCGCTTGGGGTTTTCGCCGCAGGCCATTTTCAGGCCGTACGGCGCACCGGGAAACTTCATGCCCTGAACCGTGCGCGCGGGCACATTCTTGAGCACTACTGAGCGTCCGCCGAACAGATTGGCCGAACCGGGAAGAATCTGCATCACGGTCACGCCGCCGGCCAGGGCGCGCTCGAAGCCTGGATCCTGCGGCCAGACGGAATGTTCAGCCCAGGCGTCAGGCCGGGCCGGCGCGGTCGCTTCATTGCCGTCGTCGTGGGCGTTGACGCTGGGACTGGCGTAGACGCCCAGATGCGAATGCACGTCGATGATGCCGGGCGTCACGAAGCGGCCCTTCGCGTCGATCTCCATCGCACCTGCAGGCGCCGAGAGCTGCGGGCCGACGGCGACAATCTTGCCGTCCGCCACTGCTACATCGGCGTTGGCGTACGCCGCGCCGGCGCCGTCATACACCGTGGCGTTGCGGATCACGAACGGACCGGACGGCAGCGGCTTGTAGGTTGATGGGTAGGGATTCGGGTTCGGGCGCACAATGGCGAAGCTTGGCCTCGCGCTGCTTGCGCTCGCAGCGCCCGCGCGCTCATCCGAAAGCCCAGCCGGCGCCAGAACCGCGGGCGCAAGCGCCACCGCTGCGGCCATCGCCCAGAACGTTTTAAGGTCCACGCTCGCCCCCCTTGCGGCCCGGCGCACGAACCGGGCGCTCTCACACTAGGCGAAGCCGCTCACCCCGCGCCGTGCGACGCAATGTCCCGGGACCGGGATCTCTGACCCTGCGCTCCTGCGCCATGCATGGTTGGGCGCCCGGCCAGACGTCTTCCGAGCTCCAGCAAATTTGCAGTGCAGCCCATCCAAGACCCTCAGGGTCTGGTCGAACGGGACGGCATGTTGGCGTGTGCGTTGGCGCAGGCTTCAAGATCGGCGCGCGCAATCCGCCACGCCCCGTCCAGGCGCAGCGCGCGCAGATCCCCGGCCTGGATCATCCGCACCACCGCGTTGGGCGTCAGGCGGAGGAGATCAGCCGCCTGGTCGAGGGTTAAAATCGGGGAACGGGTCGCCTGACTGAAGGACATTGCGCGCTCTTGAGACGGCGCGCCGACAGGACGCGCAACAGGCCTCTCGACACGAGATAGACCGAAAAGCCACGAAGTCACGCATTGGCCTGAGATTGGCCTGCTGACCTCGTCACCAGGCGTGGCCACGGACGCGTTAGACGTCCAGCGCGTCGATGACGTCCGCATTTTCCTGAATGAACTTGAGGCGCGCCTCAGGCCTCTTGCCCATCAGCGCCTCAACCAGCTCGGCCGCAGAGGTTTCGCCGCCTTCCGGCAGAATGACCCGAGCCAGCGTGCGCTTGGCGGGATCCATGGTGGTTTCCTTCAGCTGGTTCGGCATCATTTCGCCCAGGCCCTTGAACCTGCCGATGTCCGGTTTCTTGCCCTTGAACACGGTGGCCAGGAGCTCGTCGCGATGAGCATTGTCGCGCGCATAGGCGACTTTTCCGCCATGGCTGATGCGATATAGCGGCGGCATCGCCAGGAACAACCTGCCTGCCCGCACAAGATCCGGCATAGAGCGATAGAAATACGTTATCAGCAGGGACGCGATATGGGCGCCGTCGATGTCGGCGTCGGTCATGATGATGATCCGCTCATAGCGCAGATCAGCGAGCCTGAAGCGCGGTCCTGGCGAACTGCCAAGCGCCAACGCCAGATCATTCAGCTCCTGATTGGTCGACGCCTTGTCGCCGGCCGCGCTCGCCACATTCAAGATCTTGCCGCGCAGAGGCAGGAGCGCTTGCGTGGCGCGGTTGCGCGCCTGCTTTGCGGTGCCGCCGGCCGAATCGCCTTCCACCAGGAACAGCTCCGTGCCTTCCGGACCGGAATTGGCGCAATCGGTCAGTTTTCCAGGCAAGCGCAGTCGACGCGTCGCCGACTGTCGCTGGATCTCCTTGTCCTTGCGCCGTTTGAGCCGTTCCTCGGCCTGATAGACCGCCCAGTCGAGCAGCCGGTCGGCCTCGCGCGGTGCAGCCGCGAGCCAATGGTCGAAATGGTCGCGCACAATGGTTTCGACGAGTTTGGCGGCGTCGGGTGACGACAGTCGGTCCTTGGTCTGGCCCTGGAACTCCGGTTCTTTGATGAACACCGAAATCAGGCCGCCGACCGTGCCCATCACGTCCTCTGCGGTGATCAGGCCGGTCTTTTTTTCATTCTTAAGATCACCATAGGCGCGCAGGCCCTTGGTCAGAGCCGCCCGCAATCCCTGTTCATGGGCGCCGCCCTCCGGCGTCGGGACAGTGTTGCAATAGCTGCGCATGAAACCGTCTGCGTCGCCAAAGCCGCTCTCGCCCCAGGTGATGGCCCATTCGACCCCGCCAGCTGCGCCCTGGCGCTCAACCTTGCCGATGAAAGGCTCGCTGGTCACTGTCTTCTTGTCTGCGATCAGGTCCTTCAGGAAGTCGCCAAGTCCGTTGGGGAAATGCAGCACCGCCTCCGCCGGCGTATCAGCGCCATCGCGCAGCAGTTCGGGCGCGCACTTCCAACGGATCCACACGCCACGTGACAGATACGCCTTGGAGCGGGCCATCTGGAACAGCCGATGTGGCTTGAAGCCTGCATCAGCCCCGAAGATCTGGGCGTCGGGCTTGAACCGCACCACCGTGCCGCGGCGATTGTGGACTGGGCCCCGGTTCTCCAGCCGTGTGATCGGCTTTCCGCGAGAAAACGCCTGAAAATACAATTTCTTGCTTCGGGCAACTTCAACTTCGAGCCGTTCCGAGAGCGCATTGACCACGGACACGCCGACCCCGTGCAGACCGCCCGAGGTCTGATAGGCCTTGTCGGAAAATTTGCCGCCGGAGTGCAGCACTGTCATGATGACTTCCAGCGCCGACTTGTCTTTGTACTTCGGATGCGGATCCACCGGGATGCCGCGGCCGTTGTCGCTCACGGTGAGCCAGCCTTCGGCCGACAATTCCACATCGATCCGGTCGGCGTGGCCGGCGACCGCCTCGTCCATCGCATTGTCGAGGATCTCGGCGAACAGGTGATGGTAGGCCCGCTCATCGGTGCCGCCAATGTACATCCCCGGGCGGCGACGCACCGGTTCAAGACCCTCTAAGACCTCGATGTCCTTGGCCGTGTAGGCGGCCTCAGCAGGAGGCGTATCGACGAGTTTTTTCTGCGCTGAGTTTGCCATCTGTCTCTCGTTGCACGAGTCGGACGACGCAGCCATGGTTCCACGTCGGGGTCGGCGCAGGACGAATCGCGCCGTATCCAGGGGCATTGGGTTATGACGCGTCTTAACGAACCGCTCAATCTGCCATGCGGGCTCGTGCTGCCCAATCGCATCGCCAAGGCGGCGATGACGGAGGGGCTGGCCGACCCTTTGAGCCGGGCAGGCGAGGCGCACAATCGTCTCTATCAGCGCTGGGCGCGCGGCGGCGCAGGTCTTTTAATCACGGGCAACGTCCTTATCGACCGTCGCTACCTGGAGCGTCCGGGAAACGTTGTCATTGAGGGACCGCAAAATCCCGAATCTCTCGGGCGCCTCGCCGCCTGGGCGGCGGCGGCCAAGGCCTGCGGCGGTCGGGTGATCATGCAGATCAGCCATGCCGGGCGCCAGTCGCCGCGATTGGTCTGCCCCGAGCCGATTGCGCCGTCGGCGATCGCGCTGGGGCTGCCCGGCGGCGCCTTCGCGCCGCCGCGCGCGATGACGGAGGCGGAAATCCGCGACGTCATTCAACGCTTTGGCGCGGCCGCTGCAGTCGCCGAGGAGGCGGGTTTCGACGGCGTGCAGATCCACGCCGCGCATGGCTATCTGCTCTCGGAATTTCTGTCTCCGCTGGCCAACCGGCGGACTGATCAGTGGGGCGGCAGCCTGGAAAACCGGGCCCGAATTCTGCTGGAGACCCTGCGCGCCGTGCGGCGCGGCGTGGGCGCCGGGTTTGCGGTCAGCGTAAAGCTCAATTCGGCGGACTTTCAGAAGAGCGGATTCTCCCTGGAGGACTGTTTGGCCGTTGTCGACCTCCTGAACGACGAGGGCGTTGATCTCCTTGAGATCACCGGCGGGACGTATGAACAACCGCGGATGGCCGGGATTGATGGACTGGAGCCGAGGCAGGACCCCAGCCTTTCCGCGTCCACCCGGGCGCGCGAAGCCTATTTCATCGTCTACGCCGCCGCTGTGCGCAGACGCGCCCGCATGCCGGTTATGGCCACCGGCGGGTTTCGCTCCCGCGCTGCGATGGACGTCGCACTCGGCGACGGCGAGGCCGATGTCATCGGGCTCGCGCGCCCGATGTGCGTCGAACCGGAATTGCCGCGCCGGCTGCTCAGCGACGAGACCGCAAGCGCAGAGCGCTGGGAAGACAGGCTTTCGCTGGGGCCGACCCGCTTTCTGTCGGTGCGCAGTCCCATCGGGCTCATCAAGGCGATCAACGCCTGGGGACAACAGGGCTGGTTTTGTCTGGCTATCCAGGATCTTGCGCAGGGCCGCGCACCCAATGTCCGGCGCTCGGTTCTCGGGGCATTCGCCGCGTATCAGGCGGGGGAGTCTGCGGCCGCGCGGGCGCTGCAGGGGCGCTGAGCGTCGCCTGACGGTCGCCGGGCGCCTGTCTCGCCTCAATGCGCCGCGCGTGGGGCGCTGATCCCGATCGCTGGCTCGCAAGTTCGCGCAACGCTACCGGAGCGTGGCCCCGGGAGTTACGCAACCGCAGGGCGTATGCGCCTGGAGCGACGGCATAGCCCGCCGGCGTCTCGCGGAGCGCCGACGCAGGCTGCGTGCGTCGGCGCCTTGGCGCCCATCCTCGGCGCCGGTTTTTCAGGCGCCGTCGGCGAGGCCCGACGATCCGCTCGGCTCAGCCGAGTTGTGAGAGGCGAAGAACCTGCTCCCGCGCCGCGCGGCCACGCCTTCAACCGTGCAGGCGCTCACGCGTCAACCCTCAGGCTGGCGGCCCGGGCGAACCGCTCTCGGGTTGGGCGGCCCGGCCGGCGCGCGGGCCCGCCGCAGCGACATCCGGCAGATGCGGCATGATGGCGCGCCAGACTTCTTCAAAGGGAAGGCGCGCTAGACTCAACGGTCAACGCGCGATTAACCATGGCGCGGCAAATCGATCGGTCGATCGGGGGCGCAAAGTGAGTAAGGCCATGTTTCAAAGGGGTTTGGCGGCAGCGGC
>JBILMQ010000387.1:0-2850 GCA_044375455.1 Caulobacterales bacterium | reverse complement strand
GTCCCCTTCCCTCATCCACGCCTTGACATGTTCATGCGCACGAGACGCCCTGGAGGGGGGTCGGGAGGGATTTCGGGAGACATTTCGGGCAACGCCGCGCCCGCATCGCAAAACGGCCGCCGACGGCTCACACGCAGATCGAGGCCGCCCCGTCCCGGACCAGGGCAAGATCACCGATCTGCTGCTCGCTCATGCGCGCGCCATCAGCCAGCGCCGCCTCATAACGGTCTTGCGGCAGCGCAGCGTTGACGCGCGCAATGATGCGTTGACGCTCCGGCGTGGTCGACCGTGCAGACAACGGCATGGACAGATACCAGCCGATGACCCGTGCAGCATCGGCAGGACGCCCGTCCGCAAGACAGAGCGCCGCCAGCCCATAGCGCAGAAACGGCACGCTGAACCCATGGCGGCGCCCGGCACGCGCGACCAGGGCCGTGGCTTCCTCAACGTCGCCAGGACCAGCGCGCTCACACAGCGCGCAGGCGAGGCGTCCAGAAAGATTGGCCCCGCCCGCGAAGACGTCCAGAAACTGGGGTTGCTCCAGAGCTGTATTCGCCATCGGACGCGCCGCGGCAATCGCGCGGTCGCGGTCGCCGCGCCAGGGCAGCAGCGTCGTCTCGCTGAACGCATAAATCTCTTGGATTTCGCCCACATCGAGCAGGTCGCGCGCTGCTGCGATGAGCTCGTCAGAGCGCGCGCGCAACATGCTCAGGTCTGCCTCCTCGGCATGCGCAAGCGCGATCACCTCCAACAAGCTCATACGGAGTGAGGCCCGCGTGCCTCCCGGCCATGCCAGCGCTGCAAATTCCTCAGCCAGACGATCCAAACCCTGACCGCGCGCGGTGACCACCCGGAAAACCCCCTCAGCGCCCAGCCGGGTCGTCAGCGCCAGGCGGTCCGCCCCCTCGGGCACGTCGATCCGCGCTTGCGCGACCAGCGCCTCTTCACCGCGGAAGGAGTGAACAGCCGCGGCAAGGCGGGCGGCGTGCAGCCGTTCGCGCAGATGACGCGGCGCGTCCGCGCTGTGCGCGAGCGCCATGTCCACCCAGCGCATCCGCGTGCGGCTGGGCAGAAGAACGACGCCATGCGCGAAAAGGGCAGCACCAAGGCGCCTGTCGCCATCCGGCCCGAAAGCCCAATCGAGCGCGCTCTCAAGATTGTCCCGCTCAATGCTGAAACGCGCGGTGAAGTCACTTGGGCGCATGTCGCCCCAGTAGGCCCCGAGCGCTGGCTCGAGAAAGGCTGCAAAATGCGCCGCATGGCGGTGCTGGCAGACCCGAGCCTCGCCCGCCTCTGCGAGCTTGCCCTGGGCGTAGGCGCGCATCGTTTCGAGAAGCCGGTAGCGCGTCCTGGCGCCCGTCTGGTGGACAGCAATGAGCGACTTGGCGCTCAGACTGGCCATGACCTCTTCAGCCGCGATGTCGTCGATATGCGCATCGCAGGCGACGGCGCGTGCAGCATCCAGTGTAAACCCGCCAGAAAACACGGCGAGCCGGCGAAACACCACCGCCTCCTCCGGCGCCAGCAGGCTGTGGCTCCAATCGAGCATGGCGATCAGCGTGCGCTGGCGCGCCAGCGCCGTGCGCCGCCCCCCGGTGAGTGTGCGAAAGCGGTCGTCGAGCCGCGCCAGCAGCGTGTCGCAGCCCAATGCCGGCGCCCGCGCCCCGGCCATTTCGATGGCGAGCGCAATGCCGTCCAGCCGGGCGCAGATATCACGGATTGCAGAGGCATTGGCGGGCGTGGGCTTGAAGGCCGGATCCACGCTTTGGGCGCGGCGCACGAACAGCTGCTGTGCATCTCCCTCGCCGAGCGAGCGCAGCCGCACCACGCGCTCGCCCTCCAATCCAAGCACTTCCTGCGAGGTGACGAGAAAGCGCACATGCGGGGCGTGCTGCAGGATCTGCTCCACGATTGCTGCCGCTGCCTCGATCAGATGTTCGCAATTGTCGAGAACGACAAGCGCACGCCAGCCGCGCAGGCGTTCCAGAAGCTCTGCTGGCGGATCGATCATCGCCGACAGGCCCATAGCGCGCGCCATGGCGGCGGGAATGTCGGCCGGATCGCTGAGCGGGGCGAGCTCGACCAGCCAGACGCCGTCCTCGCAGCCGTCCGTGAGCGCGCGCGCCGCTTCGACGGCGAGGCGCGTCTTGCCGATGCCGCCCGGTCCCGTGAGCGTGACGAGCGCCGCGGTCTTCAGCAGTTGGGCGATCTGCTCGAGTTCACCGGCGCGCCCGATCAGCGACTCCAACCGGCGCGGAAGGTTGGCGCGCACCGCAGGCGCCTGTGCGGGCGTTGCTGGCACAGGCGCCGGTCCTGCGCTTGGCCCGCGCGGCACGAGCCGCTCAAGACCTGCAAGGAGGTTTCGGAATGACGCTGCAGCGCCATCGCCCTGCCAGCCCGACAGATCCGCCACCTGAAACTGCCGGAAGCCGAGCGGCGGCATCGCGCCATCGAACGACAGCGCCACAAGCCGGTTCTCGTCCCTGCCCACCGCCGCCTCGTCCGCCACCCAATGGCTGGTGATGCTGACCCGCGACCAGATCACGACCACCGCGCGCGCCGCCTTGAGTTGGGCTTCGGTCTCGGCAAGGTAGCGTGTCCCCGGTGTCAGGTTGCGATCCCACCAGCAGCTGTACCCGGCCGCCTCCAGGGCCCGCGCCAGCTGCTCAGCGTGCGCCGCGTCTTCCCGTGCGTAGGAGATGAACACGTCAGCCATGGGCGCCCCCCTCCGGCGGCAAAGGTCCCATCGAAAGAGCGGCCGCCTGCTGCGGCGTCAGAGACGCGCCTTCGGCCATCGCGCGCTCAATGTCTTTTCCTAAGATGGACGCCTCAATGCGCGCCAACACGGAG
>JBILMQ010000126.1:0-9524 GCA_044375455.1 Caulobacterales bacterium | reverse complement strand
GAAGCATTCAGGCGCCTTGATGTCCTCAAGGTTCACCCCGCCGAAGGTCGGGGCGATATTTCGCACCGTGCTGATGATCTCCTCGACGTCGCGCGACGACACCTCGATGTCGATCGAATCGACATCGGCGAAGCGCTTGAAGAGGACGCTCTTGCCCTCCATCACCGGTTTCGAGGCCAGGGCGCCGAGATCGCCGAGGCCCAGGATCGCCGTGCCGTTGGAGATCACAGCGACGAGATTGCCCTTGGACGTGTAGTCGTAAGCCCGATCCGGGTCGGCCGCGATCGCCTGGACGGGCGCAGCCACCCCCGGCGAATAAGCAAGCGACAGATCGCGCTGAGTGGCCATCGGCTTTGTCGGGGTTACCGACAGCTTGCCCGGCGTCGGGTAGCGATGGAACGCCAGCGCTTCTTCGTCTGTGAATGACGGCCTGTCGGTGCTCATGGAACGCGTGGTCTCACAGCTGGGAGAGGAGCGCAAAGCCTAGAGAGCCTCGCTTATCCGGGCAAGCATGCTGGAACTTGCCCGGCGAACGCCTGTAGAAGATCGAGCGGGCGTGGGACGAAGGGCTGCGAGGGAGGCGTGGGTGGAGGATGGAGCGGCAAAAACCTCTGGCGCCGCCACCCCGGTCATGGCGCAGTATCTGGCCCTCAAGGCGCGCCATCCAGACGCCCTGCTGTTCTTTCGCATGGGCGACTTCTACGAACTTTTTTTCGATGACGCGGTGCGGGCGGCGGCGGCTCTGGAGATCGCGCTCACCCGGCGCGGCCAGCACGGCGGCGCAGACATCCCGATGTGCGGCGTGCCGGTGGCGACGGCCGAACACTATCTCGCGAAACTGATCCGGGCTGGTTTCCGGGTCGCAGTCGGCGAACAGATGGAGGATCCCGCCGAAGCGCGTCGGCGGGGGGCGAAATCGATTGTGCGCCGCGACGTTGTCCGGCTGGTCACGCCGGGCACGGTCACAGAGGACGCGCTGCTCGAGGGCCGCGCCGCCAACCGCCTGGCCGCAGTCGCTTTTGCCCCCAGCAGCGCTCAGACCGCCATCGCCCGGGCCGCCATCGCCTGGGCCGCCATCGCCTGGGCCGATGTCTCGACAGGTGATCTTGCTGTGATGGCGACCAGTCCGGCCCGGCTGGGCGAGGACCTCGCCGCGCTCGCGCCGCGGGAGATCCTCGCAGCCGATCGGGACCTGAACCGGCCGGACATCGCCGGCCTTGCCGCACTCGGCGGGGTTGCGCTCACGCCGCTGCCCGCTGTCAAGGCTGACCCGGGCGGTGCGGAAGCGCGACTGAAAGCTCTGTTCGGCGTCGCATCGCTGGATGCCTTCGGGGCCTTCACCCGGGCCGAACTCTCCGCGCTCGGCCTGCTGGTCGACTATGTGACGCTGACGCAGGCGGGCGGCGCCCCGCACTTGCGGCCGCCGCGCCGGCGCGAGGCCGGCCAGTACATGGCGATCGATCCCGCAACCCGGGCAAGCCTGGAAATCGACCGCACCCAGCGCGGCGACCGGGCCGGCTCGCTGTTGGCCGCCATCGACCGTACTTTGACGTCGGCGGGCGCACGGCTGCTTGCCGACCGGCTCGCGCGCCCGCTGGCGGATGTCGCCGCCATTGAGGAGCGGCTCGACGGCGTTGCCCATTTTGTGGCCAACCCCGACCTGTGCGAGGGCGTGCGCCAGGAGCTCAGGACAGCCGGTGATCTGGCGCGCGCAGTGTCGCGCGTGGCTCTGCGCCGCGCCCATCCGCGCGATCTCGCTGCAATCCGCTCGACCCTGGAAGCAGGCGATCGGGCGGCGCGGCGGCTTCGCGCCCGCGGGCCAGATGAGGCGCCGGCTGAACCTGGCGCAGCGGCGCGCGAGCTGGTATTGGCCGGCAATCCCGCCCTGCAGTCGCTGTGCGAGGACCTGGCGCGCGCGCTGGCCGGCGAACTTCCCCCATTCGCGCGCGACGGCGGTTTCATCGCGGCGGGGTTTGACCCTGTTCTTGACGAGACACGGGCTCTGCGCGACGACGCGCGCCGCGTCGTCGCGGCCCTGCAGGCGGACTACGCCCAGGAAACAGGCCTTGCGCTGAAGATCAAGCACAACAACGTGCTCGGCTATCACGTTGAGACGTCCGCCCGGCATGGCGAGACATTGCTCCAGCCGCCATGGAGCGCGCGGTTCATTCATCGCCAGACCCTGCCGCAGGCGGTGCGCTTCACCACGGAGGCGCTCGCCGACCTCGACCGCCGGATCGCACGCGCCGGTGACGAGGCGCTGACGCGCGAACTCGCGCTGTTTGAGGCCTTCTGCAGCCGGATCAGCGCCGCCAACGAGACCCTGCTCGCCGCCGCGGAGGCTCTCGCCACGCTCGATGTCGCTGCAGGCGTCGCGGCGTGGGCGCTCGAGACGGGAGCGGTGCGCCCGAAGCTCGACGCCGGGTTCGGCTTTCATGCCGAGGGCGCGCGCCATCCGGTGGTGGAGCAGGCGCTCAAGGCGAAAGGCGAGGGGTTTACCCCGAATGACTGCCGGCTCGATGGGGCCGGGTCGACCGGGGCCCGCCTGGTGATCCTGACCGGACCCAACATGGCCGGCAAATCCACATATCTGCGCCAGAACGCGCTGCTGCTGATCCTCGCGCAGGCCGGTCTGTTCGTGCCGGCGGCAGCGTTTCGCGCCGGCGTGGCGGATCGGGTCTTCTCGCGGGTCGGGGCCGCGGACGACCTCGCACGCGGGCGCTCCACGTTCATGGCCGAGATGATCGAAACCGCGGCGATTCTGACCCAGGCGGGACCGCGCGCCTTCGTCATCCTCGACGAGATCGGGCGCGGCACGGCGACCTATGATGGGCTCTCGATCGCCTGGGCGACGGCTGAACATCTGCATGACGTCAACCGGGCCCGCACGTTGTTCGCCACGCACTACCATGAGCTCACGGTGCTCGCCGATCGGCTCACAGCCTGCGCCAACGCCAGCCTGCGCGCCCGGGAATGGCGGGGCGATCTCGTGTTTCTGCATGAGGTGTGTCCGGGCCCGGCCGACCGCTCGTATGGAATCCAGGTCGCCAAGCTGGCTGGTCTTCCCCCAGCGGCGGTCGCACGCGCCCAGGAAGTGCTGCGCCGCCTGGAGTCGCGCGGGCGGCAGGGGCAGCCGGCAGCTGAATTGCCTCTGTTTCAGGCGCTGGCCGCCGAGCCTGGCCTCGCCCCGGCGCCCAGGACAGGCGAAATTGAGGCGCTGCTGACGGAAATCGATCCCAACGGGCTGACGCCGCGCGAGGCGCTGGATCTGATCTTCCGTCTCAAGACGATGCTGGCTTAGCCCGATGGCGGCCTGGGCGCGCGGGGGGGTGTCCCCGACCACCGCCAGGCGCGCGCGGCCCTGACAGGAAAACGCCTCCATGCGGGACGGCATGGAGGCGTGTTTCGTGTGATTGACCGGTCTGCCCCGGTCAGCACGGATCAAAGTCAGTCGGCCGCGTCGTCCCGGCGCGGGCGACGATCGCGACGCTCGCGGCGCTCACCGCGGTCAGAGCGCTCACCGCGGTCAGGGCGCTCACCGCGGTCAGGGCGCTCACCGCGATCCTCGCCTTCGCCTTCGCCGCGTGGCGGCAGGGCGATTTCCGCGCCCGTGGCCTGGTCGACCATTTTCATGGACAGGCGCACCTTGCCGCGGTCATCGAAGCCGAGAAGCTTCACTTTGACGGCATCGCCCTCATTGACGATGTCGCTCACTCTGCCAACGCGGTGCGGGGCGAGTTCGGAAATGTGCACAAGCCCGTCCTTCGCGCCGAAGAAGTTCACGAAGGCGCCGAACTCCATGACCTTGACGACCTTGCCGTCATAGATGGCCCCGACTTCCGGATCCATCGCGATCGACTTGATCCACTTCACCGCGGCGTCGATCTTCTCAGCTTCAGCCGCCGCCACTTTGACCGTGCCGTCATCCTCGATGTTCACTTTCGCCCCGGTCTTCTCCACAATTTCGCGGATCACCTTGCCGCCAGAGCCGATGACTTCGCGGATCTTGTCGGTGGCGATCTGGAACTGGACGATCCGTGGCGCATGCGCACCGAGTTCGCTGCGCGGCGTGGAGAGCGCCTTGTTCATTTCGCCGAGGATGTGCATGCGGCCCTGAAGCGCGCGCTCGAGCGCGACCCGCATGATCTCCTCGGTGATGCCGGCAATCTTGATGTCCATCTGCAGCGCGGTAACGCCCTTCTCAGTGCCCGCCACCTTGAAGTCCATATCGCCGAGGTGGTCTTCGTCCCCAAGGATGTCCGACAGAACTTCGTAGCCATAGTCCTCCTTGATGAGGCCCATGGCGATGCCGGCGACCGGCGACTTCAGCGGCGCGCCGGCGTCCATCAGGGCGAGCGAACCGCCACAGACGGTGGCCATCGAGGACGATCCGTTCGACTCCAGGATCTCCGACACGATGCGGATCGTGTAGGGAAACTCCTCAGGCTTCGGCAGGACGGCCTGCAGCGCCCGCCAGGCAAGCTTGCCGTGCCCGATTTCGCGCCGGCCTGGACCGCCCATGCGGCCAGCTTCGCCGACCGAGAAGGGGGGGAAATTGTAGTGCAACATAAAGCGCTGCTTGGAGGTCCCCTCCAGCCCATCGACGAACTGCTCGTCTTCAGCTGTGCCAAGCGTGGCGACGCACAGCGCCTGCGTCTCGCCGCGGGTAAACAGAGCTGAGCCGTGGGTGCGCGGCAGAACGCCGACATAGGTCTCGATCGGCCGGACCTGGTCGACCGGGCGCCCGTCGATGCGCCGCTTCTCCTTCACGATCGCCGTGCGCACGATGTCGCTTTCGACTGCCTTGAAGATCTCTTTGTAAATGCCGGCTTCGATTCCCCCCGGGTTCGCGTCGGATTTCACGAGCGCGGCCGCGCCCTTGTCGCGTGCGGCGCCGACCGCTGCGCTACGCTCTTCTTTCCTGGAGATCCGATAGGCGGCGTCGAGATCAGCACCGATGAGATCCTTGACCTTTCTGGTTTCGCCCGAGCGGTCCTTGGGCTGGAAGTCCCACGGATCTTTGGCCGCCTGCGCCGCAAGGTCGATGATGGCGTTGATGACCGGCTGAAAGCCGCGATGGCCGGTCATCACCGCGTTGAGCATGTCGGCTTCCGACAGCTCGCGCGCCTGCGACTCCACCATCATCACCGCCTCGGCAGTGCCGGCGATCACCAGGTCGAGATCGCTGTCCTTCATCTGCGCCATGGTCGGATTGAGAACCGGCGCGCCATTGATCCAGCCGACGCGCGCTGCGCCAATCGGACCAAGGAACGGCACGCCGGACAGCGTCAGCGCTGCGGATGCGCCAATCATGGCAAGAATGTCGGGGTCGTTCTCCTGATCATAGGAGAACACGTTGATCACCACCTGGACCTCATTCTTGAAGCCGTCGGCAAACAGAGGGCGAACCGGGCGGTCGATCAGACGTGAGATCAGTGTCTCGCGTTCACTCGGGCGGCCTTCGCGCTTGAAGTAGCCGCCCGGAATGCGCCCGGCAGCATAGAATTTTTCCTGGTAATTGACGGTCAGCGGAAAGAAATCCTGACCGGGCTTAGGCTCTTTCAGGCCGACCACGGTCGCAAGCAGGCTGGTGTCGCCATAGCTTGCATAAACGGCGCCGGTGGCCTGGCGGGCCATGCGGCCCGTCTCGAGCGTCAGCTTGCGCCCCGCCCAATCGATGGAAACGGTCTTGATATCGAACATGTACGGTCTCCAGACGGCGCGCGCCTTCGCGCGGCGTCCAAGCGGCCCGGTTTTTCTGGTTGGGCCGCGGCCTTGGGAAGCGCGCCGTTCCCCTGAACGGCTGCGCGGGACGGGGATCGGGGCCGGCCCTGTGCGAAAAGGGGCGGCTGAAACAGCCGCCCCAACCGATCCGTCTGCGGACTAGCGCCGCAGACCCAGTCGTTCGACGATCGCTTTGTAGCGAGGTTCGTCGATTTTCTTGAGGTAATCGAGGAGCACGCGGCGCTGGGCGACCATCTTTAAGAGGCCGCGCCGGGAGTGGTTGTCCTTCTTGTGGTCCTTGAAGTGCTCGGTCAGGTTCGAGATCCGTTCCGACAGGATCGCAACCTGAACCTCCGGCGAGCCGGTGTCACCGGCCTTGCGGGCATGTTCCTGGATCAATGCGGCTTTGCGTTCGGCCGTGATCGACATCGTGTCACTCCACTTCGGTCTGAAAAACGCGGAACGGCTCAAAACGACCCGCCCGCACGTCGCCCAAGGCTATGGCCCGGCCCTGCCAAGTCGCAAGCGCAGCACGCGACATGTCCGCCCCGTCAATCCAACGGGGACGGCGTTTCGCACGCAACGTCTCGACTTGATGGGGAAGGAGGACGATCGCGCGTCCCTGCCTCAAGCTCGAGGCCTCCTCACCAGCGATGGCCACCGCCGGGATGTCGTCCAGCGCGGTCTCGATCGGTTGAAGAAGCTTTGACGCGTCACTCTCATACACGATCCGCGCCGCCGCGTCGAGCGTGTGGCTCATCGCCTCGGTGAAGGGGCCCACGCGCGTGCGGCGCAGCATCGACACATGCCCCTCGCAGCCCAGGTCCCGGGCGAGATCGCGGACCAGGGCGCGGATGTAGAAGCCTTTGCCGCAGCGAACCTCCAGCGTCGCGACGTCGGGCGAGGGCGCGTCCAGCAGGCGAATGGCGTGGAGCGTGACGCGGCGCGGCGCGAGGGCGACGGGCTCGCCGTCGCGCGCCAGATCATAGGCGCGTGCGCCGTCCACCTTGATGGCTGAGAAAGTTGGCGGGACCTGCTCGATCTCTCCCACGTAACGAGGCAGGGCGGCGGCAATCGCCTCCGGGCTCGCACGCGCGTCCGACCGCGCAATCGCCCGACCTTCGGCGTCCTGGCTGTCCGTCGACACACCCCAGGCGATGGTGAAGCGGTAGACCTTTTCCGTCTCCATCAGCCAGGACACGGTCTTGGTCGCCTCACCCAGGGCGATCGGCAGAATGCCTGTCGCCAAAGGGTCGAGCGTGCCGGCGTGACCGGCCTTGCGGGCGTCGAACAGCCGACGCACGCGGGCGACAGCGTCGGTCGATGTCATGTCGTAGGGCTTGTCCAGGACGAACCACCCGTGGATGTCCTTGCCTTTCTTGCGGCGGGCCATGGCGCCTTTGCTCACAGATGGTTGTGCAGCGATCCGGGATCGCCTGCGTTGGTTAGGCCCGCTCCGGGCGGAACACAACCAACAAGCGCCGGGGACGAGCTTCAGACGTCTGCCGCGCCCCCTGAGGCGCCCCCTGAGGCGCCCGCTCGCGGGACATCAATCCTCGTCGCTGCGGGGGCCGGGACTGGCGTCGCCGGCGAGATCACGGGCGACGTCAGAGCGGTTGAACAAGGCGTTCATGCGCGCTGCCGCCTCATAGGAGTCGTCCGGCAGAAACCGCAGATCCGGCGTGAACTTCACGTCGATCGCCCGGCTGAGCCGGCCGCGCAGGAAGCCCGCCGAGCGGTTCAAGGCCTCAGAGACGGCCCGGGCGTCGCCCGGACCAAGCGGGGCGACGAACACAAAGGCGTGTTTCAGATCAGGGCTCAGGCGAACCTCGCCAACCGTCACCGACACCCCTGCGAGGGCGGGATCACGCAGATCCTCATGGGCGAGCACCTCAATCAGCGCGCGGCGCACAAGTTCGCCCGCCTTCAGCTGGCGCGGCGTTGCGCCGCCGGGGCTGCGCCCTCGGTGGTCCTGTTTTCGCGACATGACGCACGTCAGCACGCCCACGGCGCGCAACGCAAGCGTCCCGCAGCACCTCACGCAGCAAGTGCTGAGGCTCTACCCGGCAAGATACCGAAAGACGCCGCACAGCCGCACCGCCGCGGCGCCGCCGGACGGCGCCTGTTCCCCGGTGAAGAGCGCGATCGCCAGATGGCGCTCGCCGGAGGGCGTGCGGCTGAGGCCGAGCGCCAGCCATTTGGCGCGATCGGGCGCGCAGAGACTTTCGCGATCTTGCTGCTCTGAGCGTACGGAGCGTATTTCGGCGACGTCCCCAGGCTCGCGCAGGAGCAGGAGGTCAGCATAGCTCGGCCCGCCAACAGCGGCGATGTCCTCGGCTGCGGCCGTCTCCAGGGGATCGGTCAGCAGCAGTGGCGCCCGATCGAAGGTGAGCGTCAGACCTGACACCGAAACAGCGCCGGTGCGCGCGCGCGCAAGCGCAGAGATCGGCCTGAATGCGCCCTCGATGACCGGTGGGTCGGCGCGCATCCGGGGCGGCGGCGCTCCCGGGTCGACCGGGCGGGGCCTGACATCGCAGCCGGCAAGGAGCGCTGCGATGCACGCCGCGCCCGCAGCGGCGCGCCGGCCCATCAGGGCGAGGGCGCGTCGAAATCGAAAACGGCGCACAGGTTGGCGGCGCCGGCCCGGGCGCCTGGAGCGTCCGGTCCGGCGAAGGCGGCGATCTGCACCACGGTGCGTCCGTCAGCACGTGCGTGTTCGGCAAGCGCCAGATAAGCCGCCTTGGCCGCGCCGCAGAACCCGGCCCCTGTCTGGCTTGCCACTTTGTGAATCACCACACCCGTGCCCGCAGGCGACTTGAACACCTTGCCCCAGATTTCGTTCGGCGCCCGACCTGAAGGGTCGAGGTCGCCCGCAAGCGAATAGACCGTGGTTGCATAGACAGCGCCCGATCCGGTCCTGAGCACAAAGGCGGACGTGGGAGGCGTGTCAGGCGCCGCGCTCGGCGTGACCGTTTCCGTCAGATCGAGACTTGCGAAGGGCGCCGCATTGGGCGAGCGGGCCACAAAGCTGCGTGTGGGCAGCGCCACCGGCCCTTCATGCGGCGGCCCAGACGGCGGGGCCGCCGTATTGGCCAGCGGCCGTGACACGCGCGGGGGGCCTTCGCCGCACGCCGCCAGCGCAAGGCACGCCGCCAGCGCCGCCGCCAGTGCGGACCATCTGCGCATCGAGTGCATCGCGCGCGCTCCCGATCCTGGGGACGCGCCGCTGTTGAAGCGACGGCGCGCGCGGCGTGGTGTGCAACCGCGCGTCAGCGCGTCGTCTCCAGGGTCCGCTGCAGCACCTCGGTTTCGAAGCATTCGATCTGATCGCCGGGACGGATGTCCTGGTAGTTTTCGAAGCCCATGCCGCATTCCTGACCGGCGACGACTTCCTGCACCTCATCCTTGAAGCGCTTCAGCGTGCCAAGCTTGCCTTCGTGAATGACCACGTTGTCGCGCAGCAGACGCACGCCGGCGCCGCGCTTCACATTGCCGTCGGTCACGCGGCAGCCAGCCACCTTCCCCACCTTGGAGATGTTGAACACCTCCAGGATGGTGGCGTAGCCGATGAACTTTTCCCGCACGATTGGTTTGAGCATGCCCTGCAGGGTGTCGCGCAAATCGTCCAGCAGTTCATAGATGATCGAATAGTAACGAATTTCGACGCCTTCGCGCTCGGCCAGATCGCGCGCCTGGGCGTTGGCGCGGACGTTGAACGCCACCACCGGGGCGCCGGTGGATTTGGCGAGCGTGATGTCGCTTTCGGTAACCCCGCCAACGCCGCCCAGAATGACGCGCGC
>JBILMQ010000386.1:0-2870 GCA_044375455.1 Caulobacterales bacterium | reverse complement strand
ATGATTTTTTGCGATTGCCTGTTTAGCTTCGTCGGATTCAGTGTTTAGCTTCGATCGGATTGACCGATCGGCTTGGATCGGAATCGGCGTTCAGCTTCGTCGGTATGAGCAGAGATAGACCCAACCGCGCGCGCATCTGCGATGGGGCCAGGGCAGATAGCCCTTCTCCGTCCGGGCGTGTTTTTGAATCTTGAACCAGGCGAAGACGCCTATGACCCAAAGCGCTTCCACGCATTTATTGATAAAGCGATGGAAGATTTCCTGCGCGCTGGCGCCAAGCGCCTGTTGATCGACCTGCGGGACAATCCCGGCGGCGATAATGCCTTTAGCGACCATCTCGTCGCTTGGTTCGCCAACAGGCCGTTTCGTTTCTGTTCGGCGTTTCACATTCGTGCGTCTCAACAAGCAATGGCCGCAAATGCCGCGCGTCTGCGCGCCAATCCGAATGATGAAGTCAGCGCGCGCTTGGCCCGCGCCTATCAAAACGCCAGACCGGGCGCCGTTGTTGACTTTGATGTGCCGATCGTGCCGCCGCGTGCGAGCGAAAGGTTTGAAGGCCTAGTCGATGTGCTCATCAATCGGCGCAGCTTCTCCAATTCCGTCGCGATGGCGACTCTCGTGCAGGACTATCGGTTCGGCCGAATCTTGGGCGAGGCGACAGCAGACCCGGCGACAAGCCTAGATGCAATCGAGCAGTTCACCCTTCCAGAAACAGGGATCGCCGTGAGCTTTCCCAAAGCGCTCGTCGTCCGTCCAAGCGGCGAGCGCCGTCCGCTGGGCGTCACACCCGACGTGCTGATAGATACCCCAGCGGTCGAAGACACGCACGACCCAGTGTTGCAAGCTGCGTTACATCAAGGATGAAACGATCGATTCGGCATCAGGTGTGCAACTCCATTCGGTGAGTGGCTCACATGCAGGTTAAGAGATCTCGCTTAGCGGAAGCGACACTTTAGTTTCCGGTATGCTCCTGAGCTACCTGCCACAGCGTGTCTTCCATTGCCCCAGCCACGAAACTTCGGCGGTGGCGCGGAATGGCAGAAAGCTGCGGTCAACGGAAGTCCGCCGTCCGCCAACGGGCAGGGAAGCGCTGAGGTCTCAATTTGGGATCACGCCGCCTCGTGCTGATCCACGGTGACAGACAGGCGCAAGCCCATCGCCTTCAATACGCCAAGCAGCGTCGTCAGTCTGGGGTTGCCATCGGCGCTCAGCGATTTGTAGAGCGCTTCTCGCGCGAGGCCTGTTTGTTCGGCGATCATCGCCATGCCTTTGGAGCGCGCGATGTCGCCGAGTGTTGCGGCAATGATTTGCGGATCGCCATCTTCGAGCGCGGCCTCAAGGAAAGCAGCCGCGGCTTCGGGGGAGTCGATATAGTCGGCGCTGTCGTAGGGCCGGGTGATGACCTTGCTCATGGGTTCGCTGCCTTCCAATCTTCCCACAGCATCAGCGCCGTTTCGATGTCGCGCGCTTGCGTGGACTTGTCGCCGCCCGCGAGCAAAAGAATGATCTCCTCACCCTTCGCCGCGTAGTACACACGGTAACCAGGGCCCGTGTTGATCCGCAGTTCACTCACGCCTTTGCCAACAGGCCGCACGTCGCCCGGATTTCCATCGGCCAGGCGACGAATTCGGATGTCAACCCGAGCACGCCCTTTCAGGTCGCGCAAAGCCTTTAGCCATTCGTCAAAGGTATCGGTTCGGCCGACCTGCGGCACAGTCGGTGTGTAACCTATATATTACAGTCAGTCAAGCAGATTGGCGGCGGCGATCGAGGGCAGTGATAGATCGATCCGGGTAAATCCGGTTGAGGTTTTTGCCGATTAAGCGCCGATGTTCGAGTCCTCCAGAGAAGGAGGAACATCATGACAATGCATTCCAGCGAAGTGCCCACCAAGCCATTCGTTCCGTGGAACAAGGGCAAGGTCACCGGGCAGAAGCCGCCGCTCAAGCCGCGCGAAGTCTGGGCCATCCGCGTGCGGTTGCAAGTCGCCAACCGCGTGCGTGATCTGGCTCTATTCAACATGGCCATCGACAGCAAACTGCGTGGTTGCGACCTCGTGCATCTGCGCGTTGAGGATGTGATGCAGGGCGATCAGGTGCGCACGCGCGCTTTGGTTTCTCAGCGCAAGACGCGCGCGCCGGTGCAGTTTGAAATCACGGAGCAGGCCCGACTGGCCGTCGCAGCTTGGGTGCGCGGTAAATCCCTCAAAGGCTCTGACTGGTTGTTCCCAAGCCGTGTCGACAAAGCCAAACCGATTACGACCCGCCAATATGGCCGTTTGCTCGATCAGTGGATCGCAGAGATTGGTTTGGTGCCGTCAGCCTACGGAACGCATTCGTTGCGTCGAACCAAGGCGGCGCTGATCTATCGCAAGACCGGCAACATCCGCGCCGTCCAGCTTCTGCTTGGGCACACCAAGCTTGACAGCACTGTGCGCTATCTTGGGGTTGAGGTCGAAGATGCTCTTGCGATAGCCGAAAGCATCGACGTGTAACTGGGCACGTACAGTGGATTTTGGCCGGATGGCATGCAGGCGCAGAAGCGCCATGCCGCTCGGTGTGCTCCCCAGGCACGATTGGCTGGATGCCATATTTAGCCATCGGCGGCTAAATGTGGCTAATGCTGAGGTTGTTCCCAAAGCCGGGGCGCTGCGCTCGAGGCTTAGGCTGGCTTTTCCGTCTGACGTAATCGCCATCGGTGGTAAGCCTACGGTGAGCCTTTCAATTACCCATAAGTTGCCAGGACCGCGGGCCGAGCTGATCACCCAATTCTTGAATCGATAGAATCACTTGTGATTCTTTCGTGAGCACCTGATTCGTTTAGGCGGGGTGCTTCATGACATCGGCGAGCGTAAAATCCCCTGACGATCG
>JBILMQ010000125.1:0-9629 GCA_044375455.1 Caulobacterales bacterium | reverse complement strand
CCCGCCCAGGTGATCGCGGCCTCGACCCAAAGTTCGCTCGCCAGCCTGCCCGCCATGCTGCAGACCGCTCTGGGGCCGCTGAGGATCCGCCCGGAGATTGCAGAATTCGTGCTGCCGCTCGCGGTTGCAGTGTTTCGCCTCACAAGCCCAGTCGCCAATCTGGCCGTGGCTTTGTTCGTTGTTCACCTGAGCGGGACGGATCCCGGCCTCATGCAGTACGCAGCCGCGATCATCGTGGCGTTTCTGGTGTCCATCTCATCCGTTGGCCTGCCCGGACAAAGCTCCTTCTTCATCTCCGTCGCGCCGATCTGCATGGTCCTGGGCGCACCGACAACAGTCCTGCCCTTGCTGCTGGCCGTTGAGGTCATCCCGGACATCTTCCGCACGGTCGGAAATGTGACCGGCGATCTTGCCGCGGCGATTACTTTGAACCGGGCCGAGCGGCTGCGAATGCAACACCGGCCCTCGAACTGACCACAGACGCCAGAGGCGCACTGCGCCATGTCGCCAGCCAACACGGCGGCTGCGTCAACGGCGCGCGGCGGGCGCTCACCGTCTCTGGCGAGCGGCCAGGGTCGCGATCTGCATCACGCGCCCGCGTCCCGACCGGCGCCCGCACCGGCGCAGCGCCAGGTGATCGCTGCGGCTGGATGCGACGCCGCGCAGCGCCTGCTGCCCGGCCGGAACGCCTTGCGGATCAGATCAGACGGATCTGGTCAAATCTCGCAATCCGGCGCGACGCAGGCTATGTCCCAACCGATGAGCGACCGAATCAAGCCATTCGATGGCGTCCGTAATTTCCGGGACTTTGGCGACTATCCGACAGTCGACGGCGCCAGGGTGCGCAAAGGCGTTTTGTTTCGCTCTGCACATTTTGCCGAAGCAACTCCAGCTGACGCAGCCGCGCTTGATGCGCTTGGCATTGACCTCGTGCTCGATCTGCGTCGCCCGGCCGAGCGCCTCTGGTCACCCAATATCTGGCCGGGTGGATCAAGCGATGCGCGTGTGGTCGCGAGCGATGCGGGCGACGACAGTGCGCATGCCCCACACCTTGCCTTCCTGCAGCATGGCGAGCTCACGCGCGACAGTGTGGACGCATTCATGCTGGAGACCTATCAACGCATTCCCTTCGAGCAACGCCACATCGACCTTTTCAGGGCGTGGTTTCGCGCGCTGGCGCAGGCTCAGACGACAGCTGTCATACACTGCGCGGCCGGGAAGGATCGTACAGGCCTGTTATGCGCATTGACATTGCATCTGCTTGGCGCGCCCGATGACGTCATCATGGCAGATTATCTCCTCACGAACCATGCAGTTGATATCGAAAAGCGGCTCCCGGAGCGGGTGGCTCAAATGTCCGCCGCACTCGGCCGGCAGCTTGATCCGGTGGCGATGCGCCCGATGATGGGGGTTGACGCGCGCTTTCTCCACCATTCGATCGCTGCCATCGACCAAGCTTATGGCTCGCGTGAAGGCTATGCGCAAGACGCGCTCGGCCTGACCTCGAGCGACATCAAGTCTCTGCGGGCGCATTATCGGGCGGCTTGAGCCGTCCCCTGGCAGTACCCTTCTGGGGCGAGACAAGGCGCGCCGCGGCGACAGTCTTCGCAGGCCTTGCCGTCTTCTCGATTAGATCCGGAACAGGAATTGTTGCGCCCGCCTCGGAGACCTCAAGGTCCTCAAACCTTCGCGCAGAGGCCAGCACACGGGTTTCCAGCGAGCCGACAAAGTCATTGTAGTGGCGCACGGCATCGTCCAGTTTGCCGCCCAGTTTGGCGACATGATCGACCAGTTTGACGATACGCTCATGCAACTCGCGGCCGAGATCAGCAGCTTTGCGGGCGTTGCGCGTGCTTTCCTCCTGGCGCCAGCCGAGCGCCACGGCTTTGAGAAGCGCCGTCAGTGTAACGGGCGTCACGATCATGACACGGCGCTCAAGCGCATCCTGGAGGATCTTCGGATCGCGTTCAGCGGCGGCCGCAAAGAAGTTCTCTCCGCTGATGAACATTACCACGAAGTCCACGGTCTCCGGGACATGCCGCTGATAGTCCTTGGACGACAGGCTCACCATGTGGTCACGCAGCTGGCGGGCGTGCCGGACAAGCAGGGCCTCGCGCTGGGTCTCTTCGGCGCAGGACACGGCCTCAAGATAGGCGTCTAGCGCCACTTTACTGTCGATAACAATGGAGCGACCGCCGGGCAGACGCACCACCACATCCGGCCTTAAAGAACCATCCTCCCCCTTGACGCTCGCCTGTTCGGTAAAGTCGGCGAATCGGGACAGACCTGACAGCTCCATGATATTGCGCAGCTGTTCTTCGCCCCAGCGCCCGCGCGTCTGCGGCGAGGCGCGCAACGCGTGGACGAGTTTCTGTGTGGTCGCCTGCGTGAAGACAAGCGCCTCGCCCACCTGGCGGATTTGCTCGCTCAGCGTAGATCTGTCCTCGATGCGCGTCTTTTCAAGCTCTTCCACCTTGGAGCGGAATTGGCCAAACGCCTCCTGAATCGGCTCAACCAGCACCTTCAGCCCGCCGTCGGCCTGAGCAAGGCGCTTATCGAAGGTTTCGCTCGCCAGCAGGAGGAAGCTCTGCTCGTTGCGGCGCAGCGCATCGGCGGCAAGAGCGGAGAACGTGCGCTGCAGTTCATCCTGTGTCTCAGAAAGAGCGCGCTTTTCCGCCTCCACGCTGCGCTGGCGCTCCTCGAAACGCGCAGCCAGCACAGCAAGCTCCGTCTCGGCTTTCTGCGCTCTTGCTTCAACGCCGATGCGACGGGCTGTCTCGGCGGCAAGCCTGCGCAACGACACGACGGCAACGACGCCTGCAATGCCCATAAGGACAGCCAGGGTCAGATGAATTGAGTCAAACGCCATATCCGTACCTGCACGTCGTTCTGATAGACCAGCTCTTCAGCCGTGGAAGGCTGGAGCGAGGAAAAACCGGGATTTTTAAAGCGCCCCGTAAGGGGCGCGCGCCATCGACCCGGCAGCGACGCGGCGGACTTCCGACAGGCGTGTGCGTGCATCACGCCATTCCACGCGCCGCCGCGGCGCGCGCCCGCTCTTCAATGCCGGCAAAGTCGCCAGCCGCAATCAGATTTGCCGGAGCGATCCAGGAACTCCCGACGCACACGACATTTTCAAGGGCCAGATAATCACGCGCAGTCTTCAGACTGATCCCGCCAGTAGGGCAGAACGCAAGGTCCGGCAGAGGCCCCGCAAGCGCCGCAAGATACTGCGTGCCGCCGGCTGCTTCAGCCGGGAAAAACTTCAGCGCCGAAAAACCAGCGCAGCGCGCCACCATGGCTTCGCTGACCGTGGCGACCCCAGGCAGCACGGGCGTATCAACCCCTTGGAAGCAACGGATGAGTTCATCAGTGAGGCCGGGGCTGACCAGGAACTGGGCTCCGGCGGCAATGCTTGCATGTGCCTGGCCGGGCTCAAGGATTGTGCCCATGCCGACGACCAGGTCGGGCGCTGCGGCGCGCATGAGCGAGAGCGCCTCAAGCGCGGCCGGCGTGCGCAGGGTCAGTTCAGCGACCCGCACGCCGCCCGCGGCAAGCGCACGCGCCAGCGGCGCCGCGTCAGCCGCGTGCGCGACGGTCAGCACAGGAATGACCGGCCCCGCCGCCCAGATCGCCTCAATCTTGCGCATGCGCCATCTCCTCAGCCAGCGCCGCAGCCCCGAGCAGCGCGGTTTCACCGTGCAGGATCAGCTTGACGGGGACATTCGCGAGGAACCCCGACATGGGACCGCGGCTCCGGAACCGTTCAAGAAAGCGGCTCGTGGTCAGGGCATGCACCTGTTTCGGAAGAATGCCGCCGGTCAGGAGCACGCCGCCCCTGGCCCCGAACGCAAGCGCCATATCGCCAGCAAACGTGCCAAGCGCAGAAAAGAATAGGCCAAGCGCGCGCTCCGCCAGGGGATCCTGGGCCGCGGCAGCGGCTATCCTCGCCGCGTCAGCGGTTTCATGGGAAAGGCCCGCCATTTGCCGCAAACACGTCCAGACAGTCTCAAGGCCAATGCCTGACGCTACGGCTTCGAACGACACATAGCCGAGCGTCCGACGCAACGATGACAATATCTCAGCCTCGCCGTCATCTGCTGGAGCAAACGCCACGTGTCCGCCTTCGCCAGGCACAACGCGCCAGCGTTTCTCAACCGGGATCAGCGCCGCAAGACCAAGACCAGTGCCTGGCCCGAGCACGATGATCGGCGCTTCCTGAACGGCAAGCCCTGGGGCAATTTCCAACAGGTCTTCTTGCGAGACCATGACCGCACCACGCGCCTGCGCTGCAAAGTCATTGACCAGATGCACGCGCTTCAAGCCCAGCTGTTGTTCCAACCTCGCCGCATCAAACGACCAGTCGGCGTTCGTCAGGCGCGCCACACCGTCCCGGACCGGACCGGCTACCGCCAGGCAGACCTGCTGCGGGGGTGCGGGGCTGCGGGCGAGAACCGCTCCAAGCGCCGCACGCGCATCAGCAAAATCGGCGACCCTCAGGCTTTGACGCGCATCCAGCGTCAACTGACTTTTGACCCGCTGCGCGATGGCGAAACGCGCATGCGTGCCGCCGATATCGCCCACAAGAATGGCGGGGCCGCTGGTGGCGGAGCGGTTCATGGGACGTGTATCGGGGGGGCGTGACGCGCCAGGCTTGCGTGAGCGAGGTCGGGTATGGCCAGCGCGCCCTCTTCTGCCGATCCGACGAGCGCGCGAAACCCTGCAAACAGCTCCCGCCCGACCCCGATCTGATCCGGCGCCGGATCGAATACGGCGGGACTGCGCGCGGTCAGGACCGTTTGCGCCTCAACCTCCATGACGCCGGCCCTGGCGTCGATCCGGACCATGTCGCCATCGCTCAACTGACTGATAGGACCTCCGCACAGCGCCTCAGGAGACACATGGATCGCCGCGAGAACTTTGCCGGACGCCCCTGACATGCGCCCATCCGTCAGAAGAGCCACCTTGAAGCCGCGGTCCTGGAGCACGCCGAGCGACGGGGTCAGCTTGTGAAGCTCCGGCATGCCGTTGGCGCGCGGCCCCTGGAACCGCAGCACCGCCACCATGTCACGGTCGAGTTCGCCGGCCTGAAACCTCGACAGGAATTCTGCCTGCGAGCCAAACACCATCGCAGGCGCAGTGATCGCGTGATGCTCCGGCTTGACCGCGGAGATCTTAACGATCGCCCGCCCAAGATTTCCGCTGACGAGGCGCATGCCGCCATCCGCCGCAAACGGCGCGCCCCCCCGTCGGACAATTGCGTCATCAAGGCTGTCCACCGGCGGATCGCGCCAGTCCAGCGCTCCGTCGATAAGGGCAGGCTGGCGCGCATAGGCGCTGAGGTCGCAGCCCGCCACTGTGCGCACGTCGCGATGCAGAAGCCCGGCCTCAAGAAGGTCCCGGATGATGAAGGCCAGACCGCCGGCCGCATGAAAGTCATTCACGTCCGCCTGGCCATTCGGGTAGACGCGCGCCAGCGTCGGCGTGATGCGGGCGAGCGCGTCGAAGTCATCCCAATCGATCAGAATCCCGGCCGCACGCGCGATCGCCACGAGGTGTATCGTATGATTGGTCGACCCGCCGGTCGCATGCAGGCCCACAATCGCATTGACGATCGCGCGTTCATCAACGATTTCCCCGACCGGGCGCCAGTCGTCGCCGAGTGCGGTGATGCTGGCCACGTGCTGGGCGGCGGCGCGCGTCATCGCACTGCGCAGCTCCGTGCCGGGATTGATGAAGGCGGCGCCAGGCAGATGCAGCCCCATGACTTCCATCAGCATCTGGTTGGAATTGGCGGTGCCGTAAAAGGTGCAGGTTCCAGGGCTGTGATAACTCGCGCTCTCCGCTTCCAGGAGTTCCTCCCGGCTGGCTTTGCCCTCGGCATAGAGCTGTCGCACGCGTGCTTTTTCAATATTCGGCAAGCCAGACGGCATGGGGCCGGCGGGCGCAAAGATCACCGGCAAGTGCCCGAACCGCAGCGCTCCGATCAGGAGCCCCGGCACAATCTTGTCGCACACCCCCAGACAGATCGCGGCATCGAACATCTCGTGGGACAAGGCGACTGCCGTCGCCATGGCGATGACGTCCCGGGAGAACAGGGAGAGGTCCATGCCAGCCTGACCCTGCGTGACTCCGTCGCACATTGCCGGCACGCCGCCCGCGACCTGGCCAACGGCGCCGACGCGGCGCAGGGCGTCCTTGATCTCATCGGGGTAGGTGGCGAACGGCTGGTGGGCGGACAGCATGTCATTATAGGCGGTGATGATGCCGACATTCACCTCACCGCTCGTCTTCAGGGCCGCCTTGTCGCCTGCCGGGCACGCGGCAAAGCCATGCGCAAGATTGCCGCAAGACAGTTGCGCACGCCGCGGCGTTCGACTGGCGGCTGCATGGACCTGGTCGAGGTAGGCGCGCCGCGTGTGTGCGCTTCGGGCTTGGATGCGCCCGGTGACCTCCTGGATTGTTAGGTTCAGTGTCATCGCTTCAACCTTCGCCACGCAGACTTGAAAACGTCTGGGCTAGAGACTTTCATCATACCAAGCGCGCCCATCATGCCCAAGCATGACGGCCGCAGCATCCGGGCCATCGGAACCAGCCGAGTAACGGTGCAACGGCGTCGCGTCCGCCGCCCACGCCTTCAGGATCGCATCAACCCAGGTCCATGCTGCTTCCACTTCGTCGCGACGCATGAACAGACCAAGATTGCCCCGCATGACGCCGATCAGGAGCCTTTCATATGCATCCGGGTAACGCGCCTTGAATGTATCGGCGTAGCTGAGGTTGAGCGGCACATAACGCAGCTTGAGCCCGCCTGGACCTGGCTCCTTTGTCATCAGCATGAGCCTGACGGCTTCATCCGGTTGCAGGCGCAGGATCAGGCGATTGGGTTGCAGCCGCCCGCCCTCTGCGCCCGTCATGACATGCGGCACGTCCTTAAATTGAACGACGATTTCCGAGCGGCGCCCACTCATGCGCTTTCCGGTGCGCAAATAAAACGGCACGCCCGACCATCGCCAGTTCTCGATCTCCGCCTTGATCGCTACAAAAGTCTCCGCGCCGCTGTCGCGGCCGAGCTCCTGGGCGTATCCGGGAGCGGCTTCGCCATCCACGCCTCCAGCTTTGTACTGCCCACGGACGGTGACCTTGCGCACGTCACTGGCGGTGATCAGCTTCAGCGCCCGGAGGACCTTGATCTTTTCGTCACGAAGAGAGTCAGCATCTAGATCGAGCGGTGGCTCCATAGCGACCAGGCACAACAGCTGAAGCAGGTGATTCTGCACCATGTCGCGCAGGGCGCCAGCGTTGTCGTAGTATCGCGCCCTCTGCCCGGCGCCCACCGTTTCGGCAACGGTAATTTGCACATGATCCACGCCTCCGGCGCGCCAGATGGGCTCGAACATGGCGTTGGCGAAACGCAGGATCAGGAGATTTTGAACCGTCTCCTTGCCAAGATAGTGGTCTATGCGAAAGACTGCGGGTTCGGGAAAGAACCGACCGACCGCGTCATTTATCGCGCGTGCACTTGCGAGATCCGAACCAATCGGCTTTTCAAGAACGATCCGGCTTTTTTCTGTCCACAGACCTTGTGCCGCAATGTTCGCGCTTACCGGACCAAACAGATCGGGCGGCAGGGCGAGGTAAAATAATCTGGGATGGTTGCTTTGCTCCAGCGCAGCCTTCAGGCCAGTCCAGTTCGCTCCGCCGTCGCCTGCATCGATGCCGAAATATGCGATGCAGGCAGTGAACGCGTCCCATGTATCGCGTGCAATTGGTTCGTGACCATGATGGCGATCATAGGCCTTTCGCAGCTCGGCGCAGTAGCCGGCGGTGTCGCCAGGAGCGCGCGCCACCGCGAGGATCCGAGCCCCGCTCGGGATCTGGCCATCCCGCCATCGGTGATACAATGCAGGCATGAGTTTACGCTGGGCGAGATCACCCGTGGCGCCAAAGACCACGATGTCGAAGGCTTCAACCGGGATGAACTCTGCCATGATTGCGCCCCATCTGCGGCCCTGGTCGCTGCCCAAAGCACCTTCCCAGTGCATCTGACCATGGCGTCCGGCCAGCCTCACCGGCCAGAGCATCTGGTCCCACGAGTATCTGGGCCCACGCCGTTCCCTCGCGCGAGTCGCACGCCAAAGCCATCCCAAGCCCAGCCTGCCCCCCAAGCCCAGCCTGCACCGACTGCTCAGCCGAGCACTCTGCTGTGCGAGGCATCCCCTGAAAAGGCAGCCAGCAGGCCCCGCTTTAGACCCCCGAGCGGTTTGCTAGCCGTTGCTTTTTTAGCACTTTCCACCTCCAGTCAAGTCCCGCAGGACGACCTCGCACCGGCGTTTGCGTCGGCGCCCTTTGATGCGCTCGGAAGGGCGCAAAGATGCAGAGCATGGAAGTGTGGCTCGAGGGATGTCTGCTTCGCCCTGAGCGGTCCCTGCCGCCGCGGCCTGCGCTTGACCGGCCGGCGCCAACGGGGTTACGACCCCGGTCCCGCACCCGTAGCTCAGCTGGATAGAGCGCCACCCTCCGAAGGTGGAGGCCACAGGTTCGAATCCTGTCGGGTGCGCCACTTACGAACAAAACCGGGCACTCCTGCCGGAGTAGCCCCTCCGCCCATCACAAGGCGCTCCGGAGCGTCACGCCGTGCGTGGATGCGGATTTCGGCGTCGTCGACTTCAACCTGGTCGATAACCGAGCGCAGGTAGGCGCGGCGGAACGCGATGGCGCCGTTCGCCACGTTCTCGCGCATCAAGGCGGCAAAGGCGCTGATCTTGTCTTCGGTGACCCGGGTTTCCGGCTGGAGTTCAGCAAATGCGCGCTCTTTAGCGGCCTGCGCCTGATCGCGGTCGCTCTTCAGGGCTGCAAGCCGGTCCTTGAGCGTGGGGTCGGATGCGTCAGCGATCCCGTTCTCGATCGCCGGATAAAGCCGCGCAAGACGGCTCTCGCAGTCGGCGACCGTGTTCTGCAGAGCCGTGAGACGTTGCGCATGGTCCTCGCTGCGCGAGACCTGCCGCGCCGCCTTGACGAACAGCGCGGCGGAGATCGGCATGGAGCATAGATACCAGCGTTGGGCGCGGCTGTTCTTGCCGTGGCGGTCGACCTCCGCGTCGACCATGGCGATGGCCTTGGCGCCTGGAAGGCGCAGTTCATCGGCGTAACGTCGGTCGGAGAACAGCCAATCGACGTCGTGGCTGACGATGTGCCTTCGGGTTTCAATGCGGCCATGATCGGCATCGCAGGTCTCGTGTGTATTGAGCCCCGCGGGCGCTTGCTCAAAGTAAAACCGCACGTCTTTGGCCAGGAGCGGGCGATTATCCTTCAGCGCCAGCAGATAATCGCCGCCTGTGGCGCGAATTGCTGTGGCGATGTCGTTTTGGCAGCCCATGGCGTCTGTTGTCACCAGCGCGCCGGTGAGCTCCAACTTGTCCAACAGCAGCGGGATGGCTTTGATCTCGTTGCTCTTGTCGCCGGTCGCCTGCTGGGCGAGCATCAAACGCTGGCGGGCGGCCCAGGCGGAGACGAGGTGCAGCGGGTGCGCGGCGCCCCGCTTGGCGCGCCGCGAGGTCTTTCCGTCGATGGCGATGATGTCGGGCTCGGCCGCACTCAGGCTTTCCGCCCAGGCGACAAAACACTCC
>JBILMQ010000385.1:0-2896 GCA_044375455.1 Caulobacterales bacterium | reverse complement strand
GACAGCCAGTAGGCGAGAAGTCCGAGATATTCCTTGGCGGCGAGGTTGAGCCGCAGGAGGCGGTCAGCGGCGTTCCAGGTCTGCCAGGGGGCGTGGGGATCGACCTGCCAGTCGGTTGGGGCGGCGACCACTGCCAGACCGGCGCTGCGGAAAGCACCGACCGCGCGCGGCATGTGAAACGCTGAGGTGACAAGGATCCAGGGCGCTTCGGCGCCCGCCGGCGACAGCGCGGCTGCGCGGCGGGCGTTTTCGGCGGTTGTGCGCGAGGCCTGTTCGATGATGACACGCTCCGGCGCGACGCCCAGTTCGGCCAGGAGCGTGCGCATCATCGGCGCTTCCGTGCGCGCGCCGGGGCTGGCGAAGGTCATGCCGCCCGAGGCAAGAATGGGCAGGTCCGGGCGGGCGCGGGCGATTGCGGCTGCGAGACGCAGTCGATCCGAGGCTTCGCCCATGCTGTCCAATGGTTGACCATCGATCTCGATGGCGGAGAGGGCGCCGCCGAGGACAATGATGCCGGCATAGGGGGGGGCTGCGCCGCCCGTGCATGCCGCCAGAGGCGCAAAGCGCCGCTCGAGCGCGCCGAGCGCTGCATCGCCGACGGGCAGCGCGGTCACTGCGATCAGACCTGAGGCGCCTGCGACACTGAGGCGTCGGCCCCAGAGCGCCGGCCATGTCGGCAGTCTGGCGGTCCTGATCTGCAGCACAAGACCGGCTGCGATCATCAGCACCAGCAGGTTGGACGGCGCGAGCACCACCCAGGTCAGTTTGGAGAGAGCGAAGAAGGCGTCGGTCATGGCGAAGGCTCACCATAAAGGGGCGTGCAGCAGGTGTGTTCAAGGGCCATGGTCGCCAGATGCTGCCCAGATCCGTCCCCAGATCCTTCCCCAGATCCTGGCCAGATCCTGTCCGGATCCTGCAGGCCCGGTGATCGACTGGAGAGGGGCTGTGCATGGCGGCGCGATGGTCCTGCGCGCACTGAGGCCGGGCCTCGCGCCGGATAAGGGCGGATGCGTGCTGGCGCTTGCGCCGGCCTCGATGGCGGTCGTGCAGGATCCTGGCGGCTGGGAGGTGCGCGCGGGATCACGGACAAGCTGCGGACGCAGGATCTGAGGCGCCATTCATGCGTGTTGAAACCGGTGCAAATCTACCTGGACGGGTGTTTCGGGGTACAAAAAAGGCGCGCCGCGGCGCGCCTGGCGAAGCTGTCGGATTGGCCTCGGGGTTGGGCGCGGGGCCTAAAACGCGCTCAGGATCGCAAAGACGGCGATCCAGATTGCGGCGGCTGAGCCGCAAATGACCATGAGGGCGACCCCAAGCGGGGCCGTCTCGGGTGTCATCTTGGCGCGCCCGGATAACCGGAAGGGGGAAGCAAGCCCTGAGGGTGAAAGCCCTGAGGATGAAAGCCCGCCGGATGAAAGCCCGCCGGATGAAAGCCCGCCGGATGAAATCCGGTGGGAGGCCCCCCGGGGGGCCGTGTCCTGCGTGTCATCACAGAAGCCGGACCAGAACGGAACAAGGGAAGACGCCATCGGATCACCCCGCGTCGCAGGCGCCAGGAAGGCCCCAGAAGTGCGACGCTATCATGGCGAATGCTGGGATTTGGTTAGTAAGTCCGCTTTGATCTGAGCCAAGTGCGGCAGCGTCGACTGTGCTTCGCGGCCGCTGTGTGGTTTTTCCTTAGAGGGTCACCTGCCTGTGTGCAGGCCCTTCCGCGTCATCGTGCGCTTGGCGGGGCTTGTGCGTCGTGGCGACCAGCACGCCGGCGCAGACCGCCGCAAGCACGCCGAGCCCTGGCGCGCGCATCGGATAATCAACCAGGCTGTGCAGCAGCGGCACCGCGAGCGCGATGCTGGCCGCCTTCTGCAGACGCGCTTCAGAACCGGTTTTGGTCCAGGCGCGCCAGGACAGCACCGCAAAGAGGCCAAGCCCGCCGACCAGCAGGACCATGCCGGCAAGGCCCATTTCCATGGCGACCTCCAGATAGTCATTGTGGGCGTTGTTGACGAAGGTGGTTGTGACGGTTGCGACGTCCTCAAACCGTGGATAGGCCTCACGGAAGGTTCCAACGCCCGACCCGAACGGAAAATAGGTCCAGATCGCCGTGATCGTGCGTGCGAACATGTCAGGCCGGGCGCCGGGCCCCGCCTCAAGCGAGGTCTGGCCAAGGTCTTTCAGGACGGGGCTGTTGGCGGCGAGCCAGCCCAGCACGGCGAGGACCACGACGGCCGCCAGCGGCGCGAGAAGCCGTGCCTGGCCCTTGCGCGAGCCGCGCAGGATCAGGAGGCTCGCCACAATGACAGGGCCCAGCAGCGTATAGCCCGCAACCGACCCGGCAATAATCACGCCCAGCGTCGCCACGATCGCGGCCGAGGCCAGGATCAGCACCCGGCCGTGATCGCGATCCCCGGTTTGCCAATTGACCCGCACATCGCCCGCTTTGGCCGCCAGCAGAGGCAGAGCCATCAGGCAAAGGGTCGCCTGGTGGTTTTGATTGGCGAAAAGTCCAACGGGCGCGCCGCGTCCGGTCACCTCGTAAAGATAGAACGCAGAGCCTGGCCCGGTGATCACCTGCGCCACGCCCAACAAGACGCTCGCAGCCGTGATCCCCGCCACCAGAAACGCCAGTGTTCGAAGATGCGCCCGCAGATTTGTCGTGGCGGAGAGCGTGAAGGCTGCAATCGCAGGCAGAAAGCCGAACAGCGCAAACGCCGTCGACCCGGAAAACAGCGAAATGGGCGCCGCGGGCGGGGGCACGCCCATCAGCGTCATCGCTTGAGCAAGGTCGCCCCGTCCCGGCAACGCCGTCCAGACCGCCGCCGGCAGCGGAATGATCTGAAGAAGCCCGACGAGAACGCTGGCGCAGAGCAACACAAGCCCGGCAAGGCCCGGCTTGGAC
>JBILMQ010000124.1:0-9701 GCA_044375455.1 Caulobacterales bacterium | reverse complement strand
GACGAGTTGTGGCCAAACCCACGGCGCAAGACGGCGCAAACGCGGCGGCGCGGATGACTTGGGGATGGGCGGCGGGTCGGCTATGCAGCAAGCGCTGCATCGGTTCGCGAAGGACCGGGCATGGCGCAGGAGACGGCGGACCGGCATGAACATCATCGACAACCCGAAACGGGGCTTCATCATGGTGACCGCCGACATCGCGGCTGCGGCGGGGCCTGAGGGTTTGACGGTGGGTGAAATCGTCGACCGGCTGGACGAGCGCGCATTCGGCCTGCTGATCCTGGCGCTCACCATCCCCTGCCTGGTGCCCGGCCTGCCCGGCGCGCAGATCATCGCCATCCCGATTTTCCTGCTCGCCATGCAGATGGCGTTCGCCCGTGAGGAGCCATGGCTTCCGGGCTGGTTTCTGCGCCAGCGCGTCGGCAAAAAATGGCTTGAGGCCATTGCCGGCTTCTGCAGTCAGCGGCTGGGCTGGACGGAAAGGCTGGCGCGGCCGCGTCTGACGCTGCTGGCTGATGGTCCTGGCGGCAGGCTGGCGGCAATCATCATGGCGCTCGCAGCGATCACCATCATGCTGCCGATCACAAACACCATCCCATCGCTGGCGCTCACCTTGCTGTCGGTCGGTCTGCTGCAGCGCGACGGTGTGTTCGTGGCGGCGGGCGCTGCTGTGGCGGCGGCCTGGATCGGCCTTCTTTGCGCACTCCTGATTGGCCTTCTGTATGGAGCCGGCTTCGCCATAGAGTGGCTGCAGAGTGCGGCCCCGTGGCTGGCGGAGCGCCTGCGCCCGGGCGCATGAACACCTGTGCGTCCGGGTCCGGCGGCGTGTGCGAGCCGGTCGCATGGACAGCTGCAGGCGCCTGAGTTAGCCCCGTATGAACTGCTGACGCAAAGGAACGCTTGGTGCGGATCGGTCTCGGCCCCCTGCTCGGCTCCCTGACCGGGTTGTCGGATATGGTGGTGCGCACCCAGCGCTGGCCCTTCTTCGCCGCGCTCGCGGCAGCCGCCATGCTGGCGACGGCGCATGCCTTCGAGCGGTATGGGGGACTGGCGCCTTGCGCGCTGTGCCTGCGGCAACGGGAGGTCTATTGGGGGGTGCTGGCGTTGGCGGGCGCGGCCTTGGCCGCACGCCTGATGACGCGATCAACGCCTGTGGCCCGCGCCTTTGACGTGCTGCTGGGTCTTGCTTTCCTGACGGGCTGCGTGGTCGCCGTGTACCACGCTGGCGCCGAGTGGAAGTTCTGGCCGGGGCCTCAGACATGCAGTGCAACGCCCGGCGCCGTCATTGCGGCAGGGCAGGATCTTCTGGCGGCGCTTGCCCGGCCGACCGTTGTCGTTCCCTGCGATGAGGCGGCGTGGCGGATGCTTGGACTGTCGATGGCGGGATGGAATGCGCTTGTGTCGGCCGGCTTGGCGATTATGAGTTTCATGGCGGCCTCCGCCAGCGCGCGCCGCGAGGCGCTGAGCGACGATCAAAACACAGAGGCAAGCCAACAGGATCAGGCCCAACAGGATCAGGCTTGACACGATCAAGCCTGCCGCCATTAGGCGTGACGCGATCAGATAGGGTACAGGTGCGGCAGGATCGCATCGAGCCGGGGAGATCAGCGCAGGCCTGACCAGCAAAGGCCTGACCAGCATAGGCCTGACCAGCATAGGACTGAGCGGCAAAGGACTGAGCCGCAAAGGACTGACTGGCATAGGGGCAATTGGCGCAGGGGCGATTGGCGCAGGGGCGTTCGGGGCGATGGAACTGCAGCAGACGATCACGACCAGCGGTCCACAGGACGGCGCGTCCGGAATGAACACAGCGGCAACCGGCAATGCCAGCGCCGCGAAGGTCCGTCCGGACCTGCCGGGCGACGCGGGCTGGGGCCGACGCATGGCCGAAATGATCCGTGTCGACCATGCCGGCGAGTATGGTGCGGTGGCGATCTATCGCGGCCAACGCGCGGTCTTGGCCGGTGCGCCCGGCAAGGCCCGCATCGCCGGTCAAATCGCAGAAATGGAGCGTGAGGAGCAGCGCCATCTGGATGCCTTCGATGCTCTGATCAGAGCCGGCCGGGCGCGCCCGACCATGCTGGCCCCGCTGTGGAACGCGGCCGGCTTTGCTCTCGGCGCGACGACGGCGCTGCTCGGCGAAAAGGCGGCTCACGCCTGCACGGCGGCCGTTGAGGAAGTCATTGACCGGCACTATCACGCGCAGCTTCAGGAATTGGGGGCGCGCGATCCGGCCTTCAGCGCCATGGTTGAAGAGTTCCGAAAGGATGAGATCGCGCACAAGGATTTGGCGATCGCCGAGGGCGCGCGCGAGGCGCCGGGATATCGTTTGCTCAGCGCTGTCATTCGGTTTGGCTGTCGGATCGCCATCCGCGTCAGTGAAAAGGTGTAATGATCTTCCCGCCAGCAGTGCGTTCAGGCCTTCCAGACGAGGCGGATGGTCTGGCCCGGGTGCTGTCAGCGGCCTTCCACGACGATCCGGCATTCACATGGCTGCGCGGACGGGTGGGCGACCTGCGCACCCTGCATGGGTTCTTTCGCGCACTGTTGCGCCTGAACTTCTCCCCTGGCGGAGCCGTGGATGTCGCGGGCGATGGCCTCGGCGTCGCCGTCTGGGCCCCGCCTGCGGCTGCGCCAGCGCAGCTGTCGACCTGGGACGAACTGCGCCTGATCCCGGTGTTTGTCGCTGCCGTAGGCTGGGCCGGGCTTGGTCGAATGCGCCTGATGCGCGCCGCCATGGATGTACATCACATCCGGGAACCGCACTGGTACTTGATGTTTTTGGGTGTTGATCCGGCGCACCAAGGACAGGGATGCGGATCGCATCTGTTGAAGTCGCGCCTCGCCAGGATCGACGCCAGCGGGCTGCCCGCCTACCTCGAAACGGCGACTGCGCGCAATGTGGGCCTCTATGCCCGCCATGGCTTCGAAGTGATCGCCGAATTCAGGGCCGCGCCCGAGGCGCCGGTGATGTGGGCGATGCGCCGGCCCGGGCGGATGTGATCGGGACCCCATTTGGCCAACCTGCGCAGCCCACAGCCGCTGGCGCGGAAACTCTTGGCTCCAGCAAAATGGCTCCAGCAAAATGGCCCCAGTAAAAATGGCGCCAGTAAAAATGGCCGCAGTAAGAATGGCGCCGGCATTGATGGTCCCAGCATCGATGACCAGCGCATCGATGACCTGACCATCGATGGCCCCGGGGATCAATGGACCGGGGATCAATGGACCGGACCGGGGCGAACTCCGCCTGCAGACGGGCGCGTGGCGAACCGCAGCGGCCCAGCGCACCGCGTGCATGAACGTGGCCCGCCGCCTTAGTGCGACAGACCTGCTTGCACAGCGCACATGCGCGCGAAGCCGGCCAGTTGCGCACCGCCGCCCGGGTTGGTGTCGATAAACGCGCCGCCCCTTATCAGTCGTGCAGTATCTGCAGTGCGCATGGCGCGCACCAGATCAGCGGTGAGAGGAACCGTGATCGCAACGGAGTGTCCTGCAATTTGTGCTGGCTCGATGGCGCCGCTGAAGCGCTTTCCGGCAAAGGCGATGGCAGCGGTTTCGCCAGGTCGCGAGGGCGGCGGGGAACCGCCGAGCGCGCCGCTGACGCCAAGGAGCCCGGCGTCTGCGATGCAGGAGAGCTCCATCAGGGCTGCGTCTTGGTCGCGATAGACGAGGGCCGGGCCCGTTGCAGCAGCATAGCTGGACCAGCCGTCAGCGCCGGGAAGCGGGTCGGTATTGGCCACATTGTCCAGCCCCTGGGCCGCTTCAGCGGGTGCGGCCGGGGCGCCGCCGGCTGGCGGCCCGCCGCAGCCAGCCACCACCACCAGGATGGCGCAGATACCGATTCGCGCACGCATACTCGCCTGCATCGCCGCCTCCCTACCCGTTCCCAGGGCGCACCTTCTGGGCGCACCATCCCAGGGAGTTCCTTCCCCGGGGGGTCCTTCCCGGGCGGTCCCTCGTAAGGGGGGCCTTTGTCAGCCCCCCTTTCCGGGTTACGCCGTCTGGGGGGCAACCCGTCACGGACGTCTGCGCCCCCGATCCAAGCCCGTCAGCGCGGCGCGTGGCCGGCGACGTTTGGGCCCGGATGGTGTCTTGGCCATTCATCGTGCGGGTTCTGCACGGGACGCGCAAGGGGAAGCTGCGGCGAAGCTACAGCGACTGGGCCCAGGGGCGCGATCCGGGCGCGCCGGGCCTTGCGACAGGCTTTGGGCGGATGGTCAAGAGCCGGCGAGCCGGGCTGCGTCTGCTGAAGACAGGCGCGGATGATATGTCCAGATCCGCGGTGGATAGGCTGAAATCACCTGGAACGACGCCGAGCGAGCGCGCCTGTTGAAGGCGACAATTTGCAACCGCACGCCGTTTACGGTGACGACCCCGCGACCAGCTGGTCCGCGCACGCACATTGCCTGTCCGACAGCCTCGTAATCGGCAGGCTTTCCAAACAGGGTCCGAAAACAATACTCGGCTGTTTTGGGTCGACGGCCCCGCGCGGTGGCGCGGGAAAACTGCAGACCGACGAAGGCGCGCGGGCCCTCCTCCGGAGCGAGACTGCGATATTCTGCGGGTTGGAGCAGCGCCGTTGGCAAAGAGACCCGCGCAATCAGCAGGCGCGCGGCGTATTCCAGAGCGTCGCCGCGCCATACCCGGTCAAACCTGGAATCCCCATCCGTATCCTCCAGGCACGGGCGCGCAGCAAACCCCCACACGCCCGCCCCTGCTTCATAGGCGTCAGCACAGAACAGGCGCTTGCGATCCGACGTCACGGCGAGCGCAAGCTGAGCACCCGACGGGATGGTCAGTGTACGCCCGTTGAACTGAAAGCTGGCCGCGCCGGTGAGCCGCATCGCCTCGACAGCAACAACAGGCTGCAGGAACAAGGCACGCGGATCTCCTGGCTCGCGCAGCTTCAAACGCTCCAGGAATCGCAAGGGCGTCGCCGCATCCATCGTCGGCGACGCCGGCAAGGGCGCCGGTGGCGGCGGGCCCATGACCATCGGGCGCGACGTGCCGAAGCCGGGCGGCGGCGCGGCAAGCACGGCGGGCGACGGCGGCGCGACCTGGTCATCCCTGGTCGCCTCCGGTCCCGCGTCGGTCGCAGTCTCGTCAGCCTGATCGGACTGCTCGGCGTCTTCCTCGATTTCGCTTTGCTCGCTCGTTGCGCGCCCAGTTTCAACCCGGCCGGCCCCAGTCCGCGCCCCGGGCGCCGGAGCGCCATCGCGCCCGATCGCCTCAATCGGGCGAACAGGCAGGCTCGGCTCGCCGGCGCGGCCTTGCGCCAGCCCTGGCTGGACCGATGGACCGGGCGGTTCGGCCTCGCCCGTCCGCGCGGTGTCCCGCACCGCAGTGCCCGCGGCCGCTGTCGCGGGCCCCGGCGGCGCCCGCAGCGCAGGCGGCGGCGTCGCGGCCCCGAACGGGACCGAGCCCGGCGCGGGTTGGGGACTTTGCGCATGTGCGGTCCCAGCACACAGAGCGAGGGTTGCTGACACTGCTGCAGATAACGCCGCCAATCGCACCAAGGGACTCCTTCGCCGACTCACACAGTCGTACCGTGAGAGTGGACGCCAATTGTGACCAAACCAAATTTGGCCATCTGCACGCGCACGGGCGCCGCCACCCCACCGTCCTTCGTCACGTCGTCCATCGCCCGATATACGTCGACCATCAGTCTCAATCTTGTGTGTGGAGGGCGCCCGACACGAAATGGCTGCGGGTCCGGTGATCTGCCCCGGCAATCGGCGGGCGCTCCGGGCCTCACCGCGCGACAGCGCTCAATTTGCACAAGGCGAGCGCGGCAAGGCATGGCGCGGCCCGCCAACAAACGCTGGCTCCAGCTATGCGCGTTGACATCTTTCCCAGGGTGGCGGTGGACCCCAAGGGCTGGATCGTCTCAAACTGCCATGCGGCGGAGCATGCCGCGCCGGCGCTGTCGCCAGTGCAGCCCAACCCGCACAGTGCGACCTCTGCCCTGGACCACGGCGCGGCGATCCTGACCAGAAATTGCGATTTCCAGACCTTGGCGCCACCCCAACACCTTCTGCTTTCCACTCTTGGCTTCATCCCCAACGGGCCCGGACAGACCTGCGTGAAGCGCGTTTTGCGGCCCATGGCGGATTTGCTGGCTGACGGCCAGTCGATGGCCGACATCGGCTGAGACGGCTCCCAGGTCGAACCGCCATTGCCGTGCACATTCTGCTTCAAACTGATCCGCCCGACCGGATGATGCCCGATGGAGTTCGAAACCTCAGCCGCTGCATCGGGGCACTGGCAGGACACTGGCAGGACACTGGCAAGATACCGGCAAGATACTGGCGGGCCACTGGCGGGGCACGGGGTTTCGACGGGGCTTTTCCTCAAGAAATGAAAGATCCTCGTGGCTTAGATTGCGGGACGTCAGCGCGCGCTCCTGCGACCAGAGACATGCCTGGTTCACCGCGGGGTGCAAAACAGCTGAACGAGTTCAGGACGAACGCGGACGGGCGTGCGACGCACCGCATCGATCAGCACCCAGTCAGATCGGGCCTGTGTCCGCAGGTCGCCGGCAGGCCCTATCACCTGAACAAACCGATCGAAACGTGGCCCCCTGGCCTCGCCGACCCAGGTGCGCACCTGCAGAAGCTCGCCTAGGAAGCTTGCCTTGGCGTAGTCAATCTCATGGCGGGTGACCACCCAGGCCCATTTGGCCTGAAGGTCAAGGTCGGTCTGGGCGCGCCAGTGGCGGGTTGCCGCGTCCTGCACCCAGCGGAGGTAAACGATGTTGTTGACGTGACCATTTTCGTCGATGTCACCCGGCGTCGGCGCCGTTGTGAAGGCGAACACGCGCCGGTCCGGCGGCGGCGTCATCATGCCAGATCGTCCGCTGGCAAGATCGCATCAGCCACCGCGTTGGAGAATCGCGCACGCGCCCGCAAGCTGAGCACGACGCAGCCCAGATAGAGGAGGACCGACCCCCCGGCGACCCCGGCAATGGCAGGCCACAGCCTTTCGGGTGCAGCCACCAGGGCGGCAAAGACTTCTGGCGTCGGCGCCCAACCGGCGGCGGCGCACGCAGCAAATCCGCTGGCTGCAATGCCCAGCAGCCCAAGCGCAGCAGGGACGGGCGCGAGGAGGGATGGCTGAAACAGCCGCCCCTCTAGGACCGACCCATGAGGGGTGGCGGCAGCGCGCCCTTCAAGCTTCAGCCGCGGCCCGCCGGATCGCTGCACGATCTCCACCTGCGCCCGGTCAAGCGACACGGCAAAACGGTCAGGATCCAGTCTGGCGATGCGCTCAAGCAAGAGATTCAACGGCAGATTTGCGCCGATTTCGACCTCGCGCGCCACGAAAGGATCGAACAGCGCGACCACCATCACGCGCTGACCAGAACGCCCTTTTCGGTGAGAAGCTGCTTTAGTTCGCCCGTTTCGTACATTTCGCGAACGATGTCACAGCCGCCAATGAACTCGCCCTTGACGTAGAGCTGGGGAATGGTGGGCCATTGGGTGAAAGCCTTGATCCCTTCGCGGATCTCCGGATCGGCAAGCACATTGACCCCAACGAAGTCCACGCCGGTGATGTCGAGGATCTTGGCGACCGTCGCCGAGAACCCGCACTGGGGCATCAAGGGCGTGCCCTTCATGAAGAGCACGACATCATTTTCATTCACCGCCTGGCGAATGTCGGCGAAGATTGCGGGCTCGCTCATGGCGTCCTTTCCGGAATGACTTCAGGAGCCACGTAGGCGCCTTGCGCCAACGCGTCAAGCTGCGCCGCCCAAGGGAGGCCAGGCGCGGTCTCGGGCGCGCCCTCAGCGACGCTGGGCCGGTCGTCGGTCAAACCATCCAGCTTCGGCATACCCGAGCAGCCGGCGCACCTCGTGCCGGGCCGCCGCAAGGTCGTGCTGGAAATCGGGGTTCGCGCGGGCGCGCGCAAACACTGCCGCCGCCATCAGGCGCCCGGCCGTCACGTCGCTTGGATAGTGCACGCCGCACACCACCCTGCTGTCGCCGTACCGGCGTCCGCGTTCGAGCAGCGCATCGGCTTTCTCCGGCGCCATGTCGGCCAGCACAAGCGCGGCCAGCCACCCGACCATGGCGTGTCCTGACGGATAGGAACCTGACAGGGGCGTGCCCGCAGCAACCGGCGCACACGGGACGACGCCCGGGTCCGTCTCATAGGGACGCCGCCGGTCAAACGCGGTTTTGGCCGCACCGGTGATGTCACGAGTCTCCGTCATAAGACGCGTCATCAGCGCAGCCGTACGGGGGGCGTTCGCCGCCGTGAAGGCGTCGCCAAGGACAGCATCGAAGGCGTTGAAGATTGAGAGATCCACGTCGGCGACCGCCTCGGTCCACCGCGGATCGGTCTTGCGTCCCTGCCAGGAAAGCACCTCAGCCTTGTCGATGATCTGGCCCAGAGAGCCAGGCTCCGGGGGTGGGCCGATGAAGCTTGCCGCGTCAATTGCAGGGCCTGCGAGATACCGGGTTTCAGCTGGTGCTGCGCTGATCGAGAGAACGACAGCCGCACTCAAGATCGCTGCGCGCAAGTTCATCCTGATGTCCATGGCCGCCACCTCAAGTCCCGGATCACTGCCTACGGCAACGATTAGCACGCTCTGGCGATGCGCAAGAGGCCAGGTGACGCGCGCTGCAACGTGTCGCCTGAGGAGTTGCGCCTGGACCCGCCCGCGAGATGACGCAGGCGACGCGCTGTGCGGGCGCTGCGCGACGGACGCCTGATCCTGACACGACGGGCGCTCCGGCCGCCTGGGCCGAGGGCGTGGGATCAGGGCTTTCGAGATCAGGGCTTTCAAGATCAAGGCCTTCAAGATCAAGGCCTTCAAGATCAGGGCAGCCGTGCGATTGAGGGGCGGGCCCCGGCGCCATGCAGTGTGCGCAGATGCGGGGGCTTCTGTTGCCAGGCGCCCCGCCGGCCCCGCCTAGGGTTGCGAGACCCTAGGACTTAGAAGTCTCACGTCTCTGCCGCTTACGCAGCGAGGGCGCGAGGTTCCGCGTAGTTGTCGTTGGCAACTATTTGGCTTGGCCTATGTCGGGACCACCCGGGCGAAAGCTCTGTCTTTACACGTCCGTCGATCCTGATCGGCCCCAGACGCCCCGCAACGACGGGGAAGGCTGGTGGAGCCGCCGGGAATCGCACCCGGGTCCGGTCCGCTTATTCCACAGGCGTTTATCGCCATAGTCGGCCGAAACCGACGCTCACTATGTAGGCGCTTTGCGGGTGCAGCGAAAGGGGGCGCATCGCGCGCGTCGCAAGCCGGCGACCTTATGGGCTGCCGTCGTGCGCGGCGGCTGCCGGGGCCGCCGTGACCGGCGCGGGACCAGAGACCGGACCGGACGCCGGACTAGGCGCCGGACTGGCTCCCAAACTGGGCCCCAGACTGGGCTCCAGATTGGGCTCCAGCTTCGGCGCGGCGTTCGCAATGGCGGGGCGCGGGCACCTGGCCGTGGCGGCAGCGACGTGATCGCTGAAGACGGCAAGCCCCAAGGCGGCGCGCCGACCATCGAGGTTCGCCGGATCTGCGATCGGCTGGGGCGACCAGGCCCCAGCGACACATCGCCCCTGGGTGCCATAGCGCTGTGCGCGCGCCGCAGTGATGTCCAACCGGTCGGCGAGCTGCGCAACGCCCTCAGGATCAGACCGTTGCTGCATGGCGAGCGTTTCAAGGGCGCGCAGCCGGCGCATCTGCCACGCCGGCTCATGATCGG
>JBILMQ010000123.1:0-9718 GCA_044375455.1 Caulobacterales bacterium | reverse complement strand
CCATCCTGCGTCGCGCCCGGCAAGGCAGCGAACAGATATCCAGGCCTGATCTTGCGGCTGTCCGCCGTGAGGCCTGTGATCTCGACCTCCCCTGCGGCGGCGTCCGCACCCTCGACCAGCGCGCTCAGCTTCATCCGAGCTTCTCCTGCCCGCCCATTCTCCCAGACATTCCATCCCCTCAAACAGTCCAGCCCGTTGCAGTCTAATCAGGCGCTTTGGCGGATGCTTGGCGAACTGACAGCGCCGCGACGACGGGCGCCTCAGGCTCGAACCTTGGTTCGACGCCCAGGATCGGCGCGATGCGGTCGACCAGCCGGCCCACGCTCGGAGCGGCGGTGACCGCTGCAGACGCTTCTCCGCCCGTTTCGGCAACGCCTTGCGGCTCCTCCAGCAACACCAGCAGCGCATAGCGCGGTTCCCACACCGGGAACACGGCCGCGAAGCTGGAGATGCGTCGATCTTTCGCGTAACCCCCAGGAATCGGCACCTCGGCCGTGCCGGTCTTGCCGGCGACGCCATAGCCTGGCGCGTCCGCGCGTTTGCCCGTGCCGTCGGTCACGACGCGCCGCAGCATCCCCAGAACGATCTGGGCTGTGTCGGAGGACATCGCCCGCCGCCGCACCGGTTCGCTTCCCGGCGCGCGCGGTGCAAGGGTGGGCGCGACCAGAACGCCGTCATTGGCGATGGCGCCGAAGGCGACGGCGAGCTGGATGGGCGACACAGCGACGCCGTGGCCGTAGGCGACTGTCGCGGCGGTGATCGGCTCCCAGGTCCCGGGCGCCTGCGGTCGGCTGATAAGCAGGTTGTCCGGTCCAAGCGCGACCGGATCAAGCAGGCCCAAACTGGCGAGGAAGCTGCGCTGGAAGTCCTGCGGCAACGCGAGGGCGAGCTTGGCGACACCGATGTTGGAGGAGTGCGCCAAGACATCGGCAAGGGTTTGGACGCCGTCCAGCGGGTGCGCATCGCGGATCATGCGGTCCGCCACCGGCAGCGGGGTCGCCGCATCGATGACAGCGTCCGCGCCCACCGTGCCAGACTCAAGCGCCATAGCGACAGTGAAGGGCTTGAATGTTGAGCCCATTTCATAAGAGCGCTCGGCCCGGTTAACAGTGGACGCGTCGTCGGCGTCGCCGGGCTCATTGGGGTCAAAGGCCGGCCAGGAGGCGAGGGCCAGAACTTCTCCGCTCCTGGCGTCGATCACGACCCCGGCGCCGCCTTTGGCCTGAAACTCGCTTGCGACGGCGGCGAGTTCGGCTTCAAGGGCGAACTGGATACGCAGATCCAGCGTCAGCTTGACCGGCTCGTTGGCTTGGCTCTGGGCCCGAATGACGCCGTCAAAGGCGCGCTCAACGCCCCGCACGCCCCGCCCTGCATAATCAACATAGCCCAGGACATGTGCCGCAAGGGGACCGAGCGGATAGACGCGCCGCGCCTCGATCTCAAAGTCGACGCCGGCCAGACCAAGGTCGAACACCGCCTGCATCTGACGCGGCGTGAGGCCGCGCCGGATCGGCACATAGGCGCGCTTTGACGCGAGACGTCCGGCCAGCTGATCACGGTCCAGCGCCGGGATGACGGCGGCGAGCGCTGCGGCCGTGGCGTCCGGGTCCCAGACCTTCCGGGCGTCAGCGTACGCCGTATAGGCGGTAATCGTGGCCGCAAGGAGCTGGCCGTTGCGGTCCACGATGTCGGCGCGCTGGGCAGCCGGGGCCGGGGTCTCGCGGGCCAGCTGCGGGGGGGCCGGATCACGGGTGAGCACGACCTGCGCAGCACGGCCGCCCAACGCACCAAAGATAAGGACAAAGATGGCGATGAGCGCGCTGATGCGGCTGCGGGTGAACACTGGATCAGATTCGAGCGCGAAGGCCCGCGCCGGACCGGCCGGGGGCGGGCGGTAGGGATCGCGCACGCCCGACCAGACCGCCCATACCGCATCCTGCGGCCCCGGCGGCGGGTCCCCCAGGTGACCGGTCATGGCGCCTGCTCCCGGGATCCGTCGGGAACGCCGCCCGGGGCGGGCGCGCTGTCCGGCGCCAGCGCGCGCAGCTGATAGGCCTGGATGGGTTGCATGCCGAGGCGCTCGGCGGCGAGTTCGCGCAATCGCGCCGGGCGCTCCTGATACGCCTCCTCCGCCCTGAGCGCAGTCAGCGCGCGGCGTTCCGAGGCGATGTCGCGTTGCAGCGCCTCGATATGCGCACGCTGCGCCTCGGCTGCGGTCTTGGCGCGGTACAGCTGCACCGCCAGGCCGACAACGACCGCAAAGCCGGCGAGCTTCAGGAATGTCATGAGGCTGGCGCGTGTCACGACGGGCTCATGGGGCGGCGGATGCCTGAGGGTCGTCTGCCCACCGGCCGATCAGCCTGCAGGCCGCGCGCATCCGCGGAGACAGGCAGCGGCTCGTCGGGCCAGGCCGGCGCACCGGTGCGCCGGGCGGCGCGCAGTTTGGCTGACCGGGCCCTCGGATTGGCGTCGACCTCCTCTGGGCCGGGAGTGATCGGCTTACGAGAGATTAGCTCGAAGGAGGGTGCGTGCGGCGAACCCGCCGCAGGAAGGTGGCGCGACATTTCCGGCTGGCGCCCGCAGCGCAGCGTCAAAAAACTCTTCACCGCACGATCCTCCAGAGAATGAAATGACACGATGACGAGTCGCCCGCCAGGCGCCAGCGCGTGCTCGGCAGCTATCAACACCATATTTAGGTGGTCTAATTCTGCATTAACCACAATCCGTAGCGCCTGGAAGGTCTGAGTGGCAGGGTGCGTAGGGTCGCCGCGGCGTCCGCCCTTGACGCTCTCGACCAGCCGGGCGAGTTCGCCGGTGGAGGTGAACGGCCGGTCTTTACGATCTGCGACGATGGCGCGCGCGATGCGCCGGGCGTGACGTTCCTCGCCATAGAGGTAAATGGCGTCGGCCAGCCGGCGTTCATCCCATGTGTTGACGATGTCGGCCGCGCACGGGCCCACGCGCGCCATGCGCATGTCGAGGGGCCCGTCGCGCAGAAAGGAAAAACCGCGGTCGGGGTCATCCAGCTGGAAGGATGAGAGGCCGAGATCGAGGACAATCCCCGCGCAACTCGGAGCCCCGATGGAAGCGAGCGCGGCCCCAAGATCAGAATAGTTTCCGAGAAACAGACTGAGCCGGCCAGGCAAGCGCGTGGCGAGCTCCGCGCCACGCGCGATAGCGTCGGGATCCCGGTCGACGCCGAGCACGCGGCAATCAGCCGCCGCCAGGATGGCCTGCGCATAGCCGCCGCCGCCAAGGGTGCCGTCGACGATCAGGTCGCCAGCCTGCGGAGCGAGTGCGCGCACCACGTCGGCGATCAGGACGGGATCATGTCTCATTGGGTGCGCCTCATGAGGCAGCGGGACTAAGCGGCCGCAAGGCGGCCTTGGTGCGGGCGGCCCGCGCAATCGCTTCTTGTTCGCGGGCCGCATAGAGAGCCGGGTTCCAGATCTGAAAGCGATCGCCGACGCCGACCATGACCAGATCATCGGTGATGCTGGCGTGGGAGAGAAGATCAGCCGGCGGGAAGATGCGTCCCCCGGAGTCCATCGTCAGAGCGACGCAGGCGGCAAAAATTGAATACGCGAAGTCGGCCCGCGCATCCTCATGCGGGCCGAACTGGTCGAGCAGTGCGGCGTACTTCGCCATCAGGGCCGCGCCGCCGCCTTCCAGGAAGGCCCCCTCGAACGACCGCCGCAGATAGCACGTCGCCGATCCGTCGGCCGCCGTCAGACTCGCGCGAAAGCTCGCCGGCACCAGCAGGCGGCCCTTCGCATCCAACTTGCCCGGCGTTTTGGACAGAAACATGGGCGCCCCCGCCGCGTTCTGGCGGCCAGATATGGGAAAACATGGGAAAATCTGGGAGTCAATGTGAGGCACTGGGGTGAATCGGGCATGAATCGCTTTCGGCAGGCGAACATGTGCGGCACATCCCGCGACGCGGGCTGTCCAGCCTCTGCGCATAAGGCGCCCGGGGGAGAGCCCCCCGGGGAGCCCGGGGCGGGGCCGGGGCGGGGCCCGGGGCGGGGGTGACGCGGGCGGCCTGCCGGATCGAAAGGACACGGCGCGCGCAGAGACGGCGGCGGATGTCGCCCGACGACGCGGCGACCAAGCCTGGCGCGCGCAGCGCCGGAATGGCGAAAAATCCTGGGGCGCACGCGTCAAACGCAGGCCGCGCCATGGCGCGGCCTGCGCCGATGGCGTAGAAGCCGGCTGGCACCATGACAGTCGGACACAGTGCGCGCATGGCAGACGGACAATCAGCATCCCGCCCCGCCGGCCTCTCGCAGGACGGGCTGGTGCTGGACATGTGGTATCTGGCCGCCACATCGGACGAGCTCGCGCCGGGGCGTCACTTCCGCCGGCAGATCCTGCACGAACCGGTTCTGATCGGGCGCGATGCGATGGGCGGTGTGTTTGCGATCCGCGACATCTGTCCACATCGCGCTGCGCCGCTGTCTGCAGGACGGCAGGTCTGCGACGCCGGTCAGACCAGCGTGGAGTGCCCCTATCACGGCTGGCGCTTCGGCGGCGACGGGCAGTGCAAGCACATCCCAAGCCTTGTCGACGGCCAACCCTATGACCCTGGGCGGATCCGGGTGCGCAGCTATCCCGTGGTTGAGCGCCAGGGCATGATTTTCGTGTTCATCGCCGGCGATCCGCGCTTTGAGGGCGCACCGGGCCTTCCGCCGCCGGATTTCCCAGACGCGCCAGGGCGCCCGCGGTTCATTATCAGTCGGGTTTTCCAGTCTCACATGGACCATGCCGTGGTCGGACTGATGGACCCGGCGCATGTGCCTTACGTGCATTCTCAGTGGTGGTGGCGCCCGCCAAGCGCCAAGAAGCGGGAAAAGGCGAAGGCCTTCGAGCCGCGCGACTTCGGATGGGCGATGGCGAAGCATCACCCGAGCGGAAATTCGCTCGGTTATGCGATCCTCGGCGCCAAGCCCTCGACGGAGATCGTGTTCAAGCTTCCAGGGTATCGCTGGGAACTCATCGAGGCCGGCGGGGCGCGAGTCTTCACATTGACCTGCCTGACCCCGGAAGGCGCAGACGCCACACGGATCACCCAGATCACCTACTGGTCGGGCGCGCCTTGGCTGTCGCTGCTCAAACCGATCTTGCGCCGCGCGGCCGGCGTGTTCCTGGACCAGGACGGTCGCATGGTCGATCTGCAGAGCGAGGGGCTGCGCCACCAGCCGGCGCTGCTGTGGATCGACGACATCGACGTGCAGGCGAAATGGTACCATCGCCTCAAGCGGGAGTGGGCCGACAGCCGCGCCGCAGGCCGGGAGTTCGCGAATCCAATCGAGCCGCGGATCCTGCGTTGGCGCAGCTGACGGCGTTTTCCGGCCCCGCGCGCTCCGGACACAGCGGGTCAAGAGCTTTGCTCCGGCCTGGCGGGCCCTGGGTTGCGTTTGTGATCCGACCGGCCTAACCGTCTGCGGCCGCGCAGGCCAGAAGCCGTCCCCACAGGTCCACAGGAGAGTCCGACGCCGACCTTGGCCGAACACCGTGGCGGACCCCTCTTCAGGACCCCTGCCCCGGGACTCTCTGGCGGAACGCCCGGCCAGGACGTCCGTCCAACACCCAAGCCCTGAAGCGCCGCAATGCCCCTGATCCACGCCGACCGCCCGCTCCTCATGGGCGTCCTGAACATAACGCCCGATTCATTTTCCGATGGCGGACGCTGCCTTGACCCCGGTGCGGCGATCGAAGCGGCTGCGCGCCTGGAGAGCGAAGGCGCAGACATTCTAGACATCGGCGGGGAGTCAACCCGGCCGGGCGCGGCGCCGGTGGACGAGGAAGAGGAACTGCGTCGCGTGCTGCCGGTGGTGCGCGCCGTGCGCAGCCGCTCGGCGATCGCCATCTCAATAGACACCATGAAACCCGGCGTCGCGCGCGCCGCATTTGACGCCGGCGCCGACATCTGGAACGACGTCACGGCGCTGCGCTATTCCCCCGACAGCGTCGCGGTCGCGGCCGCGATCAAAGCGCCAGTCATCCTGATGCATATGCTCGGTGAGCCACGCACCATGCAGTCGGCTCCCCACTACCAAATGCCAGTGACGCGCGCGGTGACGGAATTCTTTAGCCAGCGGATCGGCGCCGCAGTCGAGGCCGGCGTGAAACCCGCCAATCTGTGGCTTGACCCGGGCATCGGATTTGGCAAGACGCTGGAGCACAACCTCGTTTTGATGCGCGACCTCGCCGACTTCGCCGTTTTTGGCCGGGCGCTCGTTGTCGGCGCTTCGCGCAAAAGCTTCATCGCCCGGATTGATCATGACGCACCGCCGGACTCCCGCCTCGGCGGCTCGCTCGCCGCCGCCCTGTGGGCGGCGCAGGCGGGCGCGGCCGTGGTGCGGGTGCATGATGTGGCCGCCACCGCACAGGCGCTCGCGGTCTGGCGCGCCATCTCAGGCGCGCGCGACGAGGTGACCGGGCGCAGCCCGCCGAAGCCCTAGTCCCACTGGCTCAGCAAACCGAGACAGCCGGTCGCATCCTGGGGAAATCCTGGCAGGGGGCTTCATTGCCACGCTGGTGGTTCGATCAGCGGCGGAGCCCCCCGATGGACCCTTCAAGCCCTGAGCGTAAAGCCGTTTTCAAGCCAATGATGAGGGTCTGGCGGGCGCCATCGGCCATGCTGACCGCACCGGGCCTTTGAGGGATCTGTGTCCCTGGCTCCTCCTGCCGGCCGACCGAAAGCGCGTGGCGGCGATGGCGGCGATGACGGCGCCGGCACGGGAGCTCTGCGCAGGATCAGCCGATGCTTCAGATCGTTTGCAAGGCGCCATGGTCGCACGACAGACCCTTGGTAAAGGTGCGCGACCATCGAGTTTGCCGGATGGAGAAGCACGGGGAGATCCGCACTTGGATCGTCGACGATCCTGTCTTTCCCAGGCCGGCAAAACACTCCGTCGCATGATGCGCCAGCACTGCGGGCAATCGGGCAAACAGGACAACTCCCAGGTCGCTGTGACGTCCTTGATCACTGATGATCGCGCAAGCCTGCCCGTGGCGTACAGACCTTATCTGCTGGCGATTCTGGCCGACGATGCGCACCGGCCAGGAAAAGCCTGGTTTTGCTGACGACGCCGCGTGTCAAGCGAAGCCACAGATCGCACTGCAACCGATCAAGGATGCGCGCGCCGCAGGCGTAAGCCGCGGCAGCGTGCTCGCAGACGCAGGTTGCCGCGCGGCTACAGCGTTCCGCGACGAGCTGGCGGGCCTCCGACCTGAGTACCGTTTGGGGGTTCAGGGAGATGTCAGCATCTGGCCGCCGGGCGAGGCCCGAGGCCTGCCAGGGCCTGGCGCGGGCGGGGACGCGACCACGCCCGACCAATCACTTCAGGCGCAGTGCAGATCACAAGCCGGCATCGGGGACAAAATTCGCGTTCTCGCTGGCGCCTGTTATGAGGCAAACGCGACACCTGCAGGACGACCAATCACGCACTTGACTTCCCGCTTCGCCCGCGTCGGGCGCCGGCCGGTGCAAGCGCGACCCGTGGCGCGCCACGCCGCGGCCGGTCGGGTGGTCGACCATCGACTGGCCGCAGGCCGACAAGGCGCCATCCAAGTCGTGGATTTTCACGCACCGTGAAACAATCGCCTTCGAAAGCCTTGTCGATCACGCCAAGGCGCGATGGCGCAGTGAACGCGCCTGTGAGGAGCAGAAACAGCAGATCGGCCCGTCGCACTCTGAGGGGCGCGGATGGCGCGGCTTCCACCATCACGCCGCCTTCTGCATCGCCGCCTGCAGCTGCCTCATCTGCGAAAGGAAGGGTCTCCCTCAGGACCCCGCAGCAAGCTCAAACGCCCGCAGGTTTCATAACCCCAAGGTCGGTGGTTCAATTCCACCCGCCACCACCAAGGGCCCCAAGGGTTTCGCGGTTTTTGGTCTTCGAGCCTACCAGCGCTAAACACCTAATAAACACCTGGTGGATGGCAAACTGCGGTTAGACGTTCAAATATCGGTGAACCCTGTAGCGACGGGGGTACTCTGCCCCCCACCCGCAAGCCTGTTGCTGGCTGCGTCGCAACCTTTTGCGAACGCGATCATGAGGTTGATCATCGCAACAGCGGGGGCGGGGGCTACGGCGCCGGGAACCAGGAAAAGCGGCGGGACCGGAGCGCAGGCCTTCATCTGGGCCGGATATGGACCCGGCAGACACGAGGAATGGCGGGGTGGACGTGCTCGGCCGCGCTTAAATGGGGCGGTTGAAGCCCCGAACTGGGAGCTGAAGGGCGCCCTCATGTTCGCAAACAGCGAACTTTTGCACATGAACGTCCCATCGTGTTAAAAAAAATGCGATTTGATAACACGAGACGCGCCTCATGTTAAAGCCAACCTACGCCATCCCGCCATTGCCGCCGCCTGGCGTGCTTGAAACGCCGGCAGTCCTGCGGGCGGCGGCCTTGGCGCACAGGCGTTTGGCTGAGGTGAAGGGACGGGCGACGGCCATCCCGAACCAGGGCATCCTGATTGACACCCTTTCCCTTCAGGAAGCGTGGGCGAGCTCGGAAATCGAGAACATCATCACCACACAGGAGGAGCTGTTCCAGGCCGCGATTTTCCCAGAAGGCGTTGATCACGGCCTTGCAAAGGAAGTGGCCCGCTATCGCGATGCGCTCAAATGCGGCTGGGACATGATGAGCCATTCCCAATGGCTGCTGACCAACACGATCATCATTGAGATGTTTCGCGTCTTGAAACGCACGGACGAGGGTTTTCGCGAGACCCCGGGAACGGCGCTGCGCAACGACAAGACCGGTGAGATGGTCTATGTGCCCCCACAGGACCGCAATGACATCATCGACCAGATGACGGCGCTGGAGCGCTTCATAAACGACGACGCAGCAAGCGACCTCGACCCGCTGGTGAAAATGGCGATCATCCACCACCAGTTCGAGAGCATCCATCCCTTCTCGGACGGAAACGGCCGCATCGGGCGGATCGTCAATGTGCTCTACCTCGCGCGGACTGGCCTTCTGCACATCCCGCTGCTTTACCTCAGCCGCTACATCACAACGCGCAAGGGCGATTACTACCGCCTGCTGCAAGCCGTGCGCGAAGACGGCGCGTGGGAAGAGTGGATCATCTACATGCTCACCGCAGTGGCGGATACGTCCGTCGAAACGCTGCGCTTGATCGACGGCATCGCAGGGCTGATGGCGGACTATAAAAAGCGCATCCGCGACGACCACGCGAAGCTCTATTCGCAGGACCTACTGAACAACCTGTTCCGCCACCCGTATACGCGGATCGAATATCTCGCCCAGGAAGTGGGCGTGGTGCGCCAGACCGCGGCGCGATATCTTGATCAGCTGACCAAGGCAGGATTCCTAGAGAAGCAGACCTTCGGCAAGCACCATTTCTACATCAACAAACCGCTGGTGGCGCTCTTCGTCGAAGGGGCGGAGAGGAATACTTGAAAGCGCCCGTTCCCCGCGCACGCGGGGCTGAACCGCGCCTGCGCCAGCGGGTAGCGCCCCGCGTCCTCCCTTCCCCGCACACGCGGGGCTGAATTAGCCTGAAGTTCCTGAGCGAACCAGCTGATATTTTCCCGTTACTGCGCTGATTTCAATTCATTTATGGTCATTTCGGGACCACCTCCCGGCGCGATGATGTACCCATGTAATGCGACGCGATGACTCAGTGCATTATTTGTCAGAGGTCGTCGTGTGCGCCCATGCACATCGACATCGTTCCCAATCGCAC
>JBILMQ010000384.1:0-2916 GCA_044375455.1 Caulobacterales bacterium | reverse complement strand
GCCCGGATAATCCGGCCGCACCGCGTCAGCCGATGGGGCGCATGGCTTTGACGGCGCGCCCGCCCCTCGCACGGGTGCGGCTGAAGCCGGGGGGAGGGTTGGCGACGGGGCGCAGGTCCTGGACGGGGTAGTGATCGCGGCGCGGCTCGCCTCGGTCTGGCTCCCGGTCTGGCTCCCGGTCTTGCTCTCTGGCCCTGGACCGGGCGATCCTTGACCATCCGGCGCCTGACCAAATGGCGTCACATTCGGCGGCGCGGTCAACTCAGACCCATGTTCCAGCGTCTTCTGCCCGTGGCGCGGCGCGCTGCCTGCGGCCGGAGTGGGATCCAACATGTTGCAGCTCCGCCAGGATGGTGACAGTCAAGCATTGACGCACCGTTACAACTTGCCCCAATCGAGTCCCATAGGGCGGATCAGGCCGCCAGACGCAAGGAACGCGCAATGCCCCACCGCGGCGCCATGACTGAATTTGACTACGTGATCATCGGCGCTGGATCGGCGGGCTGCGTGCTCGCCAATCGCCTGACCGAAGAGGACGGCGCCACGGTTCTGCTGCTGGAGGCCGGCGGCAAGGACGGCTCACTTCTTGTCAGGATGCCAGCCGGCGCGGGATCGCTGTTCAAGTCGAGGAACGCGTACAACTGGGGCTTCGAGACCGCGCCGCAGCCGCATCTGAACGGGCGTCGGCTGTGGTGGCCGCGCGGCAAGGGCTGGGGCGGTTCATCGTCGATCAACGGGATGGTGTATGTCCGCGGCCACGCCCGTGATTACGATCAGTGGCGCCAGATGGGGCTCGAGGGCTGGGCCTATCGCGACGTGCTGCCGTATTTCCGGCGCTCAGAAGACTTCGAGGCCGGGGCGGATCCCTATCATGGGGTTGGCGGCCCGCTCGGCGTTTCCTGGGGACGATCCGCCAATCCCCTGTTCGCGGCATTTGTTGAGGCAGGCCGCGAAGCCGGGCATCCGCTGACGGAGGACTTCAACGGCCGTCAACAAGAGGGCATGGGGTTTTATCAGCTGACGATCCGCAACGGCGAACGCGCGAGCGCCTCGTTCTCCTATCTTCATCCTGCCCTCAACCGCGCCAACCTGTTCTGGGAGACCGGCGCGCGCACCAGCCGCATCCTGATCGAAAAGGGCCGCGCGGTCGGCGCTGAATTCGTCAAGAAGCCTGCAGCCCAGCCGATTGCAGTGCGGGTCCGGCGTGAGGTGATCCTCGCCGCAGGGGCGGCCCAATCGCCCCAAGTCCTTAAGCTGTCGGGCATCGGCCCTGCTGCGGAGCTGCGCCGGCACGGCATTCCTGTTGTTCTGGACCATCCCGACGTTGGCGAGAATCTGCAGGATCATCTCGACGTCCTGCTCGCACACGCCTGCACACGACCTATCACGGCCTACACGGTCAATAAGGGCTTGAACAAGCTTGCCGTGGGGCTCGACTACATGCTGCGTCGCAAGGGACCCGGGCGGGAGAATTTTCTGGAGGCCGGCGGCTTCCTCAAATCGCGCGCCGAACTCGACCGCCCCGATCTGCAACTCCACTTCGTCAACGCCATCGTCAAAGATCACGCGCGTGTGGAGATGACGGAGGATGGCTATTGTGTTCACGCCTGCCAGCTGCGCCCGCAGAGCCGCGGCGCAGTCACCCTGGCGTCTGCCGACCCCTTCGCCGATCCCGTGATCGATCCGAATTATCTCGCCGCCGAGGAAGACCGCCTCGCCCTGCGCGCTTCGGTCAAGGTCGTGCGCGAGATCTTCAGCCAGCCGGCGCTTGCGCCATTCCGCGGGCCTGAGCGCGAACCGGGTCCGACGGTGCGCACGGATGCGCAGATCGATGCCTGGATCCGTGAGACGGCAGAAACGATTTACCATCCTGTCGGTGGCTGCCGCATGGGCGTCGATGATCGCGCCGTGGTCGATGCCAGCCTGCGCGTGCGCGGTCTGGAGGGCCTGCGGGTGGTCGATGCATCCGTGATGCCGACCCTGGTGGGGGGCAACACCAATGCCCCCACCATCATGATCGCTGAAAAGGCCGCCGACATGATCCGCGCCAGGCCGCCGCTGCCGGGCGAAGATGTCCCGATTGCGGAGGATCAGGCGGCGTGATGTTGCTGCTCTGACCTGAGGAAACAGCGCCCAGCCCAGGCCCTGACCAATCCAGGCCCTGACCAGCGCTGGCCCTGATTAGCACAGGCCCTGGTCAAAGCAGGCGGTTACGCAACACCTGGCTCATCAGGTCAATCACACTGACCGCGACAACGATCACGATGGCGATGGCGGCTGTCTGCCCGTAGTTGAAGCTGTTGATGCTCTCAAAGAGCAGCTGTCCGATGCCGCCGGCCCCGATCAGGCCCAGCACGGTGGCCGAGCGCGAATTGCTCTCAAAGCGGTAGAGCGCATAGCTGGTCCACAATGGGGCGACCTGCGGGATCACGCCCCAGACCACTTCCTGCAACTTGCCGGCGCCGGTGGCGCGCACGCCTTCCACCGGCCGCGGATCAATCGCCTCCACGGCTTCTGAAAACAATTTGCCAAGCACGCCCATCGTGTGCAGCGCGAGCGCCATGACGCCGGCAAACGGTCCAAGACCAACCGCGACGAGAAAGATCGTTCCCAATACGAGCTCGTTCACCGACCGCAGGATGTCCATCAGCCGGCGCATCGGCCAGACAAGCCACGCCGGGGCAATGTTGCGCGCGCACAAGAGCCCGAACGGGACCGAGAAGATCACCGCGAGGAAAGTGCCCCAGATCGCAATCTGCACCGTCAGCCACATCGCATCGAGATATTGGACGAAGCGCGACCAGTCGGGGTTGAGAAACTCGCGCGCAAAGGTCTGCATGTTCTGCGAGTTCGTGAACAGCAGCGGAAACTTGAAGATCTCTGCTGGCGCGAAGCTGACCAGCAGGAGGCATGCGA
>JBILMQ010000383.1:0-2920 GCA_044375455.1 Caulobacterales bacterium | reverse complement strand
CGACGTGCCCCAAACGATGTCGTCGACGTCGGCCGTTTTGAGCCCGTTGCGCTCGGCGAGTCCTTTGAGCACCGCGGCGCCCAGCTGTTGCGGATGGATGGACGCAAGCGCGCCCTTGCCAACTTTGCCGATGCCGCGCGGGGTGCGGCAGGCGTCGATAATCCAGGCTTCAGGCATGGGCGTCTCTCCACGGTTATTGCGCGAGGATCATAAGGCGCGTTCGCGGCAGGCCAAGCCGGACGTAGGGGAAGGGGATTGGGCCTGAAGGGGATTTTGGCGGCCCGAGATCAGGCGGCCCCAGATCAGGCGGCCCCAGATCAGGCGGCCCAGGATCAGGCGGCCCGAGATCTGAAGGAAGGCGATCTGGGGCGAAGGCCATTTGGGAGGAATGCAGTTCGAGGAAAGGAAGCTGCGCGGCGAGAGGGTGCTTTGCCATCCAATGTGGACCCAGATGCGGGACCCAGATGCGGGACCAGGAGGCGGGGGATGATGGCGCTCTGGGCAGACGCTCGGGACGCGCCGTTGTGGCGCGCCGCGGCAAGGCTGCCATCGGCCTTGTATCGTTGCGCCTGCAGGGTATGCGATCGTCTCCTGCAGGGGGCGCGCCGGCCGCAGGCGTTGATCCTGTTCGCGTCAGGCGTCAGCGTAGAGCAGACCGCCCCCGTCGATGGCGGTGAGCACGCGCGGCAGGACCGCCTCGTCCACCACAAAGCAGCCATTCGATCTGCCAAGCTTGCCATGTGTCCGCGCCATGACCTCGCTCACGTACCATTCGCTGTGCAGGACGATGGCGCGCGCGCGGGCGTTGGCGTTTGCCGGGTCGAGACCATCGAGGCGCAGCGACAGGCCGTGTTTGCCTTGATACCGTTCTGCGCCTGCGAAGGCGCCAAGCGGCGTCATGTTCGAACCGGGCTCATCGCCGAAACGGGATGCAACCCCGGTGTGATCCGGATCGCTGCCCTTGCCATGGGCGACAAGGAAGCTTTCGACGGCCCCGGCGTGAAGATCGATCAGGAATAGCCGCGGCGTGCGCGACGGCATCGCGAGATCCACGACCGCCAGGCGATCGGTGCGGCGGATCTCCGGCCGGCCAAGGGCGGCCTTTGCGCGCGCCAGCAAAGCGGGGCGGATCATGCCCAGGCGATAGGGCGTGAGGGCTTGGGCGATATCTCCTCCTGCGGCTGTTGCGCTGGAGGATTGCGCCCGGGCGGACTGCACCCCGGCGGCGGCCCCAAGAACGGAGATGCCAAGGCGGGTGAGCAAAGCGCGGCGAACGAGCATAGGACTGCCTTTCCGTCTCCGGTCCGTCTCTGGCGGGAGGGTGTCTTAAGAGCGTGGTTCCGCCAAGCCTCGCCCCTGCTCAAGCCGTTCCGCAACTGCACGGCTTCGATTTGCGCCTCATAGGTCGCCCGGATCACTCCCTTGCATCCGCCCCTGCGGTGGGACGCCAGGAATTCCCGCACGTCCCTCGCACGACGCGCCGATCGGCGTCGGCCAGCGACTGGACCGCCCGAACCGTCGCGGGCGGGCGCGCGGCCGGGCCGGCCTGCCATGCGAGGCCATGGCGCCTGTCCCGCCGGTCGCCAGACCTGGCCGGGACTTGGCGTCGCGCTGCGAGGCGCTATTGTGCGCCAGACCAAAGACCGCCTTTGCGGCGTCCAGAGGACGACAACACGGCGAAAGCGGGCGCCTGGGCGCCGGCCAGGGTGCTGGGACGGGGAAATGCCGATGAGCGATACGATGGTGGAAGACGTGTTTTCCGGCACCAAGCCGGTGGAGGAGCGCCATCGCATCGACGATGCAGCGCTTGCTGCCTGGATGTCGGCCAATGTCGAGGGGTATCGCGGGCCGCTCGAGGTGCGTCAGTTCAAGGGCGGACAGTCCAACCCGACCTATCAGCTGGTGACTGCGGAATGCAAATACGTGCTGCGGCGCAAGCCGCCCGGCAAATTGCTGCCCAGCGCGCATGCGGTCGATCGTGAGTACAAGGTCATCGCCGCGCTTTATCCCACCGGATTTCCCGTTGCGCGCCCTTATGCGCTTTGTACGGATGAGGCGGTCATCGGAACCATGTTCTATGTCATGGAGAACGTGGAAGGGCGCATTTTGTGGGATGGGTCGCTGCCGGATATGGACCCGCCGACCAGACGAAAGATCTACGAGGCCAAGGTCTCGACGCTTGCGGCGCTGCACACGACTGACTACAAGGCCGTCGGCTTGGAGAATTTCGGCAAGCCGGGGAGTTATTTCGCACGCCAGATCGATCGCTGGACCAAGCAATACAAGCTCTCCGAGACCATGACGATTCCGGAGATGGACAAGCTGATCGATTATCTGCCGCGGTCGATTCCGCCTGGCGAGACAACGACCGTCATTCATGGGGACTATCGGCTCGACAACATGATCCTGCATCCGACCGAACCGCGGGTCATCGCGGTGTTGGACTGGGAGCTTTCAACCCTTGGCGATCCGCTCGGCGACTTCACCTACCATCTGATGAATTGGGTGATGGCGCCCAACCAGCGCTCAGGTCTTGCCGGGCTTGACCTGAAGGCGCTTGGAATTCCGACCCAGGATGAATATGTCGCCATGTATTGCGAAAAAACCGGTCGTGCGGGTCTGCCCCAGACCGACTGGTACTTCGCCTACAATATGTTCCGCCTCGCCGCGATTCTTCAGGGCATCGTTGGGCGCGTGCGCGACGGCACGGCGGCCAGCGCCCATGCGGAGGCCAACGCAGAGCGCGTTGTCCCCCTTGCCCAGTCGGCCTTCGCGTTCGCACAGCGCGCGGGCATGGCCGGTTGAGCGCTGCTGCGCCGCCGGCCTTTCAGTCGCCCCGGGGCGCTTGGGGCGCAGGATTTGCTGGCCGCGCGCGCAGGCGCAGACCGCGCGTCGGGGCCGCGTGCTTGGCTGTAGGTGC
>JBILMQ010000122.1:0-9764 GCA_044375455.1 Caulobacterales bacterium | reverse complement strand
AGCCGCCAACGCCACACATAGTGCAAAGGGTGGAGCCCATGTCGTTCGCGCCGGAGAAGATCGGACGGACAGTCAAATCATGCTGTTCGGAGCCTGCCCGAACGCTGTTAAGGTGTCCGCGAAGGACACCGGCGGCGCCATGAGCATTTTCGAATATGAGGGCAACATCAAAGGAGGTCCGCCGCTGCATGTTCACCACGATCAGGACGAAGTGTATTTCGTTCGCGATGGGCGCTATATCTTTGAGGCGGGCGGCGTTCGCCACGATCTGGGCGCCGGCGATACAGTCTTTCTCCCGCGCGGCGTCCCGCATACGTTCGCGCAATGCAGTGAGACCGGGCGCTTGGTTTTCATGTTCACGCCGGCAGGTTCGATGGAGGCCTATTTCGAAGCGCTCGGCGCGCTGAAGGGACCGCCAGAACCAAAAGCCGAGGCCGCGCTGTTTTCAGCACACGGTATGACGCTCCTCGGCCCGCCATTGCAGGCCCTTTGAAGTTGCCAGGCGATGTCGCTTCATGCGGAAAAGGGGCGCGATGAGCCGGCCATGACACCCGCCTTTGTCTTTACGCCGCCGCATCCGGCGCTGCGCGGGGTGATCCGTGAGCATCAGATTATTCGGCTCAGGTTCGGACGGGGGACGGTTGTGCCCATCAAGGCGTACTGGCCGCGTCCGGCTTGTGCGCTGGCGTTTTATCCGCGTGATCGCGAACGCATTTCTGGCCTTGATCAGGGCCCGGCCTGGGAGAAGCCCCGCAGCGCCATTATTGGGCAGCCAACGGCAGTCACGTGGCGCCAGGTCGGCCACGACTACCTCGTCTATCAGATCGAGTTGCAACCCGGCGCGCTGTTTCGGCTCACCGGAGTCCCAGCTCATCGCTTTCAAGATGAACATATCGATGCCGAGGCGGTGATGCCGAAAGGGTTTCGGGCGGTAGCTGACGCCATCGAAGACGCAACAGGCCCAGCGCACATGATCGCCATCGCAGAATCATATCTTCTTTCGGCAATCCATAAACTCCAGGCCGAAGCACCGGTTGACCGGCTCGCGCAGCGCGTGATCGCCAACCCCGGCCTTGACATTGAGTCACTTGCCGCGCGCGCCAGCCTTGGCCCAAGGCAAATGCGCCGCTTGTTCAAAGATCGCATCGGCGCCGGCGCGAAAATGATGGCGCGAATCGCCCGCTTTGATCGCGTGATCCGGCTACGCAATGCCCAGCCGGAAGCGGACTGGCTGGAACTTGCGATCCTCGGCGGCTACGCGGACCACCAACACATGGCGCGTGATTTCCGCACATTCACGGGCGTCAGCCCCACCGTTTTCGCAGCCCTCGAAACCAAGGCGCCGGAGCGCGAGTTCGGATTCAAAGAGACCTAGTTGAACGCGCATGCAGCCGGTCACCAGGAGCGGCTGTTGCACTGGCCGACGCCTCACTCAGTTTTCCCAAAGCGGGCGCTGCCAGAAGTGGCGTTTGAACGAAGGGCCACGGCCGCGCCAGCCCGTCAAGGGAGTGGCGGCCCTCGACCGGCCGTCACGTCCGCGGCTCTGGCTGGGGTAGCTGCAGGCCAAGGCCTGCCGCGAGATGCGGCGCAGCCGAACTCAGAACGGCAGTCCTGCCTGGGTCGGCGGAGCATCGGCGGTGGGGCGCTTCTTGCGCTTTGGCGTTTCTGCATTGGCCGGCGGTGATAACGCAACCTGATGTCTGGACTTTGGGCGCTGAGTTTAATCCGCGCCGAAGGTGTGCCAGTTGGGGGAAACGGATTGGCGCCGCCCCTTTGCGGGTCGGTTCAGAGACTACGTCGTCATAACTGTCGTTGCCCACGTCGTATGAGATGGGTGCGGGCCTGCGCGGTGCTGAGCTCCTTTGCGTGGAGCGACGTCGACGTTGGACAGACGGGGTCAAGATCTCGATCCCGGCGAGCGCCAGGAAAAGGACTTGCGCCGCGATCTGTCACGCCTGGCGCAGGCCGATCGCTTCACCGCGTTGGATAAAGAGTTTACCGCGCTTTCCTCCAAACACGGAATGTCCCTCGATATTCTCTCCCATTCCGCGCGTTTCCCGCGTGAGGCGATTGTGCAGCGGCTGGTGCAGCCTGAGGAAATGTGTTTGCCGGAGCGCGCGGCCCCCGGCAAGCGGCAGTGGGCGGACGATTGCGGGGACTCGTTGCACCAAGAGGGCAAGATCAATGCCCGCGTCGATGCGCTGCGGCGCATTTGCGCGCGCAATGAGCGTGATGTGCCGGACGAAAATCTCGCCTGGTTCATGCCGTTCACGCTCATTCCAGAAGTGCTCGAGACACTCGACGCACGGCCTTTGCCCGACGAAGCGGACTGGTGCATCCTGCAGCCGGGCCGCGCCAATCCCGCGGCCCAGGCGCTCGTGGGTGTGCGCGAGCAGCGCATGGGCGATCTGCCGCATTTCGGACGGGCCGCGCTCTCGCGCTGACGCCCGCCGTCACCGACGGTCGCTGCCCCTGCACAAGAACGTCGAGCCGGTCCTGAGGAAGCCAGAACGCGGCCGAGATCTCTGAGGTGCGCTTTGATCGACGCCATTCAACAAGCCTGCCGGCGGCGTCGCTGAAGTTCGGGAAGCGCCGGTGCGCGCCGCGCGCACGCAAGGGGCGTTCGCTTCGTCCAGACGTCCGTGAACTGCGACGTGCGCGTCAGACCATCCTCTCAGAAGCCCGGACCTCGGTCCATTGCTGGTCAGACCGTCCCGGGCAGGTCGCCCGTTGCTTGACGCAGACGCCTTTTAGCGAATACAAACAAAAGCGTAAGTTACGATGAGGAGCGAGCTCCCTTCGCGGCGGAGGAGGGACGCATGCAAACCGCGACCTGGCCAGGCGCGCTCCTGGCGATTGTCTTTCTGGCAGCCTGCTCTCAGGAGGCGCCGCCTCAGGCCCCAGAGCAGACTGCGGCGGCAGGCGGCGCGCCGGTCGCAGCGTCTCAGCCCACGCTCGCGCCGCAGGCGACGCCTGATGAGGAATCCGAAGAAGGCGAGGCCGATCCCGGACGGCCGTCAACCGAGCAGGGGATGTACGGCTACGAGTTCGAGATCATGCCTTTCCCGCCGCCCCTCGGTCCCAATGGTGAGAGCCGCACATTCGAGGCGGCCTCGACATCTGCATACGGGTTCACAGGAGACGTGACCTTTTCATTGATTGGTGAGGTCGATTACACGACCGGACATGATGTCCGGATGCAGGGCGCCAATGGCATGTCCTATGACCTTGAAGTCGTCGGTGACGGCGGCGTCAATGCCATCGGCACGATCGATTGGTCCAAGGTCATGATGCAACCGGTCGGGATGGCGGATTACCTGAAGGCGGATGAGAAGTCCCACATCAAGCCAGGGACGCTGGTTTTCGTTTTCAAAGTGATCAAGATCGGCGAGACGGGCAAGCCGTCCGAAGCTCCGGGCTGCGGAAACGACGGCTATATTGCAATCACCGCGCCCTCGGACGGCAGCTGGGACGAGCTGGGTTTCACGATTGCCGCATTCAGCCCAGGACCCTGGCCGCCAGCCGACAGCTCCAGGCACTGCGGCACGTTTCTTTACGGGCCAGCCGAGCTGAGCAACGCAAAGATGTCACTATTGCCCCGGTAGCGGACGGCGGGCTTTACAGGCCTTGCCGTTGCGGCTCGCTTCGCTCAGTCCGGCAGCGCCCGCAAAGCCGCGATCGCCTTGGTCGTTCCTGACATAGGCCGCGACGCCATTCCGCGGGTCGAAGGGACGGCGGGCGCACCAGCCGATCTTCTCAGCGACTCCTGCCCCAAATCTGACGCGCGGCCGCGCGCGCTCCCCCTCCGCCATCGCCCACGCCGGCGCCCGATCAAGGGACGCTGCGCGCTGCGCCCCTGATCGGGCGCCTCCCGGCGCAGGCGGATTGGATCGGGCCGCGCACGCGACCCCGGCTTGGCATATCGCCGCCGGGAGCCAAACGAGGCTCTCCTGTCCATCGCAGCCACCGATCATCGCGAGCACAACGCCCGCGTCGTCCCGGCCCCTCTCCCGAAGCTCTCGCCACACGCGGGCAATGTCCGCCGCACCGACACGCACGCCGACATCGAAGCGCTCGCCACGTCGATCGCCGCGCACGGTCTTCCGCAAAATATTTCCGTGGCCGCCGCCGAGAACGACTCCTACGCGGTCGTCGCCGGCGCCCGCCGGCTGGCCGCTCTGAAGCTCCCCGCCAGGTCTGGCAAGATCGCCAGGGACACCCCGATCCCGTGCACGCCCGTCGACGCGGCGATGAGCGCGGCGGCCTCGCGCGCCGAAAATGTCCAGCCCGTGGCCATGCATCCCAGGGACGAGATGGGATCCCTCGCGGCGTTGGTGGCTTGCGGACTTTCCGCCGACGCCTTCGCAGAATGCTTCGGGTGCTCGCTCCGCCACGTCGAGCAACGCCTCGCCCTGGCGCGGCTCTCGCTGAAACTCCACGCCGCCTGCCGCAAGGGCGACATCACGTGCGAGGCCGCGCGCGCCTTCTGCCTCGGCGACCGTCACGGCGTTCAGGAGCGGCTCTTCAGGCTGCGTGGAAAACCGGTCACGCAGGCCTGCGGCATGCGCGCGGCGATGAGCCGGGGCCGCGTTCCAGTGACGGACAAGCTGGGCCGCTCCGTCGGGACAGAGGCCTGTGAGGCTGCGGGCGGCCGCGTCGCCATGCGCAGCGCTCCTCCTCGCCGGCCCGCACTCCCGAGACGTCTCCTTGTACAACGGCACGCGGCCGATGCCGGCCGGGCGCGCCCGGCATGCGGACGGTGCGTTCACACCGGGCGTCATCGTCACCGTGCGCGACACCGACGTGGTTGCGCGCTGCGCGGCCGCCCGGTCGTTCACAAAACCCGGAAACCGTTTCCTGAAGCGCATCGCTGCGGCGACCGGGCAGGTGGTCTGCGCGTTCGGCCCAAACGTCCGGATCAATGGCGAGGCCCGCCCCGAGGGGCGAAGCCAAGGCTCGTCGGGGCGCACGCTCCCGACAGGGTCGGGCTGTTTCAGACTGTCTCATGGGGAGGCCCTGCTTCCCGGAGAGACGCCTGACAGCTTCGAAGGACGCGATCGCGGGTCAACGCCGGTTCGCCACATCGAGGGCGTCTGGAGTCGGACCGGGCGTGACAACACAACCACGCGGACCGCACTCGCGTGCCTTCCCGCGTCCCTATTGTTGAAAATCGCCATCACGCGCCGGCGCTGAGGGTCGGAGCCCATGTCCCAGCGCGGTCCGGATCTGCCCCATTCGAAAGCCACCCTTCTAGACCGGAACAAGCCGAACTGATCGGAACAAGCCGAACCATCAGCGTTGCACATCTTGAAGCGGCGATCCCGCCGCGCGCTACGCCAGCCTTGATCACCTCGGACACCTGGAAGTCTGCGGTTTCGATGGTGTCTGAACGGATCGCGCACCTTCGCCGGTCATCTTCGCGAAGTCGATCTGAACCGCCCATCCACACCCAGCGCCTCACGGCGTGACCGCTCAAGGGAGAACATTCCGGCGGGCTCTGCCCCGTGCTGAAATTCGCCGCGCTCGCCCTGCTCCTTCGCGCGCTCCTCGTACGACAGGCGATCCCCTTCCTGCTGGCTGGCGCAATGGCGTTGGCGACGTGGTCCGCGACGAAGAGCCTGCGCGTCATGGCAACCGCGAGCCGGGCGACGCTGCCCTTTGCCAGCGAGCGCCCCGACGCCGCAGATGGTCATCACCAAACACGGACGCGCTGTCCGACCACGGATGGAGCGACGGCTGCGTTGGTGACGGTCTCCGCGAGACAGTCAGGGGGCAGTTTATGCGCCGGCGCGTAGGGGCGCTCAAGGCAGCGCGCGCCGCTGCGGGCGGATGTCGCAGCTGGGACAAATCCGGATAGAAACGAATGAAAGGCCAGTTTGCTGCGCCGCGCGCGAGAGCGCACTCATGTGCGCTCATCGACGGCGCGCACGTCGCACATCCGGGGACGGGTCCAAATCTGTCAGCGTCAGGATGCCGGACGCCGCCGAGACGTCCGAACAACACGATCTCCGCCACTGGATGAAAATGAGGAAACCGCGCGGAAGCGCGCTTGCCCCGCGCTTGCCCCGCTCGACCCGCTCGATCCGCTCGGGAAGCCCTGCCGGGAGCGGGACCGGTTCAGCTGTCAGGCGCGCCCGGATGACAAAATATTGATAGCATATGTGCGCCGTGGCAATAGAATGCGCCGCCCGCGAGCGACGGTCTTGCGCTAGGCTTCGTCGATGATCGACGACCTCGACGCACCCTGTCCGGTCAACCCCGACGCCATCTGGGCCTCCGGTCGGGACCTGGCGATGTCCGATGAAAGCGGGGCCGCATTGAGCCGTGAGATGAAGATGCATGGTCTTGCGATCGAGGCGCAGCCGTCCGACCCTGGCCAGGTGAGCTTTCAGGGCGGTTGGACCTTTCATTGCGCCGGCGCCAACACCAGTCGGAGGCCGCGGTCAGTCATGACGATCATCAACATGGAGGCCGACATGCGTGTGGGCGACCCCGCGAATGAGATGCAGCGGTCAGACCTCGCGCAGTGGCTTCCAGGGCTGAGGCCCGGCGGGCAGGCTGACCCAGCCCTCAAGCCCGGTCTGGTCGAGGCGTTATGATGCGTATGCGCCGCGATGGCTGCTTGGGCGCCCGGACGAAAACACCGCAGCCCGGTGCGGGCTTCAAGGTCGACGCGGAGATGAACGCCCAGGCGGGCCGGGTGACAGACGCGTCGCGCATTGCCGGTCACGGGCTGCATGGGGAGATCGGCAAAGCGACGATAAGGCAGGACAATAAGCGCGCCGTGGATTTTGTCCGGCCCTTCCAGGACGGGCGGTTCACGCCGGATGTCCTCGATCTCTCGTCGCGGCGCTGGGGCCATGAGATGGCATATGGCGGCGAACGCCCTCAGGGCGGGGCGGAGCCGGAGGAGGTCTTTGCATGCGTACGCAGCGTGCAGGCGCGGATCGGTGCGAAGGGCATGATCCGGCGTCCGCATGATCGCCGGACGCTGCACGTCCGACACACAAGGAGTCCGCCGCACGCGTGCCTGGTGATGGTCTTGCAGGGTCGCCACGCGTCTGGCGTGCCGGCGTTCGCCGGCGGTCTGCCGCCACCTGCGGGCAGGAAAGGCGCGGGAGCGCCGTGGCTCTGGCATGTCGATGACAACCCGCAGTCCGACCGGTTTGCCCGGGCATGCGACCTCCTCTCCCTGGCCCCAGGCAGTGCTCGAAGACATGAAGGCCCCGAACAGGGCAGGCCGATGACCCCGCCGTTTTGGCTGGCGCTCGTTGTCCTGGTCTTGGTTTTGACAGGGCGCCGCGCCGGCGCTGACGAAGCGCTGATCCTGTTCAATGTCGGCGCGTGGCTTCAGATCGGAACGCTCGCGCCCCCGGGATGCGTCTCCCGTCGCGACGCAGCCGCACCGGTCCGACGCACAGGCGGCAGCGCCCGCGCGCCAGCGCCAGCCCGTTCCGCAACAGTATGGACGCCCGCACCATGATCGATCGCCGCCAGGCACTTGCCCTCGCCGCCGCTGCCGGATCTCTGTCGTTCACTCCGGCGGCCGCCTTTGCAACGCGCACGCCCCTCACGCGCTATGTTGACCCGTTCATCGGCACCGACGGCACGGGCCATACGTTTCCCGGACCGAGCATGCCCTTCGGCATGGTGCAACCGGGTCCGGACAATGCAGACTCAGGGTGGGAGTTCACCTCAGGCTATCAGTATCGCGCGCCGCAGATCCTGGGATTTTCCCAAAACCGCGCGAGCGGAACGGGCATCCCTGAGCTTGGTGATCTTCTCGTCCAACCCAGTCAGACCCGGCGCGCAGACTATGCAAGCACGTATGCCAAGCAGAGCGAAGAAGCCCGCCCGGGCTATTACGCGGTTACGCTCAGCGACAACGAGGTTCGCGTCGAGCTTACGGCCGGCGTGCGCAGCGCGCTTCACCGCTACACGTTTGCCCGCGGCGGGCGCGTGTGGGTTCTGGTCGACCTCCAACACGGGTTGACCTTTCGAACGGACGGCCAGCCGGTGCTGGCGCAGTCTTCGCATCTCACTGGAGACGGCGTCGAGGGCGAGTCGCGGCGCGCCAACTGGACGACAAGGACGGTGGCATTCAGCCTGAAGTTTGATCATGCCATCGCTGAGGCGACGACCTTGCCGTCGCGCGCCACCGATGCAGCGCCGCGCTATCTTCTGGGCTTCGATCTTGGACCGGGCCGCGTCCTGATGGCGAAGGCGGGACTTTCCACCGTGGACATCGCGGGCGCGCGCGCCAATCGCGACTCGCTCGCCCACTGGAATTTCGACGCAGTTCTCCGCGCGGCAAGCGCGGCGTGGGAAGACTTGCTTGGCCGCGCTCAGATCGAGGCCGGCGAGACGCAAAAGCGGATATTCTACACCGCTCTCTACCATGCGCTGTTGCATCCGAGCTTGATCAGCGACGTGGATGGCAGATGGCGCGGTCCCGATGGCGAAATCCGCCGCACGGATCGCGGCGATCGCTATTCGACGCTATCTTTGTGGGACACTTTTCGCGCAGCGCACCCACTCTACACACTGCTCGTCCCGGAAAGGGTTGACGACTTCGTCGCGAGCCTGCTCGATCATGCCGAGGCGACTGGACGCTTGCCGAAATGGACGATCTGGGGCGGCGAAACCGGAACCATGATCGGCGAACCGGCGCTGCCGGTGATCGCGGACGCGTGGGTGAAGGGCTTTCGTGGCTTCGACGGACGCCGAGCCCTCGATGCAATGATCCGCACGTCATCGCAAGATGCCTCGCCCGTCTATCCCGGCGATCATGCGCTCTCTCTTTGGTCGCTGTATCACCAGCACGGCTTCTATCCGTTCGATCGGGTTGAACTGGAATCCGTCTCGCGTTCGCTGGAAGCGACGATTGGCGATGACGCAACAGCCCGCATGGCGGCAATGCTCGGCGATGACGCGGCGGCTGCACGCTTTCGGGAGCGTGCACGCTGGTGGCGGAACCTCGTCGACCCAGACACGCGCCTTGCCCGTGGACGAGACAGCGGCGGCGCCTGGCGGACGCCGTTCGATCCGCTGACGCCGACGTCGCCGCTGAACAATCCCGGCGATTACACCGAGGCCAATGCGTGGCAATATTCGTGGACGCCGGCTTTGCACGACCCGCAAGGGCTCGTCGAAGCTGTTGGCGGCCGCGCCGCATTCCGAGCCATGCTCGATCGCTTCTTCTTCGAACTGGCGCCACACCAAGGCTGGGCCTATCTCGGCCAGGAAGCGATGATCGGGCAATATGCGCACGGCAACGAGCCCAGCCATCATGTCGCGTGGCTATACGCCTACACCGAAGCGCCGGAGCGCGGACATGGATTGGTTGCGCGCATCGCACGCGACTTCTATCGCGATGGGCCCGATGGGATTATCGGCAACGATGACGCAGGCCAGATGAGCGCCTGGTATGTGTTCGCGACCCTCGGATTCTACCCGGTAGAGCCGGCCAGCGGAAGCTACGTTGCCGGCGTCCCGCTGGTTGAGCGCGCAATCCTGAACGTGCCGGGGCGGCGGCGCCTCACGATCCAGCGAGCGGGGGCCGGAGACCGGCTCTTGAGCTTGACGGTGCGGGGCGAGAGTCGTCCAGCCACCTCATTGCCCCATTCAGATCTGGTGCGAGGCGGAACCTTGCGGTTTGAGGCGGGGCGTGCGCCATGACCACCAGGAAAAGGCGCGCGCGGGCACACGCCGCCGCGCAAAGGTCGTGATCCGCTAAGATTGGCGCCGGAGACGCCCGATGGCGC
>JBILMQ010000382.1:0-2935 GCA_044375455.1 Caulobacterales bacterium | reverse complement strand
GACCTCCCGGTACACTTGAAACCCGCGTTGAACGGCGGCCACGTCGTAGCCGCCGAACGGTTCTTCAAAGTGGAAGTGAACATGGCGCGGCTCCTTGGCCTTGCCGGCCGCATTGGCCGGCGCAACGAAGAGCAGCGAGGACAACGCAACCGCCGATACGATGGCGCTCAACGGCAGAACAAATCGACGCATCATGAGGTTCACTCCGCCGCGACCGGTTGCGCCGGCTGAGACGGCTTTCGCTTCAACACAGATTCCGCGATCGACGGTGGCGTCTCCTTCGGCTTCTCGACTAGGCCGAGGACCGGAAGAATCACGAGGAAATACGCGAAATAATAGAGGGTTAAAACCCGTGACAGCCACAGATAGGAGTTGAGTTTCTCGTCCAACATCATGGGGCTGTCGAGGCCCGGGATGACCGGATCGTTCGGCAGCTTCGCGCCACACAGGCCGAGCAGCACGCACGTGATGAAGAAGATCACGAAGAACTGCTGGGCCAGCGGGCGATAGCGCAGTGATCGCACGCGGGACGTATCGAGCCAGGGCAGTGCGAACAGCACCAGCAGCGAGCCGAACATCGCAATCACGCCGCCGAGCTTGTCCGGAATAGCTCGCAAAATGCCGTAGAATGGAAGCAGGTACCACTCCGGCACGATGTGGCTTGGCGTCACCAGCGGATCGGCCGGGATCGAGTTGTCGGCATGACCAAGCATCAGCGGCATGTAAAACACGAACAGCGCGAAGAGCATCAAGAACAGCACGATCGCGAACGCATCCTTCACTGTGTAGTAGGGATGGAACGGAACCGTGTCCTGCTTGACGTTTTTCACGTCCACGCCGGTCGGGTTGTTGTTGCCCGGCACGTGCAAGGCCCACACGTGCAGGATGACGAGACCCGCGATCAGGAACGGCAGCAGGTAGTGAAGCGAGAAGAACCGGTTGAGCGTGGCGTTGTCCACTGAGAAGCCGCCCCACAGCCACTTCGCGATGCTTTCCCCGACGAACGGCACCGCGCCCAGCAGATTGGTGATCACCGTAGCGCCCCAGAACGACATCTGCCCCCAGGGCAGCGTGTACCCGAGAAAGGCTGTTGCGATCATCAGAATGAAGATCAGCACGCCAATGATCCAGAGGATCTCCCGAGGCGCCTTGTAGGACCCGTAATAAAGGCCCCGAAACATGTGGATGTAGACGGCCAGGAAGAACATCGAAGCGCCGTTGAAATGAATGGACTGGATCAGCCACCCATAAGGCACATCGCGCTGAATGCGCTGCACGCTGGCGAAGGCGTGGTCGACATGCGGCACATAATGCATGGCGAGCACCACACCCGTCAGAATCTGACAGACGAGGCAGACAGCCAGAATGCCCCCGAACGTGTACCAGTAGTTAAGGTTCTTGGGCGTCGGGAAATCAACGAAGGAGTCGTGCATCAGCCGCACGATTGGAAGACGCGAATCGAGCCAGCGCTCGAAGCCGGTCTTAGGGGTGTAGGTCGACGGTCCGCTCATCGGTTCAGCCCACTTTGATCACTGTGTCGGAGACATAGGCGTACGGCGGCACTTCCAGGTTTTTCGGCGCCGGACCTTTGCGAATACGGCCCGACACATCGTAGTGCGAGCCATGGCAGGGGCAGAACCACCCTTTGTAGTCACCTTCATTGACGAGCGGAACGCAGCCCAGATGTGTGCACACGCCAACGAGAACGAGATATTCCGGCTTCAGTTGGCCATCGGGACCAGCGATCAGACGCTGGGCGTCGGTTTGCGGGTCGCGCAGGGCCGCAGCGTCATCCTGGGCGGCTGCAGCGATCTGTTCCGGCGTGCGGTGACGCACGAAGATCGGCCGACCGCGCCACAGCACCGAAATCTGGCTGCCAAGCTCGGCTTTGGACATGTCAATCTCAACGGACGCCAGCGCGCGGGTGTCGGCGGCCGGGTTCATCTGATCGATGAACGGCCAAGCCAGTGCAGCTGCGCCGCCGGCGCCCACCACTGCAGAGGCGATATGGATAAAGTCGCGTCGCGACGGCTCGGCCGGCGCGCCCACACCATCGACTTTGGTGTCAGCCACGTGAATCCCCCCGATAAGGCCCCCGCCCCGCGACCCGCACACGGGCGGCGCGCCGCAGCGAAACCGGCGGAGTTGTGCTGCAAGCTAATCTGGTTCGCAAGCAAGACTTTGCAAGAAACACCCCTGCACTGCAGATGAGCGATCGATGCAGCTGGTAGCCTATCAACCCGATATTCCGCAAAATGTGGGTGCGCTCACACGATTGGCGGCGTGTTTCGCGACGCCGCTCCACATTATCGAGCCCTGCGGCTTCCTCCTCACGGACAGGGCTTTGAAGCGGGCCGCGCTCGATTACGGCGGCCTTGCCCGTGTCATCCGCCATGATTCGTGGGGCGCCTTCCTGGCTGGGCCCGACCGCATCGCTGGCCGCTTGGTGCTGCTGACGACGCGCGGCGCGACCCGGCTCGACGCGTTTGCCTTCACCCCGAGCGATCTGCTGCTCCTGGGACGCGAGAGCGCAGGTGTTCCCGAGACGGTTCATTCTGCAGCCGACGCCCGCGTCGTCATCCCGCTCGCCGCGGGCGCACGCTCCCTCAATGTCGCGATGGCCGGCGCGATCGCGCTCGCCGAGGCGCATCGCCAGACCGGCTGGCGCCTCGAGATGACCGCTGCGCCTGCAGTCCATGTCGATACGTGAGCAGACCTGTGAGCGTGAGCAACCGCTGGGCGGGCGTCAACGCCAAGCCGACCGGACGGGTGCAACCACAGGCCGTTCGTGGTCGCCGCCGGTCACCCTTGCGCCTGTCCACTTCGTCGCCAGCTTCACGGGGCCGCAGTGCGACCTTCACCCCTCAGGGCGGACCGTTCGTAAAGGCCGGCCGTTCGTAAAGGCGGGCCCTTCGCCAGGACCGGCCAATGATCA
>JBILMQ010000121.1:0-9845 GCA_044375455.1 Caulobacterales bacterium | reverse complement strand
AATCCCGCCCAACCGATCTGTCAGCGCGTCAAACATCATCACTCCCTGCCATCACTCCCTGCCATCACTCCCTGGCGAAACTCCCCGGCGCCGCATGCGTCACACGCGGCGAAGTCGCCGGCAGGGCGCCCGTGCGCACAGCCCGGGTTTCTGCCGATCATCGCGCAGTCCCGGCCCTCCCCGTCCCTGCGCTCCGCGCGCCGAGGACTGCCGCGCCGTGTGATTCGCCTTCGTGTCCGAAAACCGACCACGCCGCACTCAGCCCCGTGAGCGAGCCTTCGCCGACGGGGAACCTCGCCTGCCTCATCCGGTAAACCCTGGTCTCCCAGGCCGGGACCGTGCAGGTGGAGGGCGCAGAACCAAGAATGCGCCTGAATCCGCGTGCAGTAGCCAGCACATCGGCCGGAGTCAAGGTTTGGGGTGACAGGGTTGGGTCGATTAATCTCCATAACCATGTCTCGTTTTGTGGCGCAGGTCACGCGGTCACGGACCTGACAGCGCTCACCAAAGGCAAAGCTGCCCCGCCAGCGGCCCTGCCGAATGAGCAGCGCAAGGTCCTGGCGCCGATCGCAAGCACCCAAGGCCGCCCAAACGCCGGACAGTGTATCTGCTGCCCGCACCGGACCGATCGCGTGCTGCCGACACCCTGGCGCCCCCGGCGCCCCCGGTGGCGTCGTGTGCAGAAGGCAATTATAGTAACCCTTCGCAGGATAGGACCTGCTCGGGCGACGCCTGCTCCGGCGCTGCCTGCCAGGACGTCGCGTGCACGGGGCCAGGCAAGGAGCGACCCCAGGCGGCGGCCATGCCGGAGGGCTCGGATGCAGGCGGCGGTGCGCCAGGCAATAAAAGGCTGGTTATTCGATCAAGCGCTGCCGTTCTGGGGCAGCGTCGGCATGGATCCAGTCAATGGCGGGCCAGTCGAAGCCCTGGCGCTCGACGGGTGCACACCCGCGCCAGGCGGGTTCAAGCGCGTGCGGGTCGTCGCGCGCCAATTGTATGTGTTCTCGCACGCAGCCCTGGTCGGCGATGCAGACGCCGGGCGCGTCAGTGACGCGCTCTTTGCCTATCTGCGCCGAATTCCTGGAGCCAGCGACGGCGCCTGGCCGCGCAGGCTCGCCGTGTCCGGAGAGGTGCTGGACGCGACCCCGGATCTCTATGACTACGCCTTTGTGCTCTTCGCCCTCGGCTGGCGCTTTCGGCTCACCGGCGACCGCGAGGCCCTGCACCTCGCCGAACGCACCGCGGACACGCTGGAGGCGTGCTTCCGGCACCCGGCCGGCGGCTTTCACAATCAAGTGCCGGCAACTCTGCCGCGCCAGCAGAACCCACACATGCATCTGATCGAGGCGAGCCTGGTGCTCGGCGAAGCAGCGCGCAGCGCGCGCTTCCTGGCGCTGGCCAATGAGATCGCCGACCTGTTCCGGCGCCGCTTCCTGCAGATGCCTGCAGGCGTCCTGCCAGAATTCTACGCCGACGATCTGCGCGTTACGCCGGACGATCAGGGGCGTTGGATCGAGCCGGGCCATCAGTTTGAATGGGCCTGGATCCTGGCGCAGCACCAAAAGCTCACCGGCACGGCCAATCGAGACATGGTCGAGGCTCTGGTCGGCTGGGCGGAACGCTTTGGCGTGGACCAGCCAAGCCAGGTGACCTTCAACGGCGTGCGCGATGACGGCGTGCCGCTTGACCGCGCCAGCCGAACCTGGCCCAACACCGAGCGCATCAAGGGCTGGCTGGCGCTCCATGAACTGACCGGCGCCGACCCTTGGCCCGCCGTTGAGGGCAGTGCGCGCCTTCTCCTGGAACGCTACCTCGCCGTGACGCCGCCCGGCTGCTGGATCGACGCCTTCGATGCAGCCGGCGCTCCGATGGCGGCAAATATTCCTGCCTCAACATTCTACCACGTGTGTCTCGCCTTTTGCGAGGTGCTGCGCCTCTCACCGCCACCTGGCGGGGCCGCCGCCACAGGAGATCGTCAGCACGCGTGATCCGGCGTGATGCACGCGAAGCGCACGCCCGCGGGCGCACCGCGCCCCGGGTCCGGGCGCAACGCCTCCGATCGTCTTGACCAGACCGGGTGAAAGAAAGGGTCGTCGTCCAGACACCGTCCCCAGCGCGCCGCAAGCCCGTCGCGTTCGCGCGCCAGGCGCAGCGCGCGCGCACCAGTCACATCCCTTCCGCGGCTTGCACCTTCGTGATGAATGAGCCGGGCCTCCGGCGTCCAGATCACGCGCTGCCCAAGCGACCACAGCTTCAGGCAATAATCGACATCATTGAACCCGACCGCAAAGGTCTCGCTATCCATGCCACCGACAGCCGCCCAGGACGAGCGCCGCGTCAACAGACAGGCGCCGGTCACCGCCGCAACCTCGCGCGCGAGCGCCAGTCGGCCGAATGGCCCCTGGCGCAGGCTGGACGCGTATTTCATCGGTGCGCCAACGCTCCCGCCAATGCCAAGGGCAAGACCGGCGTGCTGCACCAGCCCGCTGGGATAGAGCAGCAGCGCCCCCACAGCGCCAACATCGCCAAACGCCATCCAACCTGCCATTCGGGCAAGCCAGTCGGCGTGGAGCGGACGGACATCATCATTGAGCAGAAGAATCAGCTCGCCAGTCGCAGATGCCGCCGCCAGGTTCATCATCGCGGCATAGTTGAATGCGCCGCGCCAAGGCAGCCGGCGCACCGGCCGCTGGCGCTCCGCTTCGCCCATCAGCCGCGCGAAGTCCGCTCCATCGTTCTCATGATCGACGACAATGATCTCAAGGTCCGGCCAGGTCGCGCCCACCGCAGCGTCGAGCGCCGTCTTGAACATCGGATTGTTGTGCGTTGCAATGACCACGCTGATGCGCACGGGCGCCGCGAGATGAGGCTGAACGCACCGCCAGCCCTGCGGGGTCAGCGTCACATCCGCCGCAACACCTGCCCGCGCCAGCGATTCGAGGACGGCGCGCCGCCCGTGCTCGGCCGCTTCCACCGCGCGGGTCTGCGAGAATGCGCGCGAGCGGCGCCGGCGCCTCCACGCATAGCAGATACCTGGAACATGCCCGATGCGCCGGGACCCGGCATTGGGTCCGGCGTCAGGTTCGGCTGCAGCAGCGGCGCGCAGCAGGAAGTCGAGATCCTGTGCGCCATCAAAGCCAGCGCGCAGCCCGCCAGCCGCCTCCGCGACATCGGCGCGCACAGCGGTCAGATGGTTTATATAGTTCTGGCCAAGCAATAGCGCCGGCGACCAGGCCGGCTTGTAGAAGGCGTCAAACAGGCGCGAGCCAGCATCGACCTTGCATTCGTCCGTATAGAGCATGACTGCTGCGCTGGTCTGCGCGGCCAAGGCAAGGCGAGCAAGCGCATCGGGATCAAGCAGGTCGTCATGATCAAGAAAAACAAGCCAATCGTGTGGTGCGGCATCAGCGCTGGCCCGGGCAGTCTCCGTCGCCAGCGCGATGCCGCGGCGTTGCGTATGCGTGACGATACGCATGCGGGTCTCGGTGGCGAGAAAACCCGACAAAACCGACATGATCTTCGGATCGCTCGATGCATCATCGACGCACACCAGCCGCCAACGGCCATAGGTCTGCTGACGGACCGAAGCAAGAGCCCGAAGAAGATCCCGAGGCGGCGGATCGCAGACCGGCATGAGCACATGGAAAATCGGCCCATCAGGCGTAATTTCCGCCAAAGGAGCGGCAGGAATGACACGGGTGGCGGCCCGCCCGAACACGCTCTCTGGCAGGCGCGTCGTCGCCAGACGCCCTGCGCTCCCGGCGCACGAAACAACCGCACCGTGAACGGCGCCGGTCACGGCCCTGACACAGTCCGCGAGAATGCGCCTAATCGCCATCCGCCACGCCGCCGGGATCATCGGCCAGAATGCGGTCCAGACGATCGGACAGCCTCTCGATGGCGGCCTGCAAAGCCTGGTTTTCAGCAACCAGTCCAGCGTGGAGCACACCAGCGCGTGCGGCCAGGGGCGCAAGTGAGGCGGGAAGGTCTAGGCGCCCGCCGATGGCGGCATCACCATCCGTCCGAGCAGCGAGCCCGCTGAAACAAGACTCCAGTGTGTCACGGGCTGCAAGGAGATCATCCGCAAGGCGGGCGGAACGCGCGCGTTCGCGCTCAAGCTCGTCGCGCAGGTCAGCTTCAAGGCGTGTCGTCTCCGCGAGACGCTCCAGGCCCTGCATCAACGTGTGCTGTCCGCTCCTCACCGTGGACAGCTCATAGGTCAGCGCAGTGTAGATCCGATCGCCAAGGCCGCGCAGGCCGTCATCCAAATGGCCCTGAACCGCCAGGCTCGCCGCCGATTGAGACTGCGCCATCTGCCCGATCTCATGGGTCAGCGCCGTGTAGATCCGATCGCCAAGGCCGCGCAGACCGTCATCCAAATGGCCCTGAACCGCCAGGCTTGCCGCCGATTGAGACTGCGCCATCTGCCCGATCTCATGGGTCAGCGCCGTGTAGATCCGATCGCCGAGGTCATTCACGCGCTCCGCGATGAATGCCTCGGTCGCAGCTCTGTCGTCGAGCGCGCGCGTGCGTTCGGCAAGCAGCCGGTTCGTTGCATCAAGGTCGCAGCGCACCGCCTGCTCACGCAGCCAAAAACGCGCCGCGGGTTGAGCGACAGCCTCGAATTCGACGACGAGCCGGTCCAGCCGTTCAAACACCGCCGCGTCGCCATCATTGTTGCTCAGCGCCCTCAAGGCCTGGTAAATTTCGCCCGGTATCCGCGGGACCTCCAGCTGCTGATCCACATGCTCTTGCGTCCAGCGATGATGGCGCAGCTCGGAGTTCAAGAAGTCTGACACCGCCGCCAGATCAGGTGGCTGCAATTGCGGCCAACGCGGCCGCAGCAAATGCACCACGCGGCGTAAGCTGGTCTCAGGTTCTGCCAGAAGTTCAGCAAAATCGACCCAGGCGCGCGCCATCCCGCGGGTGCGCCGCTCCGCCTCAATCATGTGACGGCACCAAAGCAGCAGCCCATGCGCCGTCTCGAACCCGTTTCGCAGCCGCAGCGACGCAGCGACCTCCAGCGGATTGCGGAGCGGCAGCACAGGGCAGGGATCGATCTCAAGCTGGTCGAAAACTTCCGCCCACAGCGGGTAGATCCGGCAGATCCGCGGATCCTTCAGAACCGTCAGCGGAGCAGCCCCAAATTCCTTGATATAAACCCCAACGAAATCCTGCACGAAACCGGCGCGCAGACCGGCAGGCATCGTGTCAGCGTCCAGATGACGCCAGTCCTCCCAGGAGGAACCGAGCGCCCGCAGCAGCGCGTCATTGCAGTCCGCGACGAGAGGCGACTCCCAAAAGCCCGTTTCATTGTCGCTTGCTGCCCGCATGAGGGTCGCGGGCAGACTCGCCCCCATCATGGAAATCAACCGCGTCAGACCCGAGGTGCCGCTGCGATGCATGCTTAAAACCAACACGCAACCGCGCCGGATGCCCGCCGGACGTCCACTCCCTGCAGATTTGGGATCGGTCGATAGATCAGACTGCGGCACTGCACCCTCTTGCAGGACAGATTTAGGGCGGTCTGCTGTCGGCCTGCGGACCGCCTCGACCGCGTGTACAGTAGCGCCGCATCCCCAACAAATGCTGAAGGCGTCAGGCGGCCGGCCGCTCGGGATCACCCGTTCCCGCGCAGCGCCGGTGGAAACGACCCCCCACGCCGCCGCGCGGCCCGCGCCCGAGCAGTCTTCCGAGCGGGCTGCGCCACATCGCCGCCAGGCGCACGCCGTGCCTGATCGATGCCGTCGCAACTCAGGAATTGCACGCCAGCACCTTCGCTGCCCGGGTGATCAGCGCCCACGGCGCCCAGACCAATCGGCTGGCGACAGCACCGACCCCCACTCTGCGGGATGCCTGGATCAAACGCCTGTCTCTCAAGAAGGGCCAAAGACCACCAAGACCAGTCAGGACGCCGCGAAGGCTCGCCGCGCCCCGCCCTTGGGCGATGTGGACAAGACTGACCGCCAAGACAGTCCCGACATGAACCGGAAGGAGCGGCCAGAACAGGGCCGTCGGCATACACTTGACAAAGGTCCAAAGGCGGTTGCGCGCGCCAAGGTAATCTGCAAACGACGACCGCCTTCCAATCGAGCCGCCGCCGACGTGAAAGACCTGGGCAGACGGGACAACGGCAATGCGTGCGCCCGCCAGGCGCAGACGAAAGCACAGATCAACGTCCTCGAAATAGCAGAAATATCGCTCGTCAAAGCCCCGCACAGCGGCAAAGTCGCCGCGGCGGACCATCAGCGCGGCGCCGCAGGCGGCAAAGACCTCCCCTTCCGGAGGGGGGCTGCGCCGCTTGCCGTAGCCGGCGCGATAGGCAAGGCCGCTCGCATGCATCATGTCGCCCACGCCGTCCAGAACACCTTCAGCATCCGCGCGCCATTGTACCGATCCAAATGCAGCTACAAGCGGCAGTCGATCGGCGGCGGACACAAGCGCGCTGATCCAGTCCGGAAACGGAAAGGCGTCAGGATTGAGAAACACCAGCAGGTCAGTATGGGCAGCGGCGGCGGCGATATTGCAGCCTCGGGCAAAACCGCAGTTCTCGGAAAGCTGAATGATCCGGGCGCCAGGCGGAACATCATCTGGGCCGGGCCGTTCCTCCGGCCGCGAGCCATTGTCGACAACAATGATTTCGAAGCGCTGGTCGCACTGCCGCAGCAAGGCTAACCGCTGCCGCGCCAGCCAGCGGCGCGTGTTGAACGTGACGATCAGCACGGAGGCCTTCAGGCTCGGGTCATGCACCGTTGCGGCGGTCTCAGGCATCGTTCAGCCTCTCGCTTGCACCGCAACGCCGGGCGGTCACCGGCGCGTGAGCAGATTCAGCCCGCCGCGCCCGCCTATCCGTAAGGACAGCAAGGCGCCAAGGCCGTGTCCAAAAGGGTGCGTAAGGCAGACGCCCCATGTCAGTCGAACCTCGTTGGCAAACCGCATGGGCCGACGGCGCGCGCAATCCGCCACAGTGGTTGCGCCAGCCTTCTGCGGTTTGCCAATGGCCCAGGGCTGTTTGCGCCGCCACACGCCGTCGCGAGACGACGCGCTGGCCACCCTGCCAAACAGATATTTTGCCAGACGGACATCTTGCCTGCCAGACATTGTGCCTGCCAGAGATTGTGCCTGCCAAGCATGAAGCTTATCGCGCTTCTGCGGCTGCGCCGGGTCCCGGGCAGCCGTCCTGGCGCTCAGCCGAACACCACCGCGAGCGCGGTCTCAAACGGCTCAAGACATCCAATGATACAACCGCTTACGGGACGCAGCAAACACCACAATCGCAAGGAACAGCAGCGTCGCAGCCCCGACACCGGCCCCAATCCAGTGGGCCACCGGTACCGACTGCCCCAGCAATGGACCCCGAACAATCTCCAAAAAATAATAAAACGGATTGTAATCGACCACAAACGTATTGGCCGCGAGCCCGGAGCGCTGCCAGAAAACGGGGGTCATGATGAACAGGAAACCGGAGATGACCGTCATCGCCGGCTGCAGATCGCGGAACCGCGCTCCCGCAATCGCCATGATCACGCCCAGGCTTGTGCCGGCGATAAAAACGAGGGCAAGCCCTGGCGCCGCCCAGAGCATCGCCGAAGTCGGCGCAATCTGCTGGACGAGCATGACAAGGACAAAGGTGACCATCTGATGCGCGAAGGTCAGGAAATAACCCACTGACCTTCGCATGATCTGGATGGTCCAGGGCAGCTGGTACGCTTCAACCCAGCCCCGTGACTGAATAAACACACCCGGCATGTCGGCAAGATAAGACGAGATCAAGGCCCAAATCGGGACCCCGCAGGCGACAAAAAGTACAAACTCTCGGGGATCCTGGCCGAGCAACCCACCGAACACCAGGGTCAGACCAAGAATCATGCCTGCCTGGGCCAGCACGATCCAGAGAGGTCCAAGCGCAGTTCTTCGATAGCGCCCATGCACATCATCACTGGCGAGGCGCACGACCAACGGAAAGCGCAGGATCATGCCGCCAAAGTCTTTGAGGGAGACAACGATTGACACGTGCGCTCGCTCCGGTCACCGGCGCCTCAGGGGCATGGGGAATACTCTGCGCAAAGGTCGCAGACCCGCCATACCTATGGACACGCTGCCGCCACCCCCTGGCCGCGCCTGCCGTAAGGCGCCCTGGACGCAATTGCAAGCCGCTCAAGTCGCGACTGAGCCCCAACCTGGCAGCAATACATATCCTTGCGATCGCGGCCACCGGCTCGGCAGCGACGGGCCTGCCTCCAGCCGTCGCGCCGTCCGCTCGCGCAACCCAGCCCGCGCCGCTATTGGCCCCTGCGGCTTGACCTGCCCTTGTGTTGCTGGGCGCCGCAGAACCGGCCGATCGGTGATCTGCTCCTTCTTCATCGCTTGCACGGAGCAATCTCGCGCATGCAGCCCTATGGTCGCCCCCAAGACTGTCAGCGCGTCTGTCTGCTCGGCGCTGCTCTGTCGCTCCAGCACGACCGCACGCCTGACGCGCACACCCCGCAAGCGTCCGTTGAAGCTCAACAGCCTTACGAAAAATCTTGAGCCTGGATCAGGCCCGCCGAGTGTTCCAAAAGAACCTAGACGGTGGGCCCTTTGAGGGGGCCGATCAACACGGCTCGGATTTCACCGTCACGCTCGCCAGTCGCCGCGATTGCCGATCCGTCAAAAAGAAGTTTGTGCCAGCGACAGTCCAGGCCCCCGTCTGCATCGTTCCTGAACCCTCGACCATCGCGAACAGAGCCGGCGCCGTCGCGTCTGGCCCGGCGACAAGAATGTTGACGTCTGTGACACTGACAGGTCGAGCGTCCCAGGCAACCGTCGCCACAACCGGCGGATCACAACTGCGCATGACGCCTGGAACAACTGTGATGGTCGCCTGTGGCGCGGCGACGGCTGGCGGGGCCTCAGCCGCCTTTGAGCCTTCCTCCCCAGGACGCGGGGCGCCACAGGCCGCAAGCGCCCCCAGGAAAAGCAAGCCTGCTAGATTGCGTGGCATTGGCAAACTCCAGTGTCTTCAACGGAAATCGTCGGTCTTAAAGGTCTAAAAAGGACGCGTATCGCGGGTGTGATCCGCTGGCAACCGCTCGCGACATCCAGACTGCAGCCCCGCGCCATGGGCTGGGTCGGCGCAAAGCCAGCGCCACCTTGGCTCGGGCCTGATCCTCACTGACCCGCGTACTCCCGGGGCCTGCCCCCTGATCGGGTGCGCGAATGGCTCTCCGACACATAGCGCCGCTGTGCGCTACCGGCAGAGTCCTAAATCTATCCAGCCGCCCAGACGCAGCCAAGACTGTGCTGGAGGCCGGGATCCGAGCCACCGAGAACACAGCCGCCAGGAAAGGCTCGGTCAGCCTCACTGGAGGCCTCGGTCATGCCTATCCGGGGCAGCCCCCCCAGCCGGTTCAAGCTCACACAGGTCATAGAACCCTCCGATGTTTGCGACAATCGGACGACACAGATCCGTCGGCAGATAGCCAAGATAGGCCAATTGCTCAGTCTTTGGAGGGCTGCCCCTCAGCCGTACCTCGAAGACCCTTTGGGCAGCCGCCAAACGCGCTCTCCCCCTCTCCTCAAGCGCCATGCCTGTTTTTAGCTTGAGAAAATTTGACTCAAAATTCACGAAAGCGACCTCTGAAGGCAGATGAGCGGCAAGATACCCAACAGGTTCCTCTCCAAGATGAAGCAGTACGTCCGACCCTTGCAGCGCCGGCATCTCAACCGTGATGTACTTCCTAATCTGACTCAATGGAGCGCGGCCGAAATCAGGTGGCCAGGTCACGACCGCGATGCAGGCGGCGGCCGCCATCATGCAGATGCTGGCCAGCCACCCTCTTGAAACGGCATTGAAGCCTGCAAGC
>JBILMQ010000120.1:0-9862 GCA_044375455.1 Caulobacterales bacterium | reverse complement strand
TGCGGTTGGCGGGCTGGGCGCGCACATCGACGCCGGCCGCCTGCAGCACTTCGGCAGGATTGGCGCCATCAGGCACGAAGGCGAATTCGCGCGCCCCATCCGGCCGATCGACGATCACTTTGTCGTCAGCGATCAGGGCGGTCGAGACGCCGCCGCCTTGAGCGCTCTGGATGAGTTTCGAATAGCTGATCTCAGTGGCGTTACGCCCAGCCTTCGGTCCCTGCACCATGGTGAAAAGTCCGAACAGCAGCAACGCGATCAGACCCCACAGCGCCAGATTGCGCATCGTCATCCGAGGTTCCTTCATTTTGGGGCAGGCGAAAGATCATGTCTGCCCGGCTCACTTGAGCCCTTTTGCTGACCTTGTTCTTGTTAAGATAGGGATTGCGCGCGGCGCTGACGAGCCCCTGCCCCTTCCAAGGGTGGCGATGGTGACGCATCGGCGTTGAGAATCCGCAAAGCGCGGCGCCAATCTTCGATCCTCTGGCCGGCCAGGGCGTGCAATCGGGCGCAGCCGGCGATGGGGGCGGGGCTGGCGCATACTCCGCCGTCTTCGGTCATGGCTGCCGGAGCCGTATGGCGTCCCGCGCCGCCCCAGCCATCCCCGGATATCGTGTCTTTGGTCAGCGCCGTGCGCACGACGCCCCATGGACGCACAATCAGGTCGCGATCGGCTTGCACCAGGAAACGGCCGTCCCACACGGCTTGCGCGCCTGCGGCGACGTGAAGCGGCGCCAGCGGCGCCACCCCTGGGCGACCAAAAACCGGGCCTGGATCGCGCGACAGCGCCACGCGCTGGCGCCGCGTCCGGATCAGTGCGCCGCCAAGTGTCGCAGCCTTGAAGTCAGGCGCCTGCAAGGCGCGTCGCAGACGCGCCACGCCGCCGCGGCCGGGGCCTGCAGGTTGCCCGGCTGCAATCGCGATCAGTCGGGCGAGCACGGGTTCGACAGCGAGATTGTCGCAGACGCACCCGGCAAGATCGAGTTCGATCACGCCTGTCGGCGAGATTTCCATGGCGCTTGCCAAGTCCCCAAGCATCTGGGCTTCCGCTGCCGCCTGCGCCGCATCGCGGTCGGCGATGTCTGCAAGCATGGCTTCGACGAGGTGGGCAGGCCAGGAGGCGATGCTGCGGCGCGCCTGGATGCGCGGGCTCGCTGTGTCGTCATTGCTTGGGTCGTCATGCCAGTCCACCCCGAGCGCCGTGAGCAGGTTCTGCAGGGCGGCCCGGCGAACCTTCAGCAGGGGTCGGACGACGAGCAGACCGCGCCCCTCGGGCCAGAGGGGGTGCACTCCCGCGGCGCGCAGAGCCGCGATGTCGCGCCCGCCGCGTGCTTCGCGCATCAGCGTGGTTTCCAGGCGATCATCCGCGGTATGGCCGACCAGCAGGACATCAAGCCCGCGCGCGCGCATCCAATCGGCCAGCAGTCCATAGCGACCGGCCCGCGCGGCGGCCGGCAGACCGGGGCCGCATGGCGGCGGCGTCCACGCCAGGGTGGCGTGCGGCACAAACCAGCTGTCGCAATAGGCCGCCACTGCCTCTGCTTCGGCGCGCGCCTCAGGGCGCAGACGATGGTCGACGGTTGCAGCCTCCAGCGTCGCCCCGCGCGCGCGCGCCCAACCTGCCGCCAGGGTCAGCAGCGCCATCGAGTCTGATCCGCCCGAGACCGCAACTGCAAAACGCGGGGCGCCGCAGTCGGCCGAGACGTGGTCGAGCAGGTCCGCAAAGCGGGTCTGGATCAGATCCGGCGTCACCCCCGGCAGGCAGCTGCGCGCGCTTCGGCCTGCGCCCTTTCCCGGGTTGCGGCGGGGGCGTTGGGATAGGTGCGCGCAAAGTCGCGCAGCACGCTGCAGGCATCGGCCTGCTGACCCGACTGGCGCAGGCTGGCGGCGAGTTTCACCAGCGCGTCCGGGGCCTGAGGGGCCTGTGGGGCGATGCGAAGGAGATCAAGATATGCCCGCGCAGCGTCGGAATATGAGGCCTGCACATAGAGCGCTTCGCCAAGCCAGTATCGCGCCTCAACTGCCTGGAGGTCCTCTGGAAAGGCTTGGATAAAGCCCCTGAAGGCGGCTTCGGCTGTCGAGAAATCCCCGCGGATCAGCATGTCCTTCGCCGCCTTGAAAGCGGCGTTCGGCGCTGCGGCCGCAGGTGGCTGCACTGCACCGGCCTGCGCGTTTGGCGCACCATCTGGTGCAGCGTCCTGGCTTGGCGCGGCGGGCGCGGCAATCGTGTCCGGTGCAGCGACCGGTCCTGGGGTTGACACGGACGCTGTGGTCTGGCGGGCGTCCAGCGCGGCGATCCTGCCGGCAAGGTCATCAAGGCCGCGCTGCAGCACCTCGATCTGGTCGCGCTGGGTCGCCGCCAGTCTTTGCAGCTGTTCTTGGTTAAGGGTCATGTCGCGAAGCGCGGCTTCCAGATCGTCTACCCGCTCCTGCAGCCGCAGGATCATTGGATCAGGCGCGACGGGCAGCGGCGGGGCGGGCTGTACGGGTTGGGCGGGCGGCTGGCGGTTGGTGCGCCCTGGCCATTCCTGGCGCGGGAACATCTGCCGATCCTGGGCGGCGGCGAGGGGCGTGGTGCAGGCAAGGTGGCCGAAGGCGGCCAGCCCCGCTGCGGTCAGAAACAGCACTCGGGTCATGGTCAGAGCTTATGCGATCCAGCTTTGGCGGAATTTCGGCGAATCGCTCCGACTTGCATGCGGCGCCGGCTGCGCCTAAAGCGCGCCCGTCAGAATTAACTGCGGATCTGGGCGCAGCCAAGTCAGGGAGTAGGCGGTGGCGGACTGGAATATGCCGGAAGGCGCGCTGATGCGCGGAAAAAAAGGCGTTGTCATGGGCGTCGCCAACGATCATTCGATCGCCTGGGGCATTGCACGACAGCTGGCGGCTCAGGGCGCCGAGATGGCGTTCACCTATCAGGGGGATGCGCTTCTGAAGCGCGTTGCGCCGCTTGCGCAGTCCATCGGGGTGCAGGACCTGATCGCCTGCGATGTCTCAGACGATCAGTCCATGGAACAGGCTTTCGCCGCGATCGAAGCCCGGTTCGGGACGATTGACTTTCTTGTTCACGCGATTGCCTTTGCGGACAAGGAGAGCCTCAAAGGCTCGTTCGTGGAAAACACCACGCGCAAGGGTTTCGCCCTCGCCATGGATATCTCGGCCTACTCATTCGTTGACGCGGCTCGCCGCGCCTCCAGGCTGATGCCAAATGGCGGATCGATCATCACGCTCAGCTACCAGGGTTCAGAGCGGGTGGTGCCCAACTACAACATGATGGGCGTGGCCAAGGCAGCGCTGGAGGCCGCTGCAAGGTACGCTGCGCGCGACCTCGGCGCGAAGGGGGTGCGCGTCAACACCATTTCGCCCGGGCCAATGCGCACCCTTGCCATGGCCGGCATATCCGGCGGGCGGCAGTTGATGACGGCGGCGCGCGACTGGTCGCTCCTGAAGGAGGACACGTCGATGGAGGGCGTCGCCGGCTGTGCACTGTGGCTTCTGTCCGACCTTGGCAAGTCTGTCGCGGGCGAACTCATCCATGTTGACGCCGGTTTCCATGCCGTCGGCGTGCCGGAGGGTGTCGAGGGCGCGTAGTCTACATGTGGCAAGCGCTGACGATGGCGTGGCCAGCGTCGCAACGACGCCGGCGCTCCTTGGTCAGCGCCGCGCGGTGATCGGGCGGGCTTTGACCGGGCGGGGGAACTGCCTGGCGGATTTGCGCCGGCAGCGGCCTCAGACAGCGGCCCCTGACGATCTTTGCGTCGGCAAGCTCCCCGTCTCGCGTGCAGCGGCCGCCTGCAGTGTTCGCCTTCTGAGCACGTCTTTGGCGCACGCCTGCAGTGAACGCCGGCAGGCAACGCCTTTGGGGGTCGCTTCTGTTGTTTGCCCTGTTGATCGCCTCTGGAATTCGCCTCTGGAGTTTGCCTCTGGGGTTTGCCTCTGGGGTTTGCGCCTGGAGTAGGCCCTGGGTCGAGGCCAGGAGTTCAGGTCTGGGGCCTCAGTCCTTTGGTGGGCGCCCTTCAGGGTTCGCGCGCGTCTCCCGGCGGGTCCCTCAGCCCCTCGCGTATCTGCGCAGGCTCGGCGGGCTCGGATACGACGACCTGGGGCGTAACATGCTCGGGCGCGATAGGTCGGGACGTCGGGGGGGCTTCGAAGGGGGGCGGCGATGTCGGCCAGATTGGCGGCGGCGATGACGGAGCCGGGGTCGCAACACTGCGCGGATCTGGCCGCCGCGGCGTTTCGGATGTGGGGCCGCGCCAGCCCGGAGGAACGGGGTCTGGTTGCTCTGGCGGCCTGACGTCTGCGGGCGCGAGGGGGACCGGGCGGGCCGGACGATCGGGCGGCTGCACCCCGCCAGGCGGTTCGAAGGGCGTCAGAGGCTGACGAGGCAGATCCAGAACAGGCTGCGGCATTGACGGCGATACGGGCGGTTCTTCCGGTCGCCCGCCGCGGCGCCGGCTTTCGCGGTCGTCCGGGAAGCGGCGCCCGCCTGGGTGCGCGAGGTCTGAGCGACACGCGCGATCGAGGCGGCGTGCATGATCAACGTCTTCGCCCCATGAATATCGGCCCACAAACTCGTTGCAGCGGCGACAGGACGACACACAAAGTTCAAAGTCCTGTGACCTGCGGGCGCGCGCCCAGTCACGGTCGCGCAAGGCGCGCTCGCGGTCGAGACGCGCTTCAGCCGCGCGCGCTTCATCCTCTGCCGCCATCCGGCGTTCTCGCTCGAGTGAGGCCTGTTCCCGCAAGCGCCATTCACGCGCCTGCGCCTCGGCGAGTGCGCGCTCCAGATCGGGGTCGCGCAGCGCTGGCGCTGCCGGGGGCGACGCGTGCGCGCCAGAAAGCGCCTCGCCGGCCGGCTGCGCGCCGACATGTCCCGCGCGGGGCTGAGCCGCCCGCCGGGCGCTGGCTGGCCTTGCCGGCTGCTGCGCCCCGCTTTGGCCACGCGCTGGCTCCGGGCGCGCCTCTGCTGCTGGCGACGAGACTGGAGCGAGGGCTACGGGCCCAGTTCCGCGTGCGGCTGCCGGCGTTGGGGTCAGGGCTGCAGTCCCTTCTGGCGGGGCGCTGTGCGGCGCGACTTCTGGTTTGCCGATCACGCGCGCGGTCACGAAGGACGACGCCGCTGCAATGCTGGCCGCGCCGGCCACTGCAACCCAGATCTTCGGCAATTTCCAAGTGTTGCCTGACATTGCGATCTCCGCCCGCCACCCAAGTCGCAATGCCGTCGTCAAGCTGAACGCAAGCCGAACGAGGCATGTTCTATCGTCGGGCGCCGCAGCCCGGTCGACAGTCGGGCTCATGTGCACGATAACCTGCACATGACCGCTTTTACTGACGAACCCGAGACCCTCACCCAGCTGCGCGCGCAACTGCGCCGGCTTGTCGAACGCGAAGCGCCCCGGGAGAAGCGCCGCCTGTGGGACAAGACCCATTCATGGCCGCGCGACGTGGTGGCCAAGGTTGCGCAGATGGGCCTCATGGGACTTACCGTGCCCCAAGCCTATGGCGGGGCTGGACAGGATATTGTGGCGGCCGTGGCCGTGATTGAGGAACTGTGCCGGGTCGGTCCGGCCATCGCAGGGCCCTATATACATTGCGCATTCTACGGCGGCATGAACATATCCGAGAACGGATCGCCGGAGCAGAAGGCGGCCCTGCTTCCCAAACTCGCCCAAGGCGAGTTGTTCTTTGCCTATGGTCTTTCTGAACCGGACGTTGGCGGCGACCTGTCCAGTGTTCAGACCCGCGCCCGGCGTGACGGCGACAGCGTCGTGATCAATGGCGCCAAGCGCTGGTGCACCGGAGCGGATTTTTCAGACTACATCTATTGTCTGGTGCATGATCCGGAGGCGCCGAAGCGACAGAACCTGTCCTTTGTGCTCATTCCCCCGACGGCGCCCGGGGTCAGCTTGCGTCCGATCGAGCACGTTAACTTGCGCTACACGCTGTCCAGCGATGTTTTCCTCGACAACGTTCGCGTACCGGCCTGGAACATTGTCGGCGGGGCGGAGGGGTGGAACCAGGGCTGGCGCATGCTCGCCGGTCGGGCGCTTGACGTCGAAAAACTTGAGGTCGCGGCGGTCTCGTTCGGCATGGCCGCCGCCGCGGTGGACGAGGCCTGGGATTACGCGCAAACGCGCGTCCAGTTCGGCAAACCGGTCTCTGGGCATCAGGCCGTCCGCCACCGGCTTGTCGAGGCGAAGACCAAGCTGCAGGCGTGCCGCCACATGCTCTACCATGCTGCCTGGCTCGCCCAGACCGGTCGGCCGTGCGCAGTGGAAACCTCGATGGCGAAGCTGTTCATCGCCGATACGGGCGTCGAGATTGCGCTTGCCTGTCAGCAGGTGATGGGGGCTTACGCGCTGTCGGACGCCTATGATCTGGAACGGCATGTGCGCGACTTGCTTGGCATGCCGATCGTTGGAGGATCTTCAAACATGCAGAAGAACAATATCGCTTCGCTTCTCAGGCTCGCCGGGTGAACCCGACGCCAACAGCTGTGCGCCAGGTGACGTGATGTCTCTGTTTCGCTTGTTCCAAGCTGGTTTGACCCTTGCCCGCGCCGACGCGCTCCTGCCGCGGGAGTTCCAGGCGCGCTTTCCCGCGCCGCTGCGCGCGGCCGGCGTGGTGCTGCGGGTGTTCGCACGACGCGATCCCGCCGACCTCGGTGGCCGTATGGCGCGGGCGCTGGAGCGGCTTGGGCCGGCATACATCAAGCTCGGGCAATTTCTCGCGACACGGCCCGACATCGTCGGACCGGACGCTGCGACGGCTTTGTCAGGGCTCAAGGACCGGCTTGCGCCATTTCCGGTCGCCGCGGCGACGGCGGCCCTCGTCCAGGAGTTTGGGCCGAAGGCGAAAGATCTGTTCGGGCGGTTGTGCGAACCGGTCGCTGCCGCGTCGATCGCACAGGTTCACAAGGCCACGACCGCTGATGGACGGGTGCTGGCGGTTAAAGTGCTGCGGCCGGATATTGAGCGCCAGATCAGCCGCGACATAAGGGGCATGGAGGTGGCGGCCCGCATCCTGGAGCGCCATGTTGCATCGGCCCGCAGGCTTGAGCCCGTCGCTTTTGTCGCCACGCTCAAGGCGGCCTTGGAGCGTGAAGTGGATCTTCGCCTTGAGGCTGCAGCGGCGAATGAGTTTGCCGAGATTGCCGATGCGGATGGCTATCTTTCAGCACCGGCTGTCGATTGGCCGCGAACGGCCAAACGCGTGTGTTCGTTCGCATGGGTTGAGGGCGCGCCGCTGACAGATCTCGCCCGTGTCGATGCGCTGGGCGCAGACCGCGCCAGCCTGGCAGTCGCCATCGTCCGCGGGTTTCTTGCTGCAGCGCTTGATCATGGCTTCTTTCATGCCGACATGCATGAGGGAAATATTCTGTGCACGCCTGGAGGCCGTCTTGTGGCCGTTGACTTCGGCATCATGGGACGCATCAGCCCGGCGGAGCGCCGCTATCTGGCGGAGATATTGTGGGGTTTCATCCAGCGTGACTATAAGCGCATAGCCCAGACGCATTTTGACGCAGGCTACGTGCCTGCGGACCGCAATGTCGACGATTTCGCCATGGCGCTGCGCGCAGTGGGCGAACCCATCGTCGGTCGGACCGCTGAAGAAGTCTCCATGGGCAGGCTTCTGCTGCAGCTGTTCGACATAACCCATCAGTTCGGCATGCACCTGCGTCCGGAACTTGTCCTGCTGCAGAAGACCATGGTTCAGGTTGAGGGCGTCGCGCGCACCCTCGATCCCCGCCTCGACATGTGGTCGACCGCGCGCCCCATCGTGGAGCGGTGGATGCGGCGGGAGCTCGGCCCTGAAGCCCGGCTGCGCCGTGGGGTGTCAGATATTGAGGCAGTTGTGGAGGCTGCGCGCCGATTGCCCTCAGCGCTGACCGCCATGAACGCCCTGGAGACCCGCCTGGCCGAAGGCGGCCTTACGCTCGCGCCGCAGACCGTGCAGGCGCTGGCGCAATCCCAGGCCAAGGCGACGCGATGGCGGGCAATCGGCGGCCTGATGATCGCGGCTCTGGCGGTGTGGGGTCTGCTCGCGCACTGAGCGGCCCGGCGCGCACCCTGGCGCCCGATGCGACAGGTCTTGCAGGAGCGCGCCCGGCGGCCCCAGCGGCTGCTTGAACCGCCTGTCGCCGTCGCCCGGCTGTCGCGTCGTCACGGCGCAGCCGTGCGGGGGGCAGGAGAGCGCAGCGCTTTGAGTGCAGGAGTTCGCCAGGCAGCCACGTCACGACACCGCGTTTCTGGCCGGGGCGCCTTTGCAGGGTGAGGGTAGCGCTGAAAAAGCGGCTCGTTCTGACGGCGGCGATTTCCGGTATCGCGTCGGGATGCCCGGGCGCGGAGTGATGCGGCGTCGCCACACGTGTGGAGCCAGGTCCGCACCGCCCGATTGGTCGCCTCAGTCCCCGTCCAGGTCTGCGGCCAGATGCAGCACTCTGCGGGCCTGTGCGGGGCGACCCTGACTGGTTTTCGGATCGCCGCCGCCGACCAGGATGTCCGTTACAGGCTCAACGATGCCGACATCATGTGTCGCGCGCGAGGACCAAATTGGCCACACCAAGGTGTTGCTCAAGGTCGTGTCCCAAGGAGTGGTGTATGAGGCCCACATCGCGTTCAGCCGCGTGTGCATGTGTCAGCCTTCCAAGGCGGCGAGGCTGATGATGGGATCGTCGCTCACGGGAGCGAGGGTTTCAAGGGTCATGTAGCGTCTGCAGACCGCCCACTCATCGTTTTGTTCGAGCAGGATGGCGCCGACGAGGCGTTCGATCGCTTGCTCGTTTGGGAAGATGCCGACGACGTCGCTCCTGCGTTTGATCTCTTTATTGACACGCTCGATCGGATTGGTGCTCGAGATCTGCGGCCAGTGGGCCTTGGGAAAAGCCATGTAGGCGAGCACGTCCTCTTCGCTTTTGTCCATGATTTCAGAGACTTTCTGAAAGCGCGGGCGAAGCGTGTCGGCGACCTTGCGCCATTGTTCGCGCGCGCCGGCTGCCGTGTCCTGAGCAAAAATCGTCTTCAACAGCGCCGCGACCATGGGGCGTTGCGCCTTGCCGGCGTGAGCCAGGATGTTGCGCATCCAATGGACGCGGCAGCGTTGTTGCGTCGCGTGCAGGACGCGCGCCGCCGCCGCGCGAAGACCCTTGTGGTCATCACTGATAACGAGTTTGACCCCGCGCAGGCCGCGATCGGCCAGGCTGCGCAGAAACTTTGTCCAGAATGGCTCGGCTTGCGATGCGCCGATCGCTATGCCCAGCACTTCACGGCGTCCGTCCGTGTTGACCGCGACGGCGACTATCACGGCAAGGGACCGGTCCGTCACGTCCGGCCGCCCGTTCTGGCGCGACTTGATGTATGTGGCGTCGATCCACAGGTAGGGCCACTCGCCCTCTATGGGGCGCTTGAGGAAAGACTGCACCTTGCCATCGATATCCTGGCAGATACGGCTGACCTCGCTTTTGGAAATACCGCTGGCGCCCATGGCTTTGACCAGGTCGTCGACAGCACGGGTCGAGACGCCGTGCACGTACGCCTCCTGGATGACGGCGGCCAACGCCTTCTCGGCTGTTCGCCTGGCATCGATGAATGAAGGGAAATAGGAACCTTTTCTGAGCTTTGGGATCGCCAGCTCGATAGATCCCAGGCGCGTGTCCCAGATCCGTGAACGATACCCGTTGCGGCTCACAGCGCGCTCGGCGCTTTTCTCACGGTAGCCAGCCCTGGTCAGGCCGCCGACCTCCGCCTCCATGAGCTGATCGGCGGCGTAGGCCAGCATTTCGCGCACGAGATCGGCGTCTGCACGCTTTTCTATCAGATCCAAAAGCGCCATTTTGTCATCGGACATGAGTCTGAAGCTCCAGTTG
>JBILMQ010000119.1:0-9881 GCA_044375455.1 Caulobacterales bacterium | reverse complement strand
CTCCTTGATGCGGCGAAAATCGATCCGACCGTGATCGGCGGCGGCATCATGGCGGCCTACGGATCAAACGCCAAGGTTGGCCGTGGTGATTGGATGGTGGTCGAAGCGGATGAAAGCGATGGCACTTTCACCAAGCTGCGCCCAACGATCGGCGTGGTCACAAATATCGACCCCGAGCATCTCGATTACTGGAAAGACTTCGACGCCCTGAAAAAGGGCTTCGAGGATTTTGTCCACGCCATTCCGTTTTATGGATACGGCGTCATGTGCCTTGACCATGAAGAGGTGCAAAAGCTCGTTGAGCGCGTGCGCGACCGCCGTCTCATCACCTATGGCTTCAACCCGCAGGCCGATGTTCGCGCCACAAATCTGCGCCTCGACGCTGACGGCGCGCGCTATGACGTCACGCTGCGCGGTCGCGATGGCTCCCTTGACGAGATGCGCGACGTGCGCCTCGCCATGCCAGGCGCGCACAATGTGCAGAATTCGCTCGCCGCGATCGCCGTGGCGTCGGCGCTTGGCGCAGGGGCCACCGCCATCCGCGGCGCGCTTGCGAAGTTCGGCGGGGTGAAACGCCGGTTCACCACCACCGGCGTGTGGAACGGCGTGCGCATCATCGATGACTACGCACATCATCCCAAGGAGATCGCAGCCGTGCTCGCTGCTGCGCGCGGCGTGACCGGCGATCATGGTCGGGTCATCGCTGTGGTGCAGCCGCACCGCTTCAGTCGGCTGAACGATCTCTTCTCCGACTTTTCGACATGCTTCAATGACGCCGACGCTGTGCTGGTGGCTGATGTTTACCCTGCCGGAGAGGCGCCGATCCCGGGCGTCGACGCGCCCGCGCTCGCCGCGAGCCTGGCGCGCCACGGCCATCGCAATGCCCGTTATCTCGCAAGTCTCGAGGATCTTCCAGCCGAGGCTGCAAAGATCGCGCGGGCTGGAGATCTCGTCGTGCTGTTGGGCGCGGGCGACATCACGGCCCACGCCAACGCCTTGCCGTCGCGCCTCGAGGCGCTGGCATGAGCAAACTCTTGAATCGTCTCCCGCCGGTGCGCGGCAGCATCACCACCGACGCGCCGCTCGCGCCATATACCTGGTTTCGGGTTGGCGGACCGGCCGATGTGCTGTTCCTGCCGGCTGACGCTAAGGACCTTGCCGCTTTTCTGAAAGATCTGCCTGACGACATCCCCGTCACCGTCATCGGCGTCGGCTCGAACCTCATCGTACGCGACGGCGGCGTGCGCGGCGTGGTGATCCGCCTGGCTGGTCGCGCCTTCGGCGACATCGCCGTGCTGCCTGGGGACACAATCCGCGCCGGAGCTGCGGCGCTCGACATGCAGGTCGCGCTCGCCGCCGCGCGCGCCGGCCTTGCGGGGCTTGAATTTCTGCGCGGAATTCCCGGCTCGATCGGCGGCGCTGTGCGCATGAACGCCGGCGCCTATGGCGGCGAGGTGAAGGACGCGCTGGTCAGCGCCGAGGCCGTGAGCCGCACCGGCGATCTCGTGCGCCTGAGCACGCAGGAACTCGGCTTCGCCTATCGCAGCTGCGCCGCGCCGCAGGATCTCATCTTTCTTGCAGCCGAATTTCACGCCCGGCCCGGCGAGCGCGCCGTGATCGAGGCGCGTATGGCCGACATCATGGCCAGACGCGAGGCGTCCCAGCCCATCCGGGAGCGGACCGGAGGTTCGACCTTCAAGAATCCCGACCCGGAGATCTCTGGCGGACGCAAGAGCTGGGAGTTGATCGATGCGGCAGGGTTTCGCGGGCGAAGCCTCGGCGGCGCGCAGTTTTCGCCGCTGCACTGCAATTTCCTCATCAACACCGGCGCGGCGAGCGCCAGCGAACTTGAGGCTCTTGGCGAGGATGCGATCGCGGCTGTGAAGCAGCAGACTGGTATTACGCTGCAGTGGGAAATCAAACGGATCGGTGAGCGCGCATGAGCGCGGCGAAGGGGCACACTATGCGGGCATGCAAGATCGTCGCGACCCTGGGCCCGGCAAGCGATCCGCCAGAGCGTCTCATGATGCTGATTCAGGCTGGCGTGAACTGCTTCCGTCTCAATTTCAGTCACGGCGCACACAGCGAACACGCCAAGCGCGTGGCCGTTATCCGCGAGGCGGAGCGGCGCATCGGCCATCCCATCGCCATCATCGCAGACCTCCAGGGTCCAAAAATCCGGGTTGGTCTGTTGCCGGAGGAGGGGGTCGCCTTGACGTGGGGCGCGCAGGTACGTCTGCGCAATGCCCACAGCCAGGACAAGGATGGCGCCATCCCCCTGCCGCATCCGGAAATCATCGAGACGGTTGAGGCCGGCGATGTTCTGAAGCTGGATGACGGCAAGCTGCAGATCACCGTCTCGGGACGCGAGGGCGGGGACGTGCTCGCTCGTGTCGATTTCGGCGGTATACTGAAGAGCCGCAAAGGAGTGAACGTCCCCACGCGGCGCATCCCGATCTCCGCCCTTACGGATAAGGATCGCGCCGATTTGGTGTTTGCGCTCGATCAGGGGGTTGATTTCCTCGCGCTGAGTTTCGTTCAGTCCGCTCATGACGTGGCCGAAGCGCGCGAACTCGCCGCTGGCCGCGCGGGCGTCATCGCAAAGATCGAGAAGCCGGCTGCGCTTGATGACATCGACGCCATTGTCACGCTCTCGGACGCCGTCATGGTGGCGCGCGGCGATCTCGGCGTCGAACTGCCGCCCGAGCAGGTGCCGATCGCGCAGCGCCGGATCATCCGCACAGCGCGCGCCGGCGGCAAGCCGGTGATCGTGGCCACGCACATGCTCGAGTCGATGATTGATGCGCCCTCGCCGACCCGGGCGGAGGCCTCCGACGTCGCCACGGCGGTCTATCAGGGCGCCGATGCAGTGATGCTGTCCGCTGAAAGCGCGGTGGGCCGTCATCCGCAGAGCGCGGTCGCGATGATGGACCGCATCATCCGGGCCGTGGAGGGCGATCCGGACCACTGGTCGGCGCTTGTGCGCGACACCGCCATTCCTGAACCGACAACCGCGGACGCCATCTCGCTGTCGGCGCGCCACATCGCCAGCGTGCTCGCAGCGGCCGCTATCGTCGCCTACACGGACACCGGATCGACTGCTCAGCGCGTGGCGCGCGAGCGTCCGCATTGCCCTGTCCTCAGCCTAACCCCGAACATCGCCGCCGCGCGGCGGCTCTGCCTGGCCTGGGGCGTGCGTCCGCTGATTACCCCTGAGGCGGCCAACCTTGAGGCGATGGTTCAACATGCCGAGCAGGCCGTGCGTGCGCTCGGCGTTGCCGCAGCTGACGATCGCATCGTCGTCATCGCCGGAATTCCGCCTGGCCGGCCTGGCAAGACCAACACGATCCGCATCGCCCGGCTTGACTGACGCAGACGCGCCCGTCCGTGCGACGCGCCCGATGCTGCGGCCCGGGCGAGCGTCTCTTAATCCACGATGCGCCAGGCGCGAAGGCCGGTCGGTGAGCCAGCGTCAATCGGCTTGAGCCAGGCTGGCGGAGGGGCCCCAGAGGCCAGCGCCGCCATCAGACCGTGGGGCGCCGCGGCGATGATATGCCCGGCGTCTGGCGCCCCCTGACAGATGACGATCGTCGTCACGCCCAGCTGGCGGAGCCGGGCGTGCGCTGCCTCAGGCGGCGCCAGGAACAGCTCAAGCGTGGTTCCCATTGAAAGGACGTGGCGATGATAGGGCCCGGCGAGCGCGGTGAGGTGCGTCGATAAGGCCAGGGTTGGGCCCTGGTCCGGGGTCGTCAGCGCCAGACCGGGCGGCAGGTCGCGCAGAGCCTGGTGCGCCTTCACGCCGATGCAGGCTTCGCCCGCCAGGCGCGGCCCCGATGCTGCGCCGGTCGACGGTGCAGGCGCCGCAAGCGTCCCCACGCCGGCCCCGAGCAGGCCCCAGATCACCGGCGTCGCCAGCACGCCGACGATAAGAGCCGACCCCCGACCAGACCGTCGCCAGATGATCGCCGAGGCGGACGCAGCGGTGATCGCGGCGAGCGCCGCCGCCTGTCCGGCGACCCGATACTCCCAGAGCCAGAGCAAAGGCGTGACACAGCCAAGCAGCGCCGCAAGGACGATCCAGGCCGGCGCCTGCGCGCGGTCCTCGGTGCGTCTCATGCAGCGCCATGCCATGACCCAGCCAATGGTCGTGGCGAGCGCCGGCCCGACGCCGGAAGCGATCGCTTCGCCGAGTGCGCCATGGCGGGCATGCGTCCACAGTGGCGTGCTTTCACTGATATGATTGAGCCAGAGTGTGCGCATCACCGGCGAAACCGCACCGAACGGGTTTACCAGAAGTGAAATATCGAACCATGCGAGTGCGCCCAGTGTGGCCAGACCAGCCAGACCGGCCGCGAGACTGCGCACCGCCCGCAGTCGCGCCCCTGGCGCCCAGGTCGCCATCAGCAGGCCGACAGCCGCTGTCGCAAGCGGCGCGATGTGGACCAGCGACAGGGCGTCTGGGGCGATCACGATCCATTCGGCTGGCGGGACCGTCGCAAGCTGGCAACCGGCGATGCCTGCCAGCAAGCCAGCCGCGAAGCCGCGCGTGCGCTGCAGGACCGGTTCACCGCGGATGATCCAGTCTGCGCCGATGATGAGCGCGAGCGGGATCAGCACCGGCGCGGTCTCCAGGCCGATCCGCAGCGACGCCGCCATGGCGACACCCGCCAGGAGGCCGCCGCGCAGGTCCTGCGACAGCACGCTGTTCACTGTCAGCACCACCAGGATAAGTTGCAGTCCATGGTGATCAACCCGGCCGGGCGTGAAGTAGTCCATCGCCGCGACCGAGAGGATGGCGCAGCAGAAGCCGAGCACCGCCGCAGGAAATCTCGCCTCATGGCTGTGGCGGCTGGCGATCGCCCCCGCGGTCGAGGCGACAAGCAGGGCGAACGCCAGACCGAGCATTGGCGGCATGACAAAGGACGCGACCAGCAGCGCCTCGCGCAATGGCAGGACGAGCTGTAACGGCCACGCGATAAGGGCGACTGGCAGATCCGCAAGCCGGGACCAGTGCCAGGCGTGCTGGTCGAGCGGGGCGATCCGGTCCGTTCCGACCGTCCACCAGTCGCCCGTGCGAAACCACTGCTCGATTTGAAGCAGGCGCGTGATGTCGTCGGTGTCCGGCAACCGACCGTCCATAATCGCTTGCCAGGCGTCTCTGCCAGCCAGACCGAGCGCGGCCAGAAGCGCTGCTGCCAGCATCAGGCCTCTTATGGGTGCGATGAGCGCGCGGGCGCCGCCCGTCGCGACATCGGCGCCGTGACCGGAGGTTTCGCAGCTTCGGGCGTAAGGCGACTGAACCACGCCCGACGCTCTAGCCGAAAATCCTTGCCGCCGGCTTTCGCATCCCGGCGCCGCCCCAGGCCTTATGAGAGCCGGGCCTTATGAGAGCCGGGCCTGATGAGAGCCGGGCCGGATCAGAGCCGGGCAGCGCGCGTTCATGCCGGAGTGACGCGCTTGGAGGCAAATCGACTTCGCCTGGCGCTGTGGTTACACTGATCTGGCGCGCGCCGGATGCGCGGGGGGTGGTCCATGGCGGTTGATGAATTCGCGTCGGAAGAACTTCAGGGCCATCTGAGCGGTCCGGGGCCCAAACGCATCCTCTCGCTGGACGGCGGAGGTGTGCGCGGACTCCTCACTCTGGGGCTTCTGGAGAAGGTCGAGTCGTTGCTGGCCGCTCGCGTTCCGCCGGAACGGCGCGGCATGTTCCGGCTGTGCGACTACTTCGACCTGATCGGGGGCACCTCGACAGGCGCCATCATCGCGGTGCAGCTCGCCCGAGGGGCGAGCGTGGCCGAGCTGAAGGATCTCTACTTTACCCTCGCGCCGAAGGTCTTTGGCGGCCAGCGCGCCCTGTTTCCGGGCCTCACCTCGAAATTCGATCCGAAGGTTCTCGCCACCCAGCTCGACAGTCAGCTTGGCGACCTTACCCTGGGCTCAGCCGGACTGCGCACCGGCTTCGCGCTCATGGCCAAGCGCATCGACAGTGCGAGCGCGTGGTTCCTGTCGAACAATCCCCGATCCAAGTACTGGGATGGCGACGGAAGGTCCTTTCCGAACCGGGATTATCTGCTGAAGAAGATTGTCCAGGCATCGGCCTCTGCGCCGTTCTTCCTCGACCCTCTGCCGATTTCCATCTCGCCTGAGCAGAACGGGATCTTCTTCGATGGCGGGGTCACGCCCCACAACAATCCCTGTCTGCAGCTGCTGCTTGCCGTAACGGCGGTTGCGCGCCCTCAAGGTGCGCCGGCCCGCGGCCTCTACGGGTATGACTGGGAAACCGGTCCTGACAGGATCTTCATGCTCTCGCTCGGGACCGGGCATCTGCGACCGCGGGTGGATCCGGCGAAATTCATGAGCTGGTCGGCGGCCGGAAAAGCGCTGCACGCCATGCGCACGATGATCTACGACGCGAGCCAGCTCGCCGTCACTGTCGTGCAGGCGCTCAGCGAGCCGCCGCCGGGACGACCTTCGTTTGCGGTGAATGAAGAGATCGGCGGGCTTGACGACGTACTCATCTCCGGCGCGAGCCTCGCGACGTTCCGGCGGATCGATCCGCCGATCGACGACCGCGCGGTGCAGAAGTATTTTGAACGGCCCCTGGGACCCAGAACGGTCAGGCGCCTCGCCGAACTCGACAACGCCGACAAGTCCAATCTCGAGCGACTCTACAAGATCGGCCAGCGGGCCGGGAATGAAGAGGTCGCCGCGACAGACTTTCCGCACGCCTTCGATTTGCCGGGCTGGTCACCCGTCTGACGGCAGTCACGCCGCCGAAGCGCGCGGTTTGCGGGCCGCATTTGGGGCTCGCAGTTTGGGGCTCGCAGTTTGGCCCTCGCCTGTGGCGTGCCCGGGGCTCGCACAGCGCCCAAACGTTTGGCGAACCGAAACCCCGGCTGCGCCACGGATGCGTGTGCGATCGGACAATGATTGCGCCCCTGGTCATCGCGCGCCTGTCCGATCACCGGACGCGCACTGCGCGCGCGGTTGCGCGGGCGTGAAGGCCGCCCGTCGTCCGCTGCAGCCCGGAGACGAAACCGGCCAGGATGGCCACCTGCAGGCTGATCCGGAGCAACGGAACATTTTCTTCCCGCGGCGAGGCCTGCACCACTCTCGGCTCGGGGGTTGGTTGGCTTGCGAGCCGGCACAGTCAGCCGCGGGTCGGCTGCCGGCTGGTCCAGTCAGGCTGGCCGATCAATGAAGCCTCGCCGGAGAGATCCGGCGCCGGAATGATCCACGGCGGCAGAGTCTGTCCTCGCCGGTTCTGGGGGACGGCTGTGTCACGCCGTCTTGATTGGCGTGCGCTGCCTGCGCTTTGATAGGCACCAGTCATGAGATTGCGGCGCAACATTGTTTTTCTGGTCGGTGTGCTGGCGGGGGGCTTGGCGAGCGCGTCGCCTGCCGCGGCAGACACGCCGCGCGCCACCGTCGTCGAATTGTTCACCAGCCAGGGATGCAGCGCCTGTCCGAAGGCCAATGATTACCTTGCCCGCATCGCCACGCGCCCGGACATCATCGCGCTGTCCTATTCCGTGGACCACTGGGACTATCTCGGCTGGCGCGACACGTTCGCCAAGCCGGAATTCACGCGCCGTCAGAAAGTCTACGCCAGGACCCTGGCGCACGGGAAAGTCTATACGCCGCAAATCGTGATTGACGGCGCCGTACAGGGGTCAGGGGCGCGCACCGAGATCGTAGCTGCTGCCATCACTGAACGGCGCGCGACGGCGGCGCGTGGTCTGTCCATCACCCCTGCCCGCACCAGCGCCGGACCTGCCATGCGCGTCGACGCTGCGCCCCATTCCGGTCCGCCTGCCGAGATCTGGCTGGTGGCGTTCATCCCTGGCGACCGCATGGTCCCCGTCGGCGGCGGCGAAAACGCCGGGCGCTCCATCCGGCACGCCAATGTCGTGCTGCGCACAAACCGGGCTGGCGCATGGGATGGCGCGGCGGTGACGGTGTCGACCGCCGGATGCACGCCGGCCTGCGCAGTTCTGGTTCAGGAGGCCGGCCAGGGTCCGATCCTGGGCGCTGCGGTCACAAAGGGCTCGCGTCAGGCAGCGGGGCCGCAGGTGGCTGGGCAGCCGACGTCCGCGGGCTTGGTTGGACCCTAGCTGGGGGGCGTGGCGTCGGCGGCGGCGACAGTGCGTTGAATTGCGTGGTCAGCAGCGCAGCGTCCTGCGGAGACAGGCCGAACAGCCAGCCTTGCGCGCGCGCATTGATCTGATCAGCCTGCGGGATCGCAGCTGGCGCTGCCGCCGACGCGTCAAACCGCGCCCAAAACCGCGCCCCGTCGGCGAACACGGTCGTCTGCACGACGAGTCCGTCGCCGGTCACCGTGCGATGGCGGCCCACCAAGGTGAACGCGTCGGACCCTTGGCGCACGTCGATCAGGCCGATGCGGGCAAGTGGTGTTGCAGCGGCGGCGAAGCCGCCGGGCGCCGCGGCGCGCCGCCCGGCGTAAACGCCAAGCGGCGTGAAGTCCGAGGCGGCCGGCTGTGACCGGCGCAACGAGAAGGCGGGTCCGCCGACGGGTTCGAAGTCAGCCCGCTCGATGCTGCTGTCGGCAAGGTCGAAAATCGCAAGGTCGAGCCAGGCGCCTGCCTCTCGCAGCGGCGGCAGCGCTCCCTCCACAGCATAGCTTTGCACCTCGCCGGAACGCCGCAAGAACAGCCCGTCCGGGCGAACGCCGAGGACCAGGTCGGCGAGCGTCTCGCCTTTCGGGCCCGTCACCCGGACCGCAATTCCGTCGCCGCCCCGGGTGGGGTCTCCAAGGCTCAGGCGATCAAGCTTTTTCGCGTCCGCAGTCATGGTGCGGTCGTAGGTCAGGCTCGCCAGCCCCTCGGCAAGGGCATTGAGCCGATCCGGGCGCACAGGGTAGCCGCCGCGTTCTGGCAGAATCCAGTTTTGGTCGCCGCGCACCAGCCGATAGGCCTCGCGCTGCGTGGTGATGGTGATTTCGCGCGCTTGCCGGGCGGATTGCGAAAATCCTGGAAGCACTGCGCCGCTGCGTTTGCCGGCTGCGGCGGGATCGCGCGGCGCGGACACCACGAGCGCCGCGCCGAACAGCACGAGCGCACCTGTCAGCGCTGCGCCTGCCACGGTCATGCGCCTACGCGCCAGTTCCTGGGTCATCCCCGCCCTCCGAGCCGTCGCCGACTGACGACCAGGAAAATCCCAAACGCCACCACCGCCAGCGGCATGGCCCACACGTTGATCGCGACGAGGGTTGCGCGCAGCCCCTCGATATCGCGCCGGAGGGCGCCCTGCACTTCGCGCAAAGCCCTGCGCGTCGCCAGGGCCTGATCGCGAAACCGCTCCACCTCCGCCTGTTCCTCCGCGGTGAGCGGCGCAGACACATCGCCATCAAAGAAGCCTGACGTCGCGCCGCGCTTCTTGAGCGCGTCCAGTCTGCCTTCGGTCTCCGCCAGCCGCCGCTCCAGGGTCTCCTGCTCGCGCACCAGACGTTCCAGCGCCGCCCCGCGCATCGCATCGATCCGGGTCAGCGGCCGGTCGGCCGGGGCGCGGGCGCGCAGGCTGGACAGGGCGTCCGACCCGGACAGATTGTCGACCACGTTCACCACGAATGCGGCGTTGTCGGCGACCGGCGTGCGCGTCGCAGGGTCGACGTAGAACCCGTCATCAAGCAGGTCCGTATCCGCTACGATGACCAGATTGACAGGCGCCGCGGACCTGGCGAGGGGCGGCGCCGGCGCGCGCGGTGTCGGCGCGATTGGCGCCGGCGGGCTGGCGCTCAGCGCCTCTGGCGCAGCAGGGGTCGGTGGCGCCACTTGTGCGCCCGGATCGACCGGCGGGCCGGCTTGGAAGGCTGAGGGCAGCACGCCCGTCAAACGCCCCGCCACCATGAACCGCACGCCAGA
>JBILMQ010000381.1:0-2963 GCA_044375455.1 Caulobacterales bacterium | reverse complement strand
ATCGGCGTCACCGTCCCCTGCCTGCGAACCCTGACAAACATCCCCGGCTGATTGTTGAGAAGGTCGCCAATCGTGTCTTCGGTCGCCGTCTCTTCCGCGACTTCGTGCCTCTGGTTCAGACTGAAATAAGCCGCATCGAGCGCGTTCCGCATCAGGACGGTTTTGATGCGCTGGATCTCCACCAGCAAGTCAGCCAGGCTGCGCCCGTAGGCGCGGTGCGGCTGGCGGTAAGGCGTGCCAATGGCAAACGGGATCGCGTTGAGCTTCTGCTTTTGAAGAACGACGCTGTTTTCCTCGTCGGTGTCGATCCTGTAAACCTGCGGCTGACCGGTGCCTTCGGCATCCACGCGCACGACATGGACATGCACGACGACCTGGCGCAGGTCATCAATTGCGGAGATATCCAAAGGCTCGGAACGCTCGCCTGCGGTGTCGCGCGCGAGGTCCAGCTCCTCGGTATCCCACGTCACGCCGGGCAGACGGTCCACTAGCTCGCGGTCAAAGCCCTGCGCGATCAAGTCTTGAGCACGAGGCCGTGCGCGCATCACGCAGTAAGTCGCATCGCGCAGGATCTTCGTATCCGGCGCCATGGCGAAGTCTTCGGGCGCGACCGGCGCCACGCGGACGTGCGTCGCCTGCTTGGTCGCGCGGATCGTGACGTTAAGCAGCGGCTGGCCCGATTGCGGGTCGAAGCCCGCTTCCTGCATGTCAACGATCTCGTGGCCTTCGGGAAGCTGGGCGATCTCCAGCACGCTGACAGCCTGGAGGGCGTATTCCTCAACCTGCTCTTCCTCTTCCACCCAGGCATGCGCCACGCCCACCTTCGCGACCAAGGCGTCGTGCAGGCAGTCGTGGACGAGTGCGAAGCCGTCGTTTTCCCGCATGATTACATGATTGACGACCTGCGTCTCTTGCTCGGCAGCGGCCACGTCTTGCGCGGACGTCGCCCGGAAGGAGCCGATCTCCTCGCCGCCCAGGAAGATCTCCATCAGGTCGGGGAGGACGGTCAGGACCGCGTCGCTGACGTCTGTACTGACGACCTTGCTTCGGTTGGCGAGCGCCGGGACGTCCTTCATAACGCCCTTGTAGTAGTTGAGCGCCGTGATGCGCGCCTCGCCGATCTCGTCCTCGGCATCGAGGCCGATCGCCTGATCGAATTCGCGCGCGACAATACGAAGGAGGTCGTCGTCAGTGAGCTTCACTTGCGCTTCTTTCCCGCCTTGCTCAAGGCAATGGCCACCGCCTGCTTCTGCGGCTTGCCCGCCGCCATTTCCGTGCGGATGTTGGCGCTGATCACCTTGTCGCTCTTGCCCTTTTTAAGCGGCATCCTGCATCTCCTGCGTCTTCGTCGCGTCTTTGACGGCGCGCATGAGATCGACCACGTCATCCTCCATGGCGCGGATGCCGATTGCCTTGATCGCGGCGTCAAGCAGCCCGGCCAGCACTTGGAATTGAGCGGGGGTGAGATCAAGCTGCATCGACGGTCTCCACCGGCTGCGGCAGGGCTGCGTTGTACGCCTCGCGCGCGGCGGTGATGCCAGCCTCTCTGTCGGCGGCTGCGTACTGCTTGGCGTAAGACGCGGCGGCCATGTTGAGCACGAACGTGAGGTAAGCCTGATTGTCCGTCATCGGACCTTCGGGGGTCACGTAGTCGTCGGTGATGTTGATGGTGTAGGTCATGGGTCTGTCTCCTATGTATCGGTCACGATGGTCTTGAATGCTCGCTGTATGCCGCGGGCAAACAACAGGCTCTCTTCTTTTGTCATGTCTGTTTTGGCGCGATTAACCCAATCGCAAACAAGCCACACATTGGCCCGTTCATATCCTTTAGAGCTATCAATGCGATCCATTGTCACTTTGTTCCGGTTGCGCCTAACATTGCCAGGCAACCATTCCATTTGAATGTCGCTGATTGCACAGCGCCCTTTTTGGCGGTTCCAGATTTCCAGCACATCTTCGACAGACAACGAAAACGGTCTTCCGATTTTTTTGCTATGGAACTTTGCTGCTGCGACTGCGCGGGCAAGATTGTATCGTAGCGGGTCTGTGTGTCCCGTTTTCCAAGTTCGCTTTTGCCCCTTTGCTTTATGCCTTGCACAGGTCGGGCAGGCCCACTGACCCCCGCTTTCACGGGCTTTATTGCGATGCCAAATCGCCTCTTCTCGGTGCAGCATGCAAATTGGCGGCAAACCGTTGCGCTTTTGCCAATTGCTTTGCCTGACCGCGTAAGGCTCTCTGTGAGCAATCGCGCTTTTCGTTCTCGCCTTTTCGCGGGTTTCTAAAGTGTACGTCATGTGTCAGTCACTATCGTCTTGACGGTCCCGTCGGCAAAAACGCATTTCAAGTCGCCGTCTGCGCTGTCCACGTAGATGCGCGCGCGGCCTGTCGCTGCGCCGGGGGCGGTCATGCCGTCGTTGATGTCAAGGTACTGCATCGCGTGCGGAGCATAGGCGCTGTCGTCCGCGAGCTTGGTTTCTAGGGCTGTGGAGTTGCGCTTCAGCGCCGGGAAGCTGGAGGTGGTGCCGCCGAACTGGAGGCGGTTGAAGTCGGTGCCTGCGCCGTTTGTTAAACGCAACACACCATCGGATATTGGGTAGATTTGGCCCAAGGACGCGGAATTAAAAGCGCCCAACCCAATCCATCCGGTATAAACCACAGTAGCGCCAACACTTCCACTTTGTGCGTAAATATTGCGTCCTGCCCATATATCCCTCGGCCTATTCGCCCCGTTCGCGCCGATGTCGTAGGTGTTGTCTGTTTGGAATGTGAGGCCGCCCGAATTAAACGCAGCTACGTCCGATCCGACAGTGCTGAACAAAATATTGGCGTTGCCTTGCGCAGCGATGCGTAGGTTCCGAGAAGCGCCTGTACCCGCGTAAGCGTGGCGAAGCGTGGCAACGTTTGAAACATAACCAAGCTCGAACCGCTCAAAATTGCTCGCATCCGTGTAGGTGTTGTAGACC
>JBILMQ010000378.1:0-2968 GCA_044375455.1 Caulobacterales bacterium | reverse complement strand
TTGCGCCTGTCCACTTCGTCGCCAGCTTCACGGGGCCGCAGTGCGACCTTCACCCCTCAGGGCGGACCGTTCGTAAAGGCCGGCCGTTCGTAAAGGCGGGCCCTTCGCCAGGACCGGCCAATGATCAGAACTGGCCGGCCTGTGCGGCTCTGCCTTCTCCTGCAACGGGCCTTTCTCCTGGCGCGCAGTCGGCTAAGGTGATTTGACGATCCCCGGGCGCCGGCGCAGGCTGGCATCAGCCCTGGTGTCAGCCCTGGTGTTCAGACTGTGTGTCGAAAGGAAAGGCCGCATGACGATGCAACGGTTGGCCGGCGCTGCCGCGCTGGCGCTCCTTCTTCTCGCCCCGGCGCAGGCGGCGGAGGGCATGTGGACGTTTGATGCCTTTCCACGGGCCTCGATGACGAAGCAGTTCGGCTGGGCGCCCGACCAGGCCTGGCTTGACCGTGTTCAGGGGTCGGCGGTGCGCCTCTCGAGCGGCTGCTCCGCCTCGGTGGTGTCAAAGGAAGGTCTCGTCCTGACCAACTGGCATTGCGTTGTGGGATGCGCCGGTGACCTGTCGAACCCGCAGACCGATCTCGTCAAGAACGGTTTCACCGCGATTGCGCGCGAGGATGAAAAGATTTGTCCGGGCGTAGAAGCGGATATTCTGGTCTCTATCAGCGACGTCACCGCGCGGGTGCGCGACGCCATGGCCAAGGCTGGCGCCGCCAACGCAACCAAGGCGCGCGATGGGCAAATCGCCACCATCGAAAAGGAGGCCTGCGCAGAGCGGCCGACCAACCGCTGCGAAGTTGTCGACCTGTACCGCGGCGGTCAGTTTAAACTCTACGTCTACAGAAAATACGCCGATGTTCGTCTCGCCTTCACGCCGGAGCAGGCGATCGGCTTCTTCGGCGGCGACCCGGACAATTTCAATTTCCCGCGTTTCAACCTCGATGCAGCGTTCCTGCGGCTCTACGAAAACGGCGCCCCGGCCGCGACGCCGGTCCATCTGGGATGGCGCAAAGACGCCCCGGCAGAGGGCGAAGCTGTGCTGATCGCGGGCAATCCGGGCTCGACCGGGCGGCTGAAGACGCAGGACCAGCTCGCACTTGATCGCGACTGGGTCATTCCCACGCGACAGCTGATCCGGGCGCAACTGCGCGGACGTCTTTATGAGTACGCCAAGCTTTCTGAGGAGAACCGGCGTCACTCCGCCGATCTCATCTTCTCTGTGGAGAACAGCTACAAGGCTTTCCAGGGCCGCTGGCGCGCTCTGTCTGATCCCGCGTTCATGGCGGCGAAGCAGGCTGACGAAGAACGTCTTATCGCCGCGCTGCGCGCCAATGCGCGCCTGAGACGCGAGGTGGGTGATCCGTGGGCGGATATGGCCAAGGCGGTCAAGGCGAATGAGGAACTGTTCATCGCGCACGACATGCTCGAGGCGCGCGCCGGCTCAATTTCCACTCTGTTCGGCTATGCGCGCACCCTGGTGCGCGCCGCTGAGGAGCGCGCGAAGCCGAATGCGGAGCGCCTGCCCCAGTTCACCGATTCGCGGCTGGAATCGACAGCGCGCGCCATTCTGGAGGCGACGCCGGTCTATCCGGGCATGGAGCGCATCGGTCTTGAGCTGTGGCTCGCCCAGGCGCGCGAACTCATGACGGTTGATGATCCAGCCGTCCAACGTCTGCTGGGCAAGGACAGCCCCGAAGCGCTCGCCCAACGTCTCATCGCCGGCACAAAACTCGCGGATCCTGCCGTGCGCAAGGCCCTGTGGGAAGGCGGCGCGGCGGCGATCGCGGCGTCAGAAGACCCGCTGATCCGCTTTGCGCGCGCCATCGACCCGGATGCGCGGGCGGTACAGGCTGCATTTGAGACGCGGGTGGCCGGGCCAATGGCGGCGGCGGCGGAGCGCATCGCCCAGGTGCGGTTCCGGCTGCTCGGCGCAGCGGTCTATCCTGACGCGACGTTCACCCTGCGACTGACCTACGGCGCGGCGGAGGGCTGGGTTTATCAAGGCCGTACGACGCCAGCCTTTACGCGCCTCGGGGGGCTGTTTGAGCGGGCGACGGGCGCCTATCCTTTCGAGCTGCCGCAGCGCTGGCTGAACGCCAAACCGCGCCTTGCGCTCGATACGCCCTTCAACATGTCGAGCAGCAACGACATCATCGGCGGCAACTCAGGCTCGCCGGCGATTGATCGTGAGGGCCGCGTGGTGGGCGCGATATTCGACGGCAATATCCACTCGCTCGGCGGCGATTACGGCTACGACGCCCGGATCAATCGGGCTGTCACCGTCCTCACGCCGGCGATCTCAGAGGCGCTGCGCAAGGTTTATGGCGCGCAACGTCTGATCGACGAAGTCGAGGCGGACGGCTGACGCGCGCGGCGGATGGGTTGCGCCGGCTGCAGGCGCGCGCGCGCAGCGCCGGTCGCTCTGGTGGTGAGCTAAGTGGCGAACCGCAGCTGTAACCTTGCGCGAGGCGCGGGGCGCGCGCCGCCCCGGGCCAAACTGGGGCCTTTCAGAATGAGGCCCACTCGCAGGAGGGTCGCAGGGCTGGGCCACGGCATTGATCATGGCTCAGGGCGAGGGCGCGCGGTGGCTGAACCCACGTCGCACCGGTGGGACCATTACGGCCGAGGCGGACTGCCGCCGAGCTTTCCCTTGAGTTGATGCAGCGTGTCGTGATGCGTGAGTTCAAGGTGCAGTGGCGTCACCGAAATGCGCCCCTCATAGATCGCCCGCAGATCCGTGCCCTCCGGCGGGTTTGACAGACGCCCCTGAAACCCGAACCAGAAGTAATCATTCCCGCGCGGATCGGTGCGGCGCTCGGCCGTAACGATCCGGGCGTCGCGATGACCCTGACGGGTGACTTCAACAGCATGGACATCTTCCGGTTCGCGGTCCGGAAAATTGACGTTCATCACGACGTCGCGCGGCCAGCCGACATCGACCAGGCGTCGCACGATGCCTGGACCGAAATGCTCG
>JBILMQ010000118.1:0-9919 GCA_044375455.1 Caulobacterales bacterium | reverse complement strand
GCCCACGCCACCCGCGCCGCCAGCAGCTTGGCCATCCCGGCCTCGAGATCGCAGCGCTTGCCGGAATCCTTCTGGCGTGCGGCAAAATAGGTGATCTGGCGCGCCGCCATGATCTCCGCCGCCATCAACGCGAGTTTGTTGGCCACGCGCGGAAACCCAAAGATGGCCTGGCCGAACTGCTGACGGTCGAGCGCATACTGCAGCGCTGACTCAAGCGCGGATTGCGCCACTCCCACGGCGCGCGCAGCAGTCTGAATGCGCGCGCTCTCAAATGTCGCCATAAGATGCTTGAAGCCCTGGCCTTCGACGCCCCCCAGCAGGTTGGCGGCTGGCACACGAAACCCGTCAAAACCGATCTCGTATTCCTTCATGCCGCGGTAGCCGAGCACCTCGATCTCGCCCCCCGTCATGCCTGGGGTAGGGAAATCGTTCGCGTCATCACCCCGCAGCTTCGGGGCCAGGAACATCGACAGGCCGCGGAAGTCCGATGTCGACGGATCGGTGCGAGCCAGCAGCGTCATAACGTCTGCGCGCGCGCCATGCGTGATCCACGTCTTGTTGCCTGTGATCACGTAGTCATCCGCGTCGCGCACTGCACGGGTGCGCAGCGACCCAAGATCAGACCCCGTGTTCGGCTCGGTGAAGACTGCGGTCGGCAGCACTTCGCCAGAGGCGATCTTCGGCAGCCAGTAGGCCTTCTGGTCCGGGGTTCCGCCAGTCAGGATCAATTCAGCAGCGATCTCTGAGCGCGTGCCAAGCGACCCAACGCCGATATAGCCGCGCGACAGCTCCTCCGAGACAACGCACATCGCGGTCTTGCCGAGGCCCATGCCGCCCCACTCCTCGGGAATGGTGAGGCCGAAGACGCCCAGGTCACCGAGCTCGCGCACCACATCCAGCGGGATCAGCTCATCGCGCAAATGCCAGCCATGCGCGAACGGCCCAACCTTGGCGTCAGAAAACTTGCGAAACTGCTCGCGGATCATCTCGAAGGTGTCCTCGAGCCCCGAGCGCTCCAGCGTGGCGTGGCCTCGCGAGTCCCGCAGCAGCTCGGCGACCCGCGTCTTGAGAGACTGGTCCGCATCCGCCCGCAGCGACAGGATCAGGCCGCGATCGAACACTCCGTTGATCGCCCCGGTCGGGTCGAAGTCCTCAGGACGGATCATCTCCGCCTGGTTCATCGGCACGCCGCCGACAAGCTGGCCGGCATATTCGCCAGCCAGCAGACGCGCCAGCAGCTCCTCCGCTGCGCCAAATGCCCCGTCGCTGGCAAGTCGGTCGGCCCAGTGTGCAACCTGACGCAGGGTCTCGGCATAGGTCGCCACCCAGGCGAAGCCATGCACCAGATGCTGCTCCCGGTCGATCGCCGCCCGGTCCACCTTGCCGCTGCGCGTCACCTTGGCGGCGACCGCGGCCTTCGCCCGCGCAGCGTAGGCCTCCGCCATGGCGGCGAGCGCGTGCAGGCGCGCGTGGAGGTCAGCCTCGGCTTCGGGTTTGACGACAACAGCCACGGACATGACAGGCTCCCGCGTAATGACAGTTCAGCGTGCAGTGCAGCATATAGATCGCGACGGGCGCAGAGTCTCGCCGTCCAGCGCACATCTATCCCACCCCAAAATACGCTGAGACGCGCGCCCCGGATGTGCTGCCCTAGGGTCAGCCGCTGATGGCTGCGTCGTCGCGCTCACCCGTGCGAATGCGCAGGGCGGCCTCGAGATCCACCACGAACACCTTGCCGTCGCCGATCTTGCCGGTGTTCGCCGCAGAGCGAACCGCCTCCGTCACCGCGTCCACATCGCCATCAGGCACTGCGATCTCGAGCTTTACCTTGGGCAGCAGCTTCACCTCATACTCGGCGCCGCGATAGACCTCGGTTTTGCCCCGCTGTCGGCCGTAGCCGCGCACCTCGGTGACCGTCAGCCCCTGCACGCCAGCGTCCTTGACCGCATCCAGAACCGCATCAAGGCGGCTCGGTTTGATGATTGCGATAACGTACTTCATGGAGCTGTTGTCCCTGGTGGCGGTGTTTCGTGTGAAGGTTTGACGAAACATCACCCTTTCGCAAGCCTGTGGCGGCAGGTTGTGCTGCGCCTGCGAACAGGATGCGACCTTTGGTCCCGCCCGCCCCGGCGTACAGCCGCTTCACGGCCTCGGCCAGAACCACCCCGGCAAAATGCGGCCAGAAGCGCTCGCCGGCGCGCTCCCAGGCGTCGGCGGCTCCCAGAACCGGTCCCCAAGCCGCCGGTGGCGCATAGACCGCGCGCGCCCACGCGACGGGCTGGAACATCGCCTCGCCGAGGGCCGTGGCAAGCTGGTTCTGGCTGTACGGTCGGCCATGCCCGAACGGCGTGGAGTCGGCGCGCGACCACAATCCGCGCCGGTTGGCGGCGATCACCAGAAGGCGGCCCTCGGGCGCCATGATCCGCCAGACCTCGCGCAAGAGCGGACGCAACGCCGTCGTCTCCTCCAGCGCATGGGCAATAATGACCTTGTCGAACACCGCATCCCGGAAGGGCAGGCGCTCGACGTCTCCCAGCGCCGAGGCAGCCGGCCCGTCGCCCGGCCAGCGCTCCACGCCCTGCTCCCAGGGCATGAACGAAACGACCCGGCGCGCGCTCGCCCGATAGGGCTCCAGAAACGGCGTCGCGTAGCCGAAGCCCAGAACATCCTGGCCCTGGGCGTCCGGCCACAGCGCCAGCGTCCGGCGCAGGATCATCCGCTGCGCCATGACGCCGAGCGGGCCGAAGTAAAATGTCCTGAGCGTCAGCACGTCGAGCCGCACGACGGTCTCCCAGCAAGGCTTTTCCCGGGCATGCATGCTATATGGCGGCCTGTGAACGGTGTGTGGAGATGCCCATGACGCGGCTGGCTGTGCATATGTTTCCCTGCCTTCAGGACAACTACGCCTTCCTCATCCACGCAGAGGGCGGGGCGGATGCGGTGGCCATCGATACGCCTGATGCGGACGCCATCGCCGCCGAAGCGGCGCGCCGGGGTTTGCGCGTGGCCCAGGTCTGGAATACCCACTGGCACCCGGATCACGCTGGCGGCAACCTCGCTTTGAAGGCGTCCGGAGCGCGGATTACCGGTCCGGTGGGCGAGCGGATTGAAATTCCCGGCCTTGATCGCCCCGCGCGCGCCGGCGATCAGGTGAGCGTCGACGGGGCGCACGCCACGGTCATCGAAACGCCAGGACACACTCAGGGTCACATCGTCTATCATTTCCCGCAGGACCGTATCCTGTTTGTCGGCGACACGCTGTTCGCGCTGGGCTGCGGGCGCCTGTTTGAGGGCAGCGCCCAGGACATGTGGGACAGCCTATCGAAGCTCGCTGCGCTGCCAGAAGACACCCGCGTCTATTGCGCGCACGAGTACACCGCCGCCAATGCCCGGTTCGCGCTCACAGTCGAACCCGACAATCAGGCATTGAAAGCGCGCTGGATGGAAATTCAGGAGCTCCGCGCCCGCGGGCTGCCGACAGTGCCCACCACCATCGGCGCGGAAAAGCAGAGCAACCCCTTCCTGCGTGCACATCTGCCAGAGGTGCAGGCCGCCGTTGGAATGGCCGGCGCCCCGCCCGCCGAGGTGTTTGCCGAGATCCGGCGGCGCAAGGATTCGTTTCGCGCCTGACCTGCCCTGCGCCTGGCCTCGGTCGTGCGCGCCGGTCCTGCGGTCTGCGCGCCTGCCTCCTCCTGTCTGAGGCGTTCGTCGTGCAGCCATTCATGGTGCGGGTAGTCCTCGCTGGCGTGCGGGGTTGCGGCCCATCCTGCGCCGCACTCCGGCGCGCCGGCCTGGTGAATTAACCCAAGCTTTACCAAACTTGCGCTCGAGTTAACCAAACCCGGGAGAATCCGATGTCGGCTTTCGCGTCGTTGGTGATGGCCACCGCCTGTCGCTCAAACCACCACCGCATCGCGATAGACGCCTTGCGTCTGCTTGAAGGCGAGAAGGCGCCGGCTTGGCGGGCTGTCTTTCTGCATCACTATGGAGCGCTGCTGGAAGGTGCGAAGGCCCCGGATGATCGGTTCAAAGACTTTAAGAATCACGTGCTGCATGTGCGCGAAGGCGATTGGGGCGGAGCGCCGGGGGCGGCGCGTGAATGGTATGTCCGCACCGTGCGGGCGCTGCAGGCCGGCGACTGGAAGACGGCTGCCTACAATGCCGGCGTGATGAGCCACTACGTGGTCGATCCCGTGCAGCCGTTTCACACTGGGCAAACCGAAACCGAAGGGGTCATCCATCGCGCCGCGGAGTGGAGCTTCTCAAAGAGCTACGCCGCGTTGCGCACCATCCTGGAGGTCGATCTCGGGGGATTTCCTGATGTGCAGGCGCCGGATGGCCCAGATTGGCTGGAACAGATGGTCAAAGCCGGCGCACTGGCGTCCAACCCGCACTACGAAACGATCATCGCGCACTATGACCTCGCCGCCGGAACGCGCAATCCGCCAGCAGGGCTCGACCAGGAACTCAAAGACGTCATGGCGCGCCTCATCGGTTACGCCTGCGCCATGCTCGCCCGCATTTTCGAGCGCGCCATTGCGGACGCCCGCGTCAGCCCGCCACAGGTCAGTCTGGCGCTCGACGCCGTCTTTGCCGTGATGGCGGCTCCGATCCGCAGCGTGCTTTGCGGCATTGATAATCTTCAGGAGCGGGCGGCTGTCGCGGCGATGTATGAGGAGTATCGCAAGACCGGAAAAGTGCGCGCAACTCTGTCGCAGGACGACGCCGCCGTGCGTCGTCTTCATGCTGAAGAAGTTCTGAAGGTCCCGCTGTCGAGCCTGGATGCGCAATGGCCCAAGGAAACCGGGCTCGCACATGGGCAGGGTGCTCCCCAGCGCAGAACACAGCGCCCCAAGGGCTCTTTCGCCGCCGCTCCGGTGCGTGCACGCCCCGCCGCCCAGCCTGCGCAGCGCGCCGACCTGCCGGGGTCAAACGAGCCCGTAGCGCGGCCGGCGCGCCAGACGGTTCTCCACCCTGACGCCCCGGTGGAGGACGCGCCCGCCATCGGACCGAAAACCGCCGCGCGCCTCGCCATTGTCGGGGTGGCGCGCGTGGCGGACCTGCTCGCTGCCGACGCCGAACTCATCGCCCGTCAGCTTGCCCCGAGCCACATCGATGCACCGCTGATCCAGGCTTGGCAGGCCCAGGCGCGACTGGCGTGCGCCCTGGACGGCATGACCTCAAGCGCCGCTCAGCTCCTGGTTGCGGCTGGCATCGATGGGCCAGGCGCCCTTGCTGGTTGCGAGGTTGCGGGGCTTGAGGCGCGCATCGCCGCCATCGCGGCGACGCCGGAGGGCCAGCGCATTCTGCGCGCCGGGGCCCTGCCGGACCGCGGACGGTTGGAGGCCTGGGTCGCCGCGGCTGCGTGCGCGGGCGGTCGCGCCGCCGCGTGATCTCACCTGGCGCCCGCTCTTGCCTGGGCCCGACATGACAGCGCGGGTCGCACGTGCGCACAGACATGGTCTCGGCCCCGCGCCTGCGCGGGTCCGCCTGGGCGCCTGACGCGCGATGGCCCCGAAGAAGAGATCTGCAGACGCGCCCCACGCCCTTGCGCGCAAGCTTGGCCTGAAGCCGGGCGTCTTCCTGGCCGTCGGCGCGCCCGCACACTCCCGCGCGCTCCTTGGCCCTCTGCCGCCAGGGGCCGTCCTGGAAACAGCGCCGGCCGGGGCGCCTGCGGCGCGCGCCTATCGTCTCATCCACGTGTTCGTGAGCTCGCCTGCAGGACATGGCGTGGCGCTGCGCACGTTGGCGCCCGCGCGCGCTGAACGCCGCGCGCCGGCCGGTGAGGGCGGGGTGCTGCGGGTCTCCTGGCCTTGCACGCCCCGCACGCCGCTCGGCGGCCTCAGCGGGGAAACTGTTCATGAAAGGGCGCAGGCCCACCGTCTGACGCCGGTGCGGCGCATGAGCGTGGACGGCAAATGGCGCACGCTCAAATTGCGGGGGGATGACGGCGCGCCAGCTCAGCGCGCGTGCAGGCGCACCGGCATCGACTCATAGCCCTTGACAAAACTCGAGTAGACGCGCCGCGGCGGGCCCATCACCTCCACGAAGCTGTAGCGCTTCTGGATCTCCTCCCACACGATGCGCAATTGCATTTCTGCAAGCCGATTGCCAACGCAGCGATGGATGCCATAGCCAAAGCTCATGTGGTGGCGCGCGCGCGGGCGATCGATCAGGAACTGATGGGCGTTTGCAATTTCGCTCTCGTCGCGATTGCCGGAAATATACCACATGGCGACCTTGTCGCCTTTTCGGATCGTCTTGCCGTGCATCTCGACATCGCGCGTGGCTGTGCGCCGCATATAGGCGAGGGGGGTCTGCCAGCGGATGATCTCTGAAACCATGTTGGGGATCAGGCTGGGGTCGGCGCGAAGTTTATCGTACTCTGCTGGATTTTGATTGAGCGCCAGAACGCCGCCGGTGATCGAATTGCGGGTGGTGTCATTGCCGCCGACGATCAGCAGGATGAGGTTTCCCAGAAACTCCATGCGGTCCATGTTCCTGGTCGCCTCATTATGCGCCAGCATGGAGATCAGGTCCGGTTTGGGGGGCGCATTGACGCGTTCGTTCCACAACCGGGTGAAGTAGTCGGCGCATTCAAGGAGCTCGGCGCGCCGCTGATCTTCGGTGTCAACGATGCCATGGCCAGGCATCGCAGTGGCCACGTCCGACCAGCGCGTCAACTTGCGTCGGTCGTCCCATGGAAAGTCAAACAGCGTCGCAAGCATCTGGGTCGTCAGCTCGATGGACACCTTATCCACCCAGTTGAACGTTTCCCCGACAGGCAGGGCGTCAAAGATCAGGCGCACCCGCTCGGCGATCGTGCCCTCCAGGCGCGCAAGATTGTCGGGTGCAACGATCGGCTGCACGGCCTTGCGCTGGATGTCATGCTTGGGGGGATCCATCGCGATGAACATCGGCAGCTGGAAGTCTTCATCGAAGTCACGCAGCGTGATCCCGCCATAGGTCCAGCTGGACGAGAAGTCCTTATGGTTGGTGTCCACCGCCATGATGTCCTGATAGCGGGTGACTGACCAATAGGGCCCGACCTCGATATGCGGGGTCTCGCAGTAATGCACAGGGTCTTCCCGGCGCAGGCGGGCGAACACGGCCTCCCAGGCGTCCTGCTCAAACAGCGCAGGATCGGCCGGATCCAACGCCGACAGGGGAACGCCCATCGGATCGTTGATCTGATCAAGGGAACTCAAGCGCACGCCGTCATCCATGGCTTCCTCCTGCGCGTCCAGGCCTTATGTCGCAGGCAAGCATTGTCTCGCGCACCGGCCCTGCTGTCACGCAGGACCATCGCTGCGCCTGCGACATTTTTGCACGTGCGCCCCCAGCCGCCACGCGTGCGCTGCGCCGTCCGCAGCGCCGGCCCAGCGACTGTCGACCTGCAAACGTGCGCGTTTCCTGCGTCCCGCATGACCCGCCCTCCGTCACGCTCCCCCCGTCACGCTCCCCCCGTCACGCTCCTCCGGCGCCCGCCAGTCCATGGCCCCTGAAGGGCATCGCCTGGAGTGCGCGCTTTGCCGTGCGCCCGACAGGAAGGCGGCGCGGGCGCACAAACGGCAATCAGGTCGGCGCATCAGCAATCATGCAGGAGCCCAAACCGGGGCGCGGGTGCGACGGAACCGGGCGGTCAGCGCGGCGGCGTCAGGGTTGCAAACTCCGCCCGCATGGCGCGCATCTCCATCAGGAGCGCGGCGACATCACGCTCCATGGTCGTCTTGCGCGCTTCGAGCTCTTCGATCGCGGCTTCAGTCTCCTCCTGGTCACCGCGCAGCTCCTTAATCGCGATCGATTGCGCTGCGTCCGTCTCGGCCTGCTTGGCCTCGCGCTCGGCCGCCATCTCAGCGAGGTGCTCAGCCTGCTTCTCCTGCATCGCGTCAACGATCACGCCCACGAACAGGTTCAGCACGGTGAAGGCTGTGAAGATCGTGAACACCAGAAAGAACAGCCAGGCGTGCGCATGGGTCGCCTCGACCGTATCCACGATGTCGCCCCAGCCGTCGAAGATCGAAATCTTGAACAGCGTCAGCATGGACTTGCCGATATTGCCGAACATGTCTGCATGCTGCGGGCCGAACAGCGTCGTCGCCATCACCGCGCCGATGTAGAAGAACAGCAACAACAAAACCAGAATGGAAAAAATTCCCGGGAGGGCATGGAACATCGCCTCCATCACGCGACGCATCTGCGGCGTCAGCGACAGGATGCGCGTCAGTCGCACCACGCGCAGGGCGCGCAGGATCGAGACGCCGGCGAAACCGCCCATGAATTGCAGCGGCAGTGATCCGGCCACAATGATCAGATCAAAGATGTTCCATCCGCTCCTGAAGAAGTCAAACCGCATCACGGCGAGCTTGATGACCAGTTCGATGCAGAAAAACACCAGAAATGCTTCGTCGGCATATTCTATCCAGCGCCGCTGCTCGGGCGACAGGCCCGAGACGGTGGCCAGACCAAGAACCACCGCATTGGCGATGATCACCAGGATGACGAAGTTCTGAAATCCGCGGCTGATCACGAACCGCTCAATCGGGCCGACCTGATTGACCCCGAAATCCCAACGCGCCATGGCTGCCCCCCAATCGACTCCCGTGCGTGGTTTTCCAGTCTTGGCCGCCCCTGAGCAAGCGCAAATAGCAAAGGAGCAACATGTCGGCCCCGCGGCTGGGGCTCTTGCCTTGCGCCCGGCGCGCCGTCTGGTTTGGCTGCGCGTCCCCGGCGCGCCGGGGGCGCCCGACCCGCTTCGCGCGCCCGCTCTCCCGCGGGGCTTGCATCGCTTGCTGTTTTGACTCTTTTGCGTCTTGGTCCCCGGCCCATCTCGCGTGTGGTGGTCTCATCCTGCGCGCGCCGCTGCACTGCCTGCGTCGGTGTGACCTGCCAATCTGCTTGCCCCTTGGCCGCAATCGGGTTCACGCTGCCATGCCATGCGAGGTCCCGACGCCGGACCGCTGCAAGGGAGAGGGGTATGCTGCGCGCTCTGCTGGTCGTCTGCGCCGTCCTGTCGCTCACCGCCGCCGCGCCCGGCGTGCGACCTAAGGCGCTGTCAGCGCGCGACATCGTGGTGCATGTCGTTGAGGCCGCAGGCGGCGAGACATGGCGGCGGCCAGATACCCTGTATCTCGGCGGCTACGGCGTCTTCTGGCCGGATGGCACGCAGGCCTCCGAGGTCGTCAATGAGCAGCATGAAATGTGGCGCATCTTTCCGCGCGCCCATCCCGACGCCCATGTGGCGAACGGCCAGGTGCGCATTGACAGCTGGCGCGACGGGCGGCTGGTGTTTCAGATGGGCTTTGACGGGGCCCAGGGCTGGACCCATCAGGGTCTTCTGCCGGGCGGCGCGGACAATCCTGAATTTCGCGAAAACTTCGGGTTCGGCATCATCCGCTTCGCACTCGACCCCGGCTATCGTCTCACCCGCCTGCCCGATGACGCCGTTGAGGGCCGCGCGGCCTTCCTGATCCAGGTCGAGGATCCGGCCGGCGGCAAAACCCTGTTCGGCATCGATCGCTCGAACTTCCACATCCTGAAGGTCGGCTTCCAGACGCCGCGCGGCTGGCACGAACGGACCTATTCCGACTTCAAGACGCTCTCAAACCCGCGCTGGGTGCAGCCGATGCGCCTGAAACTTTTCTACAATGGCGTCAAACAGAACGAAATCGTCTGGACGAGGGCGGTGGTGAACCGCCCCATCGACCCGGCTCTGTTCACACCGCCAGCGACCCCTGCAACGCCTCAGGCGGGGCCGTAACCTCCCCCGCCCGGCGTCTCGATGACGAACAGGTCGCCGGCCGCCACGCTGACCGCTGCGGTGGCGGCCAGATCCTCGCGCCGGCCGTCGGCGCGCTCAATCCAATTGCGCCCGGGAGCGCCTGGTTCACCCCCGCACAAACCGAATGCGCCCTGCGTG
>JBILMQ010000377.1:0-2972 GCA_044375455.1 Caulobacterales bacterium | reverse complement strand
GCTGGCGGGCGGGACGCGCGCGCGCGCGCCGCTGAGGCGCTCAACGCGGTCGGTCTGGGCGGGCGGCTGCACCACTATCCAGCGCAATTGTCGGGCGGCGAGCAGCAACGGGTGGCCGTCGCGCGGGCGGCCGCCCCAGGTCCGGCGGTGATCTTCGCCGACGAGCCGACAGGCAATCTCGACAGCGCCGCTGGCGCGGTGGTGCGCGACATGCTGTTCGCTGCAGCTGCCCAGCGCGGCGCCGCGCTTGTGCTGGTGACCCATGACAGCGAACTCGCCGCCCTGTGCGCGCGCCAGGTGCGCCTTGTCGATGGCAGGCTCGCCGCCTGATGCGCTGGGACCTGATCTTGCGTCTTGCTGCGGCGGACTGGCGGCGCGGCCTCAAGGGGTTTCGCATCTTCCTGGCGTGCATCGCCGTCGGCGTCGCCGCGCTCGCCGCTGCAGGATCAGCCGGACAGGCGTTTCGCGAAGGACTCGCCGGCAAGTCGCGTGCGATCCTGGGCGGAGACGCACTGGTCGACGCGCGCCAGCAGGCCCTGCCGGCACAGACACTCGCCTGGCTGACGGCGCGTGCGCGCGTCGCCGTCACTGTCGAAGCAAACGCCATGGCCGACGCCAACGGCGTGCGTCGGCTGGCCGATGTCAAAGCCATTGACGGGGTTCACCCCCTGCAGGGTGCGATCGAGGCCACCGACGCAATCGGGCGGCCCGCCGCCGCCCAAGCGCTGCTGCGTCGCGGCCCGGACGGACTGTGGGGCGCGCTTGCCGAACCGCTTTTTCTCGACACGTTCAAGGTCAGGCCTGGCGATGTTGTCATCCTGGCGGGCGGCGCCGTGCGTATCACCGGAACGCTGGTGTCGGAGCCGGACGCGCTTGGGGCCGGCTTCAACTTCTCGCCGCGGATCATGATTGCGACCGGCGCCCTGCCGGCGCTGGACCTCGCCCGGCCGGGCAGCCTGTTTGAGACCAACTACCATCTGGCGGTCGCCGATCCCTCAAGCGCGGCGCTCGACGATCTGCGCCGCGCCCTCAACCGCGAATATCCTGAAGTCGCTCGGCGTTGGCGCGACATTCGAAACGCCTCGCCCCAGCTGAAGGACACGATCGCCCGCCTGGAGATGTTCCTGAGCTTCGTCGGTCTGGCCGCTCTGCTCGCCGGCGGTCTTGGCGTCGCGGGCGCCGTGCGCGGCTATGTTGAGGCGCGGCGCGGCGAAATCGCTACCCTGAAGGCGCTCGGCGCCTCCTCCGGCGAGATCCGCGCCCTGCTCGGGCTGCAGATCGCGGGCCTTGCCGCGCTCGGGGCGGGGGTGGGCGCGCTCTCCGGAGCGGCCGTCCCGCTTGCCGCCTTTGCGCTGCTCAAGGATCAACTGCCCGTCCCGGCGGCCCCCGCCGTCTACCCCGCGCCGGTCTTGGCCGCTGCGTTCCTCGGGCTGGTCGCCGGCCTGGGCTTCGCGCTCGGCCCGATCGGCCAGGCGCGCGTCACCCCGGTCAGCGCCCTGTACCGCGGCGCCGCCGGGCAGGTTCGCACGCCCTGGGCGGAGCGTCTTGCCGGCGGTGTCCTGCTTGCCGGCCTCGGCGCAGCCGCCGCCTTAACCAGCCCGGAACCCGCCTTCGCCGGAATTCTGACAGGCGCCGCCTTCGCTGCCTTCGGTCTGCTTTGGCTGATGGGCCGCGGCGTACAGCGTGCAGCGATGGCGCTGCGCCCGCACGCCCGCGGCCGGCTTGCCGTGGCGATGGCCGGTCTTGGTGGTCCGGCCTCAGTTGCGCCGACTGTCGGGCCCGCTGTCGGGCTCGGCATCGCGCTTCTGGTCGCGCTCACCCAGGTCCAGGCCAATCTCGTCGCCCAGGTGGGCGAGATTGCTCCGCGCCAGGCGCCCAGCGTGGCCTTCGTCGAGATCCCGGCGGCGGGCGCGCCGGAGTTTGACCGGGTGGTGCAGGCTGCTGTCGGTTCACTCACGCCGGACCGGTATCTGCGCGCGCCGGTGCTGACGGCGCGGATGGCGGCCATCAACGGCGCGCAGGTTGACCGCAACAAGGTGACTCCCGGCGAGCGCTGGCTCGTCGAGGGCGATCTCGCGACGACCTATCTGGACCGCCTGCCAAGCGGTCAGAGCGTCACCGCCGGCGCCTGGTGGCCCCCCGGCTACACCGGCCCGCTCCTTGTCTCGCTCGAAGAAAAGGCTGCCGAGGGCGCCGGCCTCAGCGTCGGAACGCGCATCGTCTTCGACATCGCCGGGCGCCAGGTCGAGGCGACCGTCGCCAATCTGCGCCGCGTCGACTGGGGGTCGTTCGGGCCGACTTTCGCCCTGTTGTTCTCGCCGGGAACTCTGGAGCCCGCCACCACCCGCTACGCCGCCATTGCACGCTTCACGCCTGCCGAAGAGCGCGCCGCCGTACGCGCCGTCGCCGCGCCGTTTCCGATGGTCGGGGTCATCCGGGTGCGCGACGCGCTGGCTGCGGCGTCTGATCTGTTGGGCCAGCTCAGCGCCGCCATCCAGAGCATCGCCGCCGTCGCCTTCATCGCCGGGGCCTTCGCCGTCGCCGGGGCGCTTGCAGCCGGCGCGCGCCGGCGCGCCTATGAAGGCGCTATCCTGAAAACGCTTGGCGCCACGCGCGGCGACGTGCTCGTCGTGTTTGCTCTGGAGCAGGGACTGGCCGGCCTTGCGGCGGCCGCCATTGGGGCCTGCCTCGGCATGGCCGCCGCCTATCCGCTGATCGTGGTCGTGTTCGAAGCGACCTGGGTTCCGCAATGGGGCCTTGTGCTCGGCGCGGCGTCGGGGGCCGTGGTCGCGCTCGCGCTGGCGGGCGTCGTCGCAGGATGGTTCGCGCTCAGCCGGGCGCCGGCGCGGGTGCTCAAGGACGACGGCGCCGGCTGAGCCCGTGTGCCGTCAGACACCCTGAAACAGACGCATGCAGCCTCACGACAACGTTATCATGTCCGGATTTCCTTGATTTTCAGAGGCGGCGCAGCG
>JBILMQ010000117.1:0-9945 GCA_044375455.1 Caulobacterales bacterium | reverse complement strand
ACCCGCTTCATGCCTTCCTGAACGATCGCCTGCGCGAGAACTGTGGCGGTCGTCGTACCGTCGCCCGCGACGTCGTTCGTCTTCGAGGCGACTTCGCGCAGAAGCTGGGCGCCCATATTCTCGAACTTGTCCTCAAGTTCGATTTCCTTCGCAACAGTCACGCCGTCCTTTGTCGTGCGCGGCGAACCGAATGACTTCTCGATGACGACGTTGCGGCCCTTCGGACCGAGCGTCACCTTCACAGCGTCGGCGAGGATGTTGACGCCGCGCAGCATGCGCGACCGGGCGTCAGAAGAGAAATGAACATGTTTCGCAGCCATGAGTGGCGGCTCCTTCAGTTGGTTGAATGATCTGTGGATGGAAGCAAGTGACTTCGGGCGAGGACGACAAGCGAACCGCGGGCACGGCCGGACGATGACCTTGCGCCAGGCGCCGCAGCGACCTGAACATGCAGAACGCTCAGGTCGATTGCCCGTACGCGCAGAGCTGCCGCCAACCCGGACTCAGGACGATTTCTCGGTCGATGTCCCGGCGTCTGCAGCCGTCACGCACGGATTGCAAACCCTTGCACCGCGCAGTCCGCATGTCGGCGGGGGCTTGGCGCTGTCGCTCAGCCGCCCGCAGGCAGCCTCACGCAGCCTTCTTGCCCTTGGTCTTGGTTTCGACGACGCCGAGAATATCGCTCTCCTTCATGATCAGGAGTTCCGCGCCATCGATCTTCACTTCCGTGCCGGACCACTTCCCGAACAGGATGCGGTCGCCGACCTGCACATCCATCGGGATGCGCTCGCCGTCTTCATCGCGCCCGCCAGGGCCGACGGCCACGACTTCACCTTCCTGCGGCTTCTCTTTGGCGGTATCCGGGATAATGATCCCGCCCTTTGTCTTCTCTTCTTCGCTCACGCGCTTGACAAGCACGCGATCGCCCAGTGGACGAAAGGCCATGTGGCTACTCCTCACTGAAATGGACTTCAGGATCGTCACAAAGTTGACATTTGCGCTTTGCGCGGCGCTTGAGGGCAAAAAATTCCAGCAAGCCACCACGCTGCACACGACGGTCGCGTCACATTTGGCACTCACGCCCGCCGTCTGCTAGCACGCTCCGGCATGTAAGAGGCGCCCGGCTTTCCGTCAAGGGCCTGCCAATCAGCAAAGTCATCGCGGGCTGGACACCCCCGGGGGCGAAGCCCGCCGGTCGGTGCAGGGGCCGCCTCCGACGGACGGGTTCAGCGTCCTGTTGCGGGGGACGACCCTCATTGAACCGTGCTGAGGGGGCCGGGCTGACAGCGCCCGGGACCGGCGCTCAGCGCATCCGCTCAGCTTGGACGGCGAACCAAGGGGCCATCCTGTCAATCGCATCCTGGATGCGGGCCGATGATTGCGCGAAGCTGAAACGGACGTATTCACCCCCGTCGACCGGGTCAAAATCCACACCCGGAGCCACAGCCACGCCGGTTTCGCGCAAGAGTCTTTCGCACAAGGCCATGCTGTCGGATGTGAGATGGCCGACATGGGCGTAGATGTAAAAAGCTCCGTCGGGCGGGGCCATGCGACGAAGCCCGAGCAACGGCAGCGCAGCAAGAAGACGCGCGCGATTGTCGGCATAGGTGCGCACATGGCCGTCCAGTTCCGCTGTACAGTCCATGGCGACCAGACCGGCGTGTTGACTGAGCGAGGGGGCGGTCAGAAAGAAGTTGCCCATATAGGCGCGCGCCAGTTCAACACGGTCTTGCGGCGCCACGAGCCAGCCAAGACGCCAACCCACCATGCTGTAGTATTTTGAGAAGCTGTTCACGACGTAAGCGCTTGGCTCGAACTGCAAAATGCTTGCAGCACGCCCCGCATAGCTCAGCCCATGATAAATCTCGTCGGAAATGATGGTTATTCCGCGCCGCCGGCAGACGGCGGCGATGTCTGCCAGTTCTGAGTCTGGAATGATCGCGCCCGTTGGATTTGCCGGGCTGGCCAGAATGACCCCGGCCGGGGCGGGGTCAAGAGCGCTGAGCGCAGCGGCCGTCAGCTGAAACCGCGTTTCTTGCGAGCAGGCGATCTCGACCGGACGCATGCCAAGGCCGCGCAGCGAATTGCGGTAGGCCACATAGCCCGGACGGGCGAGCGCCACCCGGTCGCCAGGACGAAAACTCGCCGCAAGCGCCATCACAAGAGCCGGCGATGCGCCGCAGGTCAAGATGACCCGGTCTGGCGACACCTCGACCTGGTAGGCGTCGCGGTAATGGCGGGCGATGCGTTGCTTAAGGGCAAGGCTCTCCCAATAGCCGCCCGGGTCGCAGTCCAGCCGGCGATGGGCCTCAGCGATGGCAGCGGCCGGCGCCCCCGTGGAGGGCTGGCCGAACTCCAGATGAACAACCGACCGGCCTTCCGCCTCAAGAGCCGCAGCAAGGCCGGATATGGCGATGGCGCGAAAAGGTTCGATGGCGTGAACGGGTTCGATAGCGTGCGACACGGATCTGGCCAGACTGCGCAATACGGGCGGCCGATCCGCCCTGACGCGCGGTAGATCACGAAGCGCCCCACGTTTCAATCGGCGCGCAAACCAGCCCAGACAGAGCGCGGCGCGTTGACATCACGTCCGCACAAGAGAAAGGTCGGCGGCGGAACACAGCAACCCACTGGGGCGACGAATGAAGACACGCATCACTGACCTGTTCGGCATCGAACACCCGATCATACAGGGGGGCATGCATTATGTTGGTTTCGCCGAGATGGCCGCAGCAGTGTCAAACGCCGGCGGCCTGGGGATCATCACCGGCCTGACGCTCGGCTCGCCGGAACGCCTTGCAGCCGAGATACGCCGGTGCCAGGCGATGACCTCGAAACCGTTCGGCGTAAACCTGACATTTCTTCCGTCTGTGACGCCGCCGGACTACCCGGGCCTCGTCCAGGCGATCATCGAGGGCGGCGTGAAGATCGTCGAGACCGCCGGCAACAACCCGCAGAAGTGGCTTCCCGCGTTGAAGGAAGCTGGGATCAAGGTCATCCACAAATGCACCAGCGTTCGCCACTCGGTGAAGGCCGAACAGATCGGCTGCGACGCCGTCAGTGTGGACGGATTTGAATGCGGCGGCCATCCGGGCGAAGATGATGTTCCAAATTTCATCCTGCTGCCGCGCGCCGCGGAGGAACTGAAGATTCCCTTCGTGGCGTCAGGCGGCATGGCAGACGGCCGCTCGCTGGTGGCCGCGCTCGCACTCGGCGCAGAAGGGATGAATATGGGCACGCGCTTCATCGCGACCAAGGAAGCCCCGGTTCATGAGAATGTGAAAAAGGCGCTGGTCGAGGCGAGCGAACTGGACACGCGCCTCGTGATGCGGTCCCTGCGGAATACCGAACGAGTTCTGACCAACGCAGGGGTGGAGCGATTGCTGGAAAAGGAACGCACGCTCGGCGTGGCGCTGAAATTCGAGGACATCATCCAGGAAGTCGCTGGAGTGTATCCCAAAGTGATGCGCGACGGGGACATGGACGCTGGCGCCTGGTCATGCGGCATGGTCGCCGGACTGATCCATGATGTCCCAAGCGTTCAGGAACTTATCGATCGCATCATGGCTGAGGCGGAAGCAATAATCCGTGAGCGGCTGATGCGCTTTGTGTGAGGCGCGCTGCAGGACGGCGGGTCCTGCGATGAGGCTTGCCGGGGTGAGGCTCGCTCAATTCTAGGCAAAGCGATGTCGCGACAAACATAACCCCGCGCGGGTTGCGGCGCACTGCCTGTGGCCGGGCGACCTGCTTACACGCCTGCAGACAGGACCGCGGCGTGACTGACGCACAAGCCCTGCGACCGGACACAGACGCAGTGTTGCCGAAACCTCAGCCGACAGGACGCCCGGCGCCATGGCGCACAGCGGACCGCAATCTGGAGCAGAGCCTGTCTGGCTTAGTTGTCCAGAAAGCTGCGCAGTTTCCGGCTGCGGCTTGGATGCTTGAGCTTGCGCAGGGCCTTGGCTTCAATCTGACGGATGCGCTCGCGCGTCACGCTGAACTGCTGCCCGACCTCTTCAAGCGTGTGGTCCGTGTTCATGCCGATTCCAAAGCGCATGCGAAGCACCCTTTCCTCACGCGGCGTGAGAGAAGCCAACACCCGCGTCGTCGTTTCTCGCAGGTTCGACTGAATAGCGGCATCCACCGGCAGAACCGCGCTCTTGTCTTCGATAAAGTCGCCAAGATGCGAGTCTTCCTCATCGCCGATCGGAGTCTCCAGACTGATCGGCTCCTTGGCGATTTTCATCACCTTGCGGACCTTCTCGAGCGGCAGGCCAAGTTTTTCAGCAAGTTCCTCTGGCGTCGGCTCTCGTCCGATCTCGTGCAGCATCTGACGCGAGGTGCGCACGAGCTTATTGATGGTCTCGATCATGTGCACGGGAATACGGATCGTGCGCGCCTGGTCAGCGATCGAGCGGGTGATGGCCTGGCGGATCCACCACGTCGCGTAGGTAGAGAACTTGTACCCGCGGCGGTATTCGAATTTGTCCACCGCCTTCATCAGGCCGATATTGCCCTCCTGGATCAGGTCCAGAAATTGCAGACCGCGATTGGTGTACTTCTTTGCGATCGAGATGACGAGGCGCAGATTCGCCTCAACCATTTCCTTCTTCGCCTGGCGGGCCTCACGCTCGCCCTTCTGTACGGTCTGCACGATCCGACGGTATTCATCAATCGGAACGCCGGTCTCCTTGGCAAGCGCGGCCACTTCCTTGCGGATCGCTTCGATCTGCAGCCCTTCGCGATCAAACAGCTCGGCCCATAAAACGCCAAGCTTGCGGGCCTTGTCAGAAAACGCGGGGTTTAGTTCATTGCCATGATAGTGGCGCTGGAATTCAGGGCGCGCGATGCCATAGCTGTCGCCAAGACGCAGCAGTTTGCCTTCCAGGGCCACGATGCGGCGATTGATCGTGTAGAGCTGCTCGACCAGGGTCTCGATGCGCGCATTGTTGAGATGCAGCGTCTTCAAATTCTCAATGATGCGCCGCTGGAGCTCAGAGTAATTGTCATTGTCCTTTGCGGACAGCTTGTCACCCGAAAGCCTCTTGCCAACCAATTTTTCTTGCAGCTTCCGATATGCCTCGAAGTCCGCCGCGATGGCGTCGAGCGTCGTCATAACGCCGTCCCGCAGCTCGGCTTCCATGGCGGACATGGAAATGCCGCCGCCGTCATCATCGAAATCCTCGGCGTCTTCGCCTTCACCCTCAATCGCGGACGGCGCCGGACGGTCCAGCGCCTCTCCGTCGGGCGCCGGCTGGGCGGCCTCAGGCGGCAGTCCGTCAGCGTTTTCGCGACCGTAGGTCGTTTCAAGATCAATGATGTCGCGCAGCAGCGCCTTGCCGTTTCGCAGCTCCTCACGCCATACCATGATGGCTTCAAACGTCAGCGGGCTTTCGCACAGGCCACGGATCATCGCATCACGGCCAGCCTCAATGCGTTTGGCAATGGCGATCTCGCCCTCGCGCGACAAAAGCTCGACCGATCCCATTTCACGCAGGTAGATGCGCACCGGGTCATCAGTCCGATCGGCGTCCTCCTTCGTGTTGGTGGTCAGGCCGGTTGGGCCCTCCTCGCGCACGACCACCTCGGTCTCGCCGCCTTCAGGCGCCTCGGCCTCCTCGCCGGCAGCCTCTTCCTCATTGTCGACGACATTGATGCCGAGTTCCGACAACTGAGACAGAACGTCCTCAATCTGCTCGGAGGTGAACTCTTCCGAGGGCAAAAGCTTGTTCAGTTCGTCATGCGTGATGAAGCCGCGCTGCTTGGCGAGCTTGATCGTCTTTTGCACCTGCCGGTCGTTCAGGTCGAGCAACGGTGCGTCCGGCGCCTCCACAGCCTCCGGAGCAGCCTCACGTCCCTTGGCCGGGGCCGCCTTGGCCGGGGCCGCCTTGGCCGGGGCTGGTTCGCTCCGCCGCGCGGAGGCTGCGCCGCTTCTGGTCTTGCTCGGCATTCGGCTTTCCACCTCTGTTGCGGTCGTTCTAGACCTGTCGATCGCGCCTCACATCCTGCGCGCCTCAGTCTTCCTTCAAGCGTCGGCGCGAGAGGTTTGCGAACTCCTCGGCCTTCAGCTTCTTCTGCCGATCGAACTCGCTGAGCGCTTCGCTCGCAGCATAGGCCCGCGCGCTGTCCGCCACTTCGCGGGCGAGGTCGTCCTGGTGAACCAGGCTCCCCAACGCCGCAAACCACGACCTGTCCTGTTCCGCTTCCTGCTCAAGCCGGGCGGCCCGGCTCTCAGCATCTTCCTTTTCGGGAGGCGGCTCAGGTTCGGATGCGTGGTCCAGAACGCGCACAGACTCATGTCCGGCAGCCTGCTGGAGATGGCGGCGAACAGTCGCGAGGTCAATAGCTTGTTCACTCTCGACGTTATCAAGAAGCACCTGTCGCAAACGGCGCAGCGGTTCAGACCTGATCGGCAGATAGCCCAGCTCCTCCGCCGCCGCCCGCACCCGATGCGGCCGGCCAATGCAGTCCACCAACAGGTCCAGGACCTGCTGATCGCGTGGCTTTGGCGGCGAGCGCGGAACAGGCGTCGTGCGCTGCAGATGAGCCTGCGCCGGGGTCACCCGGGGCGCAAAGCGCGCATCCTCTCGCCGACGGGCCATGGGTGGGCGTGCGCCCCCGCCGGTCCAGCCCGTTCGCGCCTGCCCCAGCGGCGAACCGAACAGCGCGTCGAGGCGCTCGCGGATGTCCTGCCCATAGGCGGCGCGCACATCCGGGTCAGCAATCGTGGCGACCGCCCTGCGCAGCCGGACCCGAAAATCCGCCCGTGATTCCGGCGTGTCCAGCGGCTTCAGAGCACGCTCCCGCTCAAACAGCACCTCAACCAAAGGACGGGCCTGAGACAGGACAGCAGCCATTGCAGCCGGCCCGTCGCGCCTCAAAAGATCATCGGGATCGGCGTCCTGGGGCAGGGTGGCGAACCGCAAGGTGCGCCCAGGCTTGAGCAACGGAAGCGCGCGATCAATTGCGCGGGCCGCCGCGCGTTGCCCGGCTGCATCGCCATCCAGGCAGAGAATCGGTTCGGGCCCGGCCTTCCAGAGCAATGCGATCTGATCCTCGGTCAGCGCCGTCCCTAAAGGCGCCACAGCTGCAAAGCCCGCCCGCTCGAGGGCGATGACGTCCATGTAGCCCTCGGCGACAACAATCGCCTGAGCCTTCTTCTCCGCCGCAGCCTGCCGGGCCGGCGCAAACCGGTAAAGCAAACGCCCCTTGTCGAACAGCGGCGTCTCAGGACTGTTCAGGTATTTGGCCTGCGCGCCGTCGCTCAACGCGCGCGCGCCGAAGCCGACGATGCGTCCGCGCGGGTCTGCAATCGGGAACATCACGCGGTGGCGGAACCGGTCGAACGGCGCGCCGCCGTCGTCCGGCGTCACCAGAAGTCCCGCCTCGATGAGCAGATCCGCGGCCAGTCCGGCCTGCATCAGGCTGTCGCGCAACGCCGTTCGGCTGTCAGGCGCATAGCCCAAACCGAAGCGCTCACAATCTGCAGGCGTTAAACCGCGTTTGCGGATCAGATATTCCCGGGCGGTCGCACCGCGCTGGCGCATAAGTTCGCCGGCGAAAAACCGCTGCGCAGCCGCAAGCGCCTCGCTCAGGCCGGCGCGCCGCTCTGTGTCAGCGCCGCCGCCCGGCGCGCGCGCCGGAAGTGCAAGCCCCGCATCCAGAGCCAGCCGCTCGACGGCCTCTGGAAACGACAGCTTGTCCGTCTCCATGACAAAGTCGATCGCGTTGCCCTTCTTCTGGCACCCAAAACAATAGAAACGCCCTTTCGACTCTTCAGCATGGAAAGACGGGGATTTTTCGCCGTGAAACGGGCAACACGCCCAATAATCGCCTTTTCGGGTGTTGGATTTACGGGCGTCCCAGCTCACGCGCTTGCCAACGACGTCAACAATCGACGTCCGAGCGAGCACCTCGTCGAGGAAGGCTTGAGAGAACCGCATGGAGGGGAACATTTGTAGACCGGGAGCTTGCCGGGGTCAAAGCAAACGCCCAGCAAACACCCAGCGCCAAAGCCCCGCCGGCCAAAGCCCCGCCAGCCAAAGCCAAGAGGACTGGGCGGCGCCAGATGCCGGCACAGCGGCTCAGCCGCACCGGCACAGCCCAGCCCACGCCAGTCCGCGCGGCTCACTCCGCGTCTATGCGTCCGCGCAGCCGCTTAATTGCGCCACGTTTTGTCTTCGTATCGACACGGCGCGCCTTGGCGGCCTTCCCGGGTTTGGTCGCAATGCGCGGCGCCGGAGCGTCGGCAGCACGCGCAATCAGCGCAAACAGGCGCGCGCGCGCATCGCGGCGGTTCAATTCCTGGCTGCGGTGGGCTTGCGCCCGGATAATGATAACGCCCTCGGCGGTCGCGCGCGCCCCCGCCAGACGCAACAGCCGCGCACGCACGGGCGGGCTCAACGAGGGGCTGGCGGCCGCATCGAAGCGCAGCTCTACCGCGCTTGACGTCTTGTTGACGTGCTGTCCCCCCGGACCGGATGAGCGGATAAAGGTCTCCCGAAGCTCCTCCTCATCGATCTTTGGCATCGACCTCACGCCAACCACCGTCGCCTCCCGCGCGGCCATGGCCAGGAATTGGCCAATCCGCGCCGTGCAAGAGCGCCCCCTTGGCCATGCGCACCCGAACGATTGGGGCGCGCCCCCGCCTCGGCGCTTGAGCAAACATCACAGAGAGCGTGTCGCCAACCCATGCCCGGCTCACTCCCACCGGTAGTTGAAGCTGATCGAAATCCGCTCCTCAGGCGCGTCGTTCATGAGCACTTCATGACGCAGCCAGCTCTCCCATAATAACGCCACGCCGGGCGTCGGCTGGATCGCCACGAAACTTCGATTGTGCGTTTGCGCGCGCGCACGACGCGGCGGCGCGGCCATCATCGCAGTCAGGCGCGGATCTTCAAACCGAATAGCCGCAGCCCCATGCGGGATGGTAACGTAATAAACGCCGGAGATCACGCTGTGCGGATGGATATGGCCGGTATGAACGCCGCCCGGCGCCAGAATATTCACCCACATATTATCAAGCGTCAGCGCCCGTCCGCAAAGGTCGAAATCGGCTGCAGCGGCAAAAAGCTCGACCAGCGGCTGCAGGCGAACCTGCAGCGTCGCGAACGCCGGCATGCGCCACGCCAAGTCGTTCAAAGACGCGTAGCTCGTATAGCCTTTGTAGCCGTGCTTTGCACTCCAGGCCCGCCCAGCCGCGTCATCTGCGCGCAGCACACGGCAGGCCGTCTCCAATTCAGGATTGAGTGCGCGCGCACCCGCAACCCGCGCTCTGTGAATGGTGGTGGCGAAGTAGACTTCTTTGGCCATACCGCGCTCCGGGCGCCATGGGCGCGTTCAATCCGCCGCTTTGCCGCCGGCGGCGGCTTGGATCGCGGCCAGAATTTCGGGGGCGATATCGCCAGATCCCTTCTCCTGGATATGCCGGGCGATCTGCATGCCGACGCCCATCTGCGCGGCGCCGATAAACGCATCGCGGTTCGCAGCCGCCCAATCCTGACTTTCCTTGCGGGCAATGTTGAAGCCCTGCATTTTCGGAAAAACATACCGCGCGATCAACTCATAGCTGCGCCGTGTCGCGTCCCAATCCGCCCAATTATGGGCCAACTGCAGGAACGCGCCAAAGCCGCCGGATTGGATCTCAAGACGCTTCAACTGCCCAATCAGGTCATCCGGCGTTCCGACGACTGCAATTCCAAGGTCGATCATTGCATCAATCGGATCTTTGCCATCCTCGCCCGGCGCAACCGGCAGAGCGGCGACATGCTCGAAGTAGTGGCGCCATTTGCTGAAGCCAAACGTCACCTCCTCGCGCGCCTTTTGCCGGGTTTCCGCAATGTGGACCGGCCCCACGAGCCGCCACTGTCGGCGATCGACCTGCCGGCCATGGTCGCGGGCGAGATCTTCGGCGATCCGCCAGTTCGAGGCCAGCGCGTTGAAGCC
>JBILMQ010000116.1:0-9952 GCA_044375455.1 Caulobacterales bacterium | reverse complement strand
CCGGTTAGGCTGCGGTTGCGAGTATGGCGCATATTAGCCGCCCGAGCGGAAAAAGCAAGAACAAAAGCGGAACATGTACAGCCGCCAGAGCGTTAACGGATCATTTACCTTTGGCGCCCGAGGTTTATCACTGGTGATATGGGAAAGGGTGCGCGCATGACCGTTGCGGTCATAGTACAGGCGCGGTTTGGATCCTCCAGGCTTCCCGGCAAGACGCTGATGGATCTTGGCGGCGCAAGCGCGCTGGTGCGTTGTCTCGATCGTGTCTCGCGTATCCCGCAGGTCGACATCGTCGTCTGTGCGACGCCGGAAACGGCCGATGGCGACGGCGTCAGTGAGGAAGCTCAACGCGCCGGATACACCGTGGTGCGCGGCAGCGAGTTGGATGTCCTGGCGCGGTACGCGAAAGCGGCTCGCACTGTCCAGGCGACCACGGTGATGCGGGTCACCAGCGATTGTCCGTTTATTGATCCGGCTATCTGCGCGCAGACGTTGCAGCACTATCGCAAGACCAGGGTGGAATACGGCTGCAATACCCTGCCGCCGCGCTTTCCTCATGGCCTTGATTGCGAAGTGTTCTCCGCCAAACTTCTGTATGCGGCCGACCGGTGCGCATCTTTGCCCTATGAACGTGAGCATGTGACGCCATGGATCCGCAAGCATCCCCATGTCACGAAGTCTTGCCTCGTCGGTCCAGGCGGTGGTTTCGAGCGCCTGCGCTGGACGCTTGATTTCCCCGAGGACATTGAGTTCTGCCGCGCCGTGTTCGACGCGATGGGGCCGCGCGCCGCCGAGGCTGGCGCAGCCGAGATCGCTGCCTTGTTGTTGCGTCGGCAGGACATTCTGAAGATCAACGAACACCGGATTGACCAGGCGCGCCTGCAGGTGATCGAGCGCGCCGACATCAGCAGTGCGCCCATCAGCCTTGCTTTGGCTGCCTAAGCGGGGGTGTGCTGATGGCCGCGGATGCGGGCGCCACCCCGGAATTCCTAGCCTATGGTCGCCATCTCATTGACGACGCTGACATCGCTGCGGTGATCGCGGTGCTGCGCTCCGGGTCGCTCGCTCAGGGCCCTGAGGCCGCGCGGTTCGAACAAGATTTCGCAGCAGCTGTCGCCGCGCCGCACGCCGCTGCTGTCTCTTGTGGCACAGCTGCGCTGCATTTGGCCTATCGTGCGCTCGATGTCGGGCCTGGCGATCTCGTCATCACGCCGGCGATTACGTTCCTGTCAACCGCGACGGCCGCCCTGATGTGCGGCGCGCAAGTCGCCCTGTGCGATGTCGACCCGCGCACCGGCCTCATGACGCCCGAAACGCTGGCGCGTGCGATCGGGGAGGTCGGCAGGACGGTCAAGGTGGTGTCGCCCGTCCATCTTGCAGGGCGTCCAGCCGATGTCGCAGGTATCGCCGACGTGGCCCGCAGCCACGGCGCGCGGGTGGTCGAGGACGCCTGCCACGCGCTTGGCGGGCGTGCGGCCTATGGGGGGCCGGTCGGCGACGCCCGTTTCAGCGATGCCGCCACCTTTTCGTTCCACCCAGTGAAAACCATAGCTGCCGGCGAAGGCGGCATGGTGACGACGCGAGACCCAGATCTGGCCGAACGGGTTCGCCGTCTGCGAAACCATGGCGTGACCCGCGCGCCCGCGCAGTTCCAGGATGCATCCCTTGCTCTGGACGTCGACGGGCGCGTCGCTCCATGGGTCTACGAGCAACAGGAACTCGGGTATAATTATCGGCTGTCTGACATTCACGCCGCACTCGGGCGCAGCCAACTCGCCAAGCTGGCCTCGTTCATCGCGCGCCGCGCCGAGATTGCGGCGCGCTATGACGCTGCATTTGCCGAACTTGACCCGCGCCTGACCACGATCCCGGCCCCTGCAGGCACACGTCCGGGTCTTCATCTCTATGTGGCGCACATCGATTTCGCCAAAATCGGCCGCAGCCGGTCTGGCGTGATGGCTCAGCTCGCAGCGCGCGGCGTCGGCGCCCAGGTGCATTACATCCCATTGTATCGGCAGCCTGCGATGCGCGCCGTCGTCGGCGAGATGCGGCTGCCGGGGGCGGAGCGCTACTATGCATCCGCACTCGCCCTGCCGCTGTTCCCGGGCCTGCACGACGCAGACGTCGAGCGTGTGATTGCAGCCGTCCACAGCGCGCTGAAGGGCGAGGCGTCTCCATGACGGCGCTGGCGGGCCTTCAAGCCGGCATCGGTCCGGCATTCCAGCATGACAGCATTTTGGATTTTCTGCGTTTCGGTTGGCATGATCTCGGTCCGGTGCTGCATCGGGATGCTGCCAACGGGTTCCTGCAGGCGGTCCTGGCCCGGCGGGCGTTCGGACCAGACATGTTCTTAAGCGAGACCGCGTTTGACGCTCAGCCGGTCGCGACCGGCCTTGTTGACCTCGTGCGGCAGCGAAGCCTTCTCGATGACCTGCCGGCACTGACCGTGCTCGTTGACCAGAATCCGCTGATCTGTGAGGCCTTGGCAGCGCTGCTTGGCCCGGGCTGGAAGGTGCTGAGCCGATACGTGGTCTGCGGCGTGCCGCAGTCCTGGATGCCTGCATGGCTGATGCGCCGCATCGCCGGCGCCCCCGCCAATTCTCCGGGGCTCTTTGTGCGGCCTGAATGGCGCGATGTCGCCTATTTCTATGACATCGACTTTCACCAGGATCTCATCGACCATCCGCACCGTATGTCTGATTTTATCACTCTCAGCGTCAATCTTCACGATGTTGGGCCGGAATGTGCGCCGACGCAGGTCCTGCCGGGATCACACAGTCTTGGGGCGGATGTTTTCCCGCACCATCTGGTGCGCTGCGAAGCGGGCGACTGGATCTACAGCGATCGCCGGGGGCAGCGGGTGCGTGCGCCGCTGGAGGTCCTGACCGGCGTGGCTGGCAGCGCTGCGATGTGGCACGCATGCATGCTGCAGAGATCGCGGCCGGTCACGGCGGCCACCCCCCGCATCTGCCTGCGCTATCTGATCGCCCGTGGCGACGCCGCCATCACCGGCCTTGATCTCGTCAATGCGAGTTTGCGCGGTCCCGCGTCCCACGCAACGTTGCTGCGCCCGGCTGGCGCAACTGGCGAAGTCCGCTAGGCGACCATTGACCAGTCGAGCGGTTCGCCCTTCTTCAGGTCGCGCGCCGCCATGCGACCGAGAACGCTCCACAGGTGCTTCGGCGCCAGACCGAAGCCAGGCCTGATCGAGCGAACAGAGTCCTGCGTCAATGGTTCGCCGGCCGGCACATCACGCGTGACATAGAGCGATCGGCGAAACTGCTTGTTCTCGGTTTCTCCCGGACCGCGGGAAAGATCATCACGCCCGAGAGCCTGAAACGCATCGCGGCAGGCCGCAGTTAATGCCGAAAGCTCCGCTGGTTCCAGGGAGAAGGCAGCGTCCGGGCCGCCGTCGGCGCGCGCCAATGTGAAGTGCTTCTCGATGATCCGTGCTCCCAGCGCCACGGCTGCGATTGGCGCAGTGATCCCTGGCGAGTGGTCAGACAGGCCGACAACCACGCCAAATTCTGAGGCAAGCCGCGGCAGCACGCGCAGGTTGGCGTCAGCAATGCGGGCTGGATACTCAGACACGCAATGCAGGAGCGCAACGCCTCCCGCCCCATGGGCGCGCGCGGTCGCAAGCGCGTCGGCGATCTCTGTCGCGCTCGCCATGCCTGTGGAGATCACAAGCGGTTTGCCACTTGCCGCCGCCCGTGCGATGAGCGGGAGATCGATCACCTCAAAACTGGCGATCTTGAAGGCCGGCGCGTTCAGCCGGATCAGAAAATCGACCGCCGTCGGATCGAAAGGCGATGAGAAGCAGGCGAGCCCCCGTTTTGCCGCATGCGCAAACAGGGCCTCGTGCCAGTCCCACGGTGTTTGCGCCTCACCATAGATGTCATACAAGCGTTTGCCGGCCCACAGACCGGTTTCCAGGCGAAAACCCGGCCCGTCATGGTCGATGGTGATCGTGTCGGGACGATAAGTCTGCAGCTTCACCGCATCTGCGCCCGCGTCTGCCGCCGCATCGATCAGGCGCAGCGCACGCCCCAGCTCAGCGTTGTGGTTGCCAGACAACTCGGCGATCACGTATGGCGGGTGTTCAGGACCTATCAGCCGGCCTGCAATCGCGAATTCGGCCATGGCCATGCTCCGTTTGCCGTAAGGATCGCCCGTTCAGGCTAGGACTGCTTCGTTAATCCTTTGTCGATGCCGTGGCCTGCCGCCGTCACGCGCCGTCATGGGCTGTGCGCGCCAGCCCGTTGTGTCGCCTGGCGAGAGGCTGCTTGCGGCGGGCGCCGGGGTTAGAACGGGGTGACAGCCTCGAATATGCGTTGTCCGGCTTTCGGACGCTGCACGGCGGAGATGTCGCCGCGCCCCCCGTAGGAGATGCGCGCTTCGGCGATCTGGGAGTGAAGGATCGTATTGTCTGCAGAGATATCCTCCGGTCGGATGACCCCCGACACCAGAAGCTCGCGGAGTTCTGCGTTGATGCGGACCTCCTGACTGCCGGCAATCACGAAATTTCCATTGGCCAGGATATCGGTGATCACCGCAGCCACGGTAAGTTCCACCGTCTCCTGCCGGTTCACTGATCCCGTACCGGTTGCTGAAGAAGAACCCTGAGCATTGACGAGGGAGGCAGGATCCACAGCGTTCGGCAAGACACGGTTGAGCTGGCTCTCAAAGCCGAACATGTTGGTGACCCCGGCGTTCATTTCTCCAGTGCGATTGCGGCTCGTCGTGTTCTGCACCTGGGCGCGATCCTCGATTTCAATACGCACCGTCAAAATGTCGCCCACGCGCGCCGCACGCTGGTCGTTGAAGAAGGTGCGTGATCCTGCGCGCCACAATGAATTTGGGCCGCGCAACTCGGGCTCTGCGAGCGCCGCAGGCTGACGCACGGGCGCGCCGCGGGCGGGCAGATAGGAGGGATCCGTCACCGGCGTCAGCTGCGGGCCTCGCACGGCCTGGGCTGCGTTGTCCACGGTCGCGCAGCCAGTCAGAGCAAGAGCCGCGGCGGCGACTGCAAGAATGTGAAATTTCATGGCGTCTGTCCCATAAGGCGTGCGAGCTCGGTTTGGGCCGAGGCGGCGTCGATCCGGCCTGGCGCGACAGCGAGGCCTTCCACAGTGCGGTTGGATTGGGTGTTGACGGCGCGGGCGCGCTCGCCAACGCGCGCGTCGGCGAGGGCGCGCCCGAGCGCGGCAATCTCTATGCTGCCCACCCGATAGACGAGCGCGACCGGATCGCCCTTGCGCACTGCGCGCGGCGGGGCGATGTCGCGCGCCGCGATTGGTTGGCCTGCACGCAGGGCGCGGCGCGCCTCTTGGCCCGCCGCCAAGCTGACGTCGCCCAGCGCGCCAGGGGCCGCAGATCCCTCGGTGAGGACGAAGTCCTCTGCTTGCAGGATTTCCCCAGGCATAACATCGCGCGCCAGAACCAGACGGAAGTCCTGCTGCGCCCGGTCGACTCCGGCGCCCGCGCCCCCGATCTCAATCATCGCGAGGCCCTGCGGGTTCAACCAGTCCAGACCGCTTGCGCGCAGTTTCGCTGCAACAAAGGCCGCCGACAATCTCTGCGGCCCCCCGGCCGTCGGCGTGGGCGCCAGAACCAGTCCTGCCTTGTCGCCTGCGCCCTCGAACACGTCGCCGACCGTGAGCAGTCCACCTTGCGGCGTGATCTGCGCGCGCAGCGCAAGGTCGCCCGCATAGGCCGCCTGTGCGAGGCTTGCGGCCAGTGCGCCCAGGGCCAGCAGCGCCAGGAACGGCAGCGGCCCGCGCCAGCCCCTGTAGGAAGGTGAACTCTTGTCCATCGCTTAGTCCGTCCTCAGCGCAGGTTGGAGGTGGCCTGCATCATCTCGTCCGAGGCGGAGATAACGCGGGAGTTCATTTCGTAGGCGCGCTGCGCCATGATCAGAGCCGAGATTTCCTGCACCGGGTTGACGTTTGAAGATTCGACCCAACGCTGCTGAAGGCGTCCGAAGCCGACATCGCCCGGCGTTCCAGTCGTCGCCGGCCCGGATGCAGCCGTTTCAGCAAAGAGATTGTCGCCGAGCGCCTGAAGTCCGGCAGTGTTGACGAAGCTCGCGAGTTCAAACTGTCCGATCACCTGTGGCGTTGTCTGGCCGGCCAGGGAGGCCTGAACCTGCCCCTGCTCATTGATTGCGATGTCGAGCGCTTCGCCCGGCACAGTGATCCCAGGCTGAACCAAGTAGCCGTCCTGCGTGACGATCTGGCCTTGGGCATTGACCGCGAAGTTGCCGGCGCGGGTGAAGGCGTCTGTTCCGTCCGGCAGCTGGATGCGGAAATAGCCGCGCCCGTTGATCGCCAGATCGTAGGTGTTCCCGGTCTGCTGAAGGTTTCCCTGTTCCGCGATCCGATAGATCGCTGACGTCTTGACGCCAGTGCCAATCTCGACCCCGGCTGGCACGATCGTTCCGGCGGCCGAGGACGCCGAGCCGACGCGCTCCATGGCGGTGTAGAGCATGTCTTGAAATTCGGCGCGCTGGCGTTTGTAACCTGTCGTGTTCATGTTGGCGACGTTGTTGGAGATCACCTCCACGTTCGTCTGCTGGGCCAGCATGCCGGAGGCCGCGATGCTCAAGGACCGCATGGTTGCTACCTTTCCTGTCAGCCCTGCGCCCGGCCAAGGCGACTGATCGCCTTGTCGCGCAGTTCTTCTTCCGATCTGATCATGCGCGTCACGCTTTCGTAGGCGCGCTGAATTTCAATCAGCCTGGTGAGTTCAAGCACCGCTTTGACGTTTGAGCCCTCGATCATGCCCTGCCTGACGCCCGGCGCTGTGGCAGGGGCGGGGGCTTGCGCGCCCGGGGCGAAAAGATTGTCGCCGACCTTCTCGAGCGCAGCGGGATTTGCGAATTCCGCCACCCCGAGGCGTCCGATCGTGACGCCTGCCTGGGTGACCGCACCATCGCCGGTGATCGAAAGGGGGCCGCCGCCGGGATTGACGAGCAGCGGCGCGCCGGCGTCCGACAGAACTGTCTGCCCGTTCGCTGTCACGATCTCGCCCGCCGGCGACAGCGCAAAACGTCCGGCGCGGGTATAGAGGGGGCCTTGCGGTCCCTGGATGGTGAAAAAGCCGGGACCGCTCAGCGCCACATCCAGCTGCGCGCCCGTCTGCTCCATCGGCCCGACGGACATGTCGCGCGCCATCGCCCACCCGTCGACGAATTGGATCTGGCGCGGTGCGATCTGTGACACCGCCGGCCGGCCGGTTTCCGTCTCAAACAACAGGGCGTCGGTCTTGAAACCTGTCGTGGAGATGTTCGCCATGTTGTTGGCCACGACGTCGAGTGCACGGCGCAGGCCCATCTGGCGCGTCAGTCCGACGTAAAGAGCGTTATCCATAGCCGCGGCGACCTCCGGTCTTCCGGGGACCGATCTGCAAGTCGAGGGCCAATTATTTTGTCAATAAAAACAGAGTGAAAACGCCGAGCTGGGTGATTGGCGCCCGGCGAGATTGACCGCCACGCGGCAACAATTGCCGGCCTCACTCTTCCTTAACCACAGACCCCCTATCCCGGATCGCAGGCAGTGTTTCTGAGCTGGACCCTCGTATGGCGAAGAAGAAAGACAAGGCGGCCGCCGCGGGCCCGCAGGCAGGCGAGGACGAGGTTGTCGCGGCAGCAGAAGGCGGTGAGGTCCAGGCCGCGCCGAAGAAGAAACTCGCCGGCAAGACTATTGTGCTGTTCATCGTCCTGCCGGCTTTGCTGGTGATTCTTGGCGGCGTCGGCGCGGGGGTTATGCTGTTCGGCTCCAAGAGCGAGCAGGTCGCCGAGGCGGGTGCGCAGGGCGAGGCCGGCAAGAAAGCCGCCAGAGGAAGTGATCACAAGAAAAAGAAAAAGGACGATAACGCCGACAAGGGCAAAGAGGGCGAGCAGGGTAATGGGTCGGTCAACGTCACCGAGGCGCCGGACGGTTCTTACTTTGCCGAGTTGCCGCCGCTGATCGTCAACATTCAGTCGCAAGAAAGCAGGCCCGTTTATCTGAAGCTGAAGGTGACTCTTGAGGCGCCCGACGTCGAGACAGCCGACATGATCGAGCCGGCCATGCCGCGGGTGATGGACCAATTTCAGGGGTTTCTGCGCGAGTTGCGGATGGAAGACATCTCGGGATCTGAGGGGCCGCACCGGCTGCGCATGGAGTTGCTGCGGCGGGTCAACATCGCCTTGGCGCCTGCCGAGGTTTCTGCCGTCCTGATTGAAGAAATGCTGGTGCAATAGTCATGGCTGGCGGTGTCGATCAGGAAGCCATGATGGCCGAATGGGAGGCAAGCCTTGCCGGTGACGGCGGCGGCGGTGATGGCGCTGAAGAAGGCGCGGACAGTCATCAGTTGGCGGCTGACTGGGAGGCCATGGTCGGGGGCGACGGTGCGCGTTCGCTGGCGTTCCAGTCCGCCGGCGCTGAGCGCATTCTCAACCAGGACGAAATCGACAGTCTGCTTGGTTTCTCAGCTTCGGATGAAGACGCTGAGGACAAGACGGGCATCCGCGCGATCATCAATTCGGCGCTGGTGTCCTATGAACGTCTGCCGATGCTCGAAATCGTCTTTGACCGCCTCGTGCGGCTGATGACGACGAGCCTGCGCAACTTTACCTCCGACAACGTTGAAGTAAGCCTGGACCAGATTACATCCATGCGCTTCGGCGACTATCTGAACTCCATTCCTCTGCCGGCGATCATTTCGGTGTTTCGTGCGGAGGAACTGGACAATTACGGCTTGATCACAGTCGACTCAAACCTCATCTATTCTGTCGTCGATGTGCTTCTCGGCGGGCGCAATGGCGATGTAACCATGCGCATTGAGGGCAGGCCCTACACGACGATCGAGCGCATGCTGGTCACTCGTCTCGTTGAAGTCGTCCTCAACGATGCGCGTCAGGCCTTCGCTCCGTTGACGGAGGTGCGATTCAATCTTGATCGCATCGAGACCAATCCACGGTTCGCAGCGATTGCGCGCCCTGCGAATGCCGCCATCCTCGTCAAGCTGCGAGTCGATATGGAGGACCGCGGTGGACGGATTGAATTGCTGCTGCCCTACGCAACTCTCGAGCCCATTCGAAAGATGCTGCTGCAGCAGTTCATGGGCGAGAAGTTCGGTCGCGACAACATCTGGGAGAGCCACCTCGCGACGGAATTGTGGTTCACGTCGACCGAGTTGCGGGTGGTGCTCGATGAACAGGTGACGCCGCTGCGCCGGGTGATGAACCTCAAAGTCGGCGACACCCTGATCCTCAATGCGACCCCTGACAGCCAGGTCGAGATCCGGGCCGGCGACATCCCGCTTACACGCGGGCGGCTGGGCCGCCTGGGCCCCAAGGTGGCCGTTCGGGTGGACCAGCCGCTGACAACGGTCGCAAAGCGCGCCCTATCGAGGTCCAAATGAGCCCCATCGCACTCATTCTTGACGGTCTGATTGCGGTTTTGCTGCTGGCCGCGATCGGATTTTGCTGGCGGTTGAACGCCAGTCTTACAAAATTGCGTGCCGGCGCCCAGGGTTGGGCCCAGGCCGCCGCTGAGCTGAATGCCGCCGTCTTGCGGGCTGAACAGGCGGTGCGCGGTCTGCGCGCTGCGAGCGAGAGCGAAGGCGCCGCGCTTGACGCGCGCATCGCCGACGCCCGCGCCGTCGCCGATGAAATTGTTGTTCTGCAAACGCGTATGGCTCGCGCGTCGGGGCGTGAAGTCGCTGCGGAGCCGCCGTCGGATCCTGCGCGTGCGCTGGCGCGCAAGGGCCTGCGCGAAGCGCCGCCGCCCGGGTGGCCGGTCTGAAGGAGGCGGGCGCAGTGATCAAGACACAGACCCCTAAGCTTGGCGTACGGATTTTGCCGCCTCTGATCGTCGCCATGGCGGCGCTGTTTGTGGTGAAGGTGATTGCGACAGGAGACGCCCTGAGCGACGCGCTCGCCGCTGCGCCGGCCGCGCCCGCTCAA
>JBILMQ010000376.1:0-2986 GCA_044375455.1 Caulobacterales bacterium | reverse complement strand
CTTTTCCGTAACGCTCACGACCCAGGCTTTTGACCAGCGCCGCTTACGGTGGTTTGCCACCTGCTCCTGCAAGCCGATGGCGAGGGACCTACCCTCATCTCTTACGCCGCTTTCTGCGGCACACTGACGTCGGCGCACCAGACCTGGTTGGGCCGAGTGATTTCCAAGTCCTTCAGTAGATACGGATATTTGCGGTGTTCAGGATGGGGAACTGTGGTCCGGGGCCGCTGGTAGATCGGCGCCAAGCCGATCCTGGCCATCAGCCGACGCACCCGCTTGCGGCGCGCCACATGGCCTTCACGGCGCAGATGGCGGGCCATCTGGCGTGATCCATACCAGGGCGTGGCCATGAACTGCCCGTCGATCAGACGCATCAGCTCGAGGTTCAGCGTGCTCTCACCGGCAGGCCGGTGGTAAAAGCCCGACCGGCTGATCGCCACCAACTCGCACTGGCGCACAATCGACAGCTTCGGATGATCCGTCTCGATCATCGCTCGCCTCCGGTCCAGGCTCATCGACCGAAGGCTTTCGCTAAAAAATCGCGTTCCACCACCAGCTGCCCGATCCTGGCGCGGAGCTTCTCGACATCGGCTGCCTGCTTGGTCTCGGCAGCTTCGGCCTTGCCTGAAAACACCGACGCCATACCGTCCACAGCCTGCTTGCGCCAGGTCGAGATCATCGTCTGATGCACCCCGTGCTTGGCAGCCAGCTGCGCCAAAGTGAGATCACCCTTCAGCGCCTCCAAAGCCACCTTGGCCTTGAAGTCTGCCGAATACCGCTTTCTCGAGTTCGCCATCGTATCGTCCTCTCGTCAGGGCGATACCAGCTTATCCTCCTGTCCGAAATCCGGGGACCAGCTCAGTCAGCCCGCAGATTCCCCAACAACACGGCGGAACAAAACAAGATCGCAAAGAGGCGGCAAATGGGTGAAATCCGCATCAGCCGGCCTTGTAATCCGCATTAGCCGAGCGTACAGTCCGCTTCCGCCGGAGGCCTCATGTCGACGCAACAAGTCAGCCGCCTGGCCATAGGCCTGCTTGAAGATGCCCTTGCGACGTTTCGCGTGGCGGTGCTTGTGGGGCCGCGTCAATCCGGCAAAACAACGCTAGCGCGATCGTTCGCGCGGGGAGCGCCATTCCTGTCGCTCGACGATGCCGCGACGCTGGCGGCCGTGCGAGCCGATCCGGTGGCCTTTGTTCGCGGCGCAGACCGGCTCGTCATCGATGAAGTCCAGCGCGCGCCGGACCTTATCCTTGCAATCAAAAGCGAGGTGGACCGCGACCCGCGCGCTGGAAGGTTTCTCCTAACAGGCTCAGCAGACGTCAGAACATTGCCACGGATTATGGATTCGCTTGCTGGCAGAGCCGGCGTGGTCCGTCTTTACCCATTGGCGCAAGCCGAAATCGAAGAGGCTGGCGCCCCAACCCTGCTCAAACGCCTATTCGAGGGATTGCCGCCACCCGCACCCGCTCCGCAAAGCTCAACGCTGCCGCAACGCGTCTTGCGCGGCGGCTATCCGGAAGTGGTGTTCGGCTTGAAAGAAAGTCAGCGAGCGCTGTGGATGCGCGAATATGTGGCTGCGGTCACTGGCCGGGACATCCCCGAAATCGCCGAAGTGGCGAAACTCCGAGAACTTCCACGTTTGCTCGCCGCGATCGCCGCTCAAGCGGGCGGACTATTGAACCTAAGAAAACTCGGAGGCGAACTTGGTTTGGACAGCAAAACCGTCGATCGTTACGCGATTTTGTTAGAGCATGTTTTTCTTATCCGGCGCATTCCAGCCTGGTCAACCAATGCACTCTCACGCTTGGTTAAAACGGCCAAGGTTCAATTTATTGATTCCGGTTTGCTGGCGTCTTTGCGGCGAATAACTAACCTGGACGGCGCCCACCGGACGCATTTGGGCGTGCTGCTTGAAAGCTTTGTTTATGGCGAACTGCTCAAGCTGGGCGAGTTGAACACTGATCCGCTTTCAATCATGCACCATCGCACGCGCGACGGCGAGGAAGTCGACTTCATCATTGAGGCTGGTCCGGACGCTGTTATCGGTGTCGAGGTCAAGTCTTCCGTTGGCATTCGCCAAGATGCGTTTCGCGGACTTGCGGCAATTCGCGATGCCATGGGGCGGCGGTTTCGCGGCGGCGTCGTTCTTCACGATGGCGATAATGTTCTTCCTTTCGGCGACCGACTCTGGTCGGCGCCCGTTGCGTCACTGTGGGCGCCCGACGCTGCTTGATCCAGCAAAACATAACGCGAGCATCCTTCCGTTGGCGGCGCTGAGTACCTTCGAGGCGAACGGAATGCTGGCACTAAGTTTTGAGCTTCCTGATCCCCAATTTGCCGAAGGAGAAAAACCCGCATGCCGCGCGCCAAGTTAACAACGACACAAGCGAAATCTGAGCTGGTCCCCATTGGTCGGACAGGTTTGCGGCTTGGATAAGCTGGTATCAGATGTTGGTATTCAGGCCGCAAGTTGGAGTTTGGGCTCAGCCTGATACGGGGTATACCCCGGATCAGGCTGAACGGCTTTTCTGGCATGTGCCTCGTCGGGGGTGGCCCCGCCAAGGGCAGAGTGAGGCCGCCGGCTGTTGTAGTAGGTGATCCACCGCGTCAGCCCTGCCCGAAGCTCGCGGCCGGTCTCGAAGGCGTGGATGCAGACGCACTCGTATTTCAGCGACCGCCACAGGCGCTCGATAAACACATTGTCCATCCAACGACCTTTGCCATCCATCGAGACCTTGATGTCGGCGCCGGTCAACACCCCGATGAAGCGCGGGCTAGTGAACTGGCTGCCCTGGTCGGTATTGAAGATCTCTGGCTTGCCGTATTTCGCCATCGCCTCCTCCAGGGCCTCGATGCAGAAGTCCGCCTCCATCGTGTTCGACAGTTTCCACGACAGCACCTTTCTTGTCGCCCAGTCCATGACCGCGACAAGGTACAAGAACCCGCGCCTCATCGGGATGTACGTGACGTCGGCGCACCAGAC
>JBILMQ010000115.1:0-10046 GCA_044375455.1 Caulobacterales bacterium | reverse complement strand
GTGGTCGCGATCGGTTTCCTGACCGATCGCGGCAGCGTGCTCGCTGCCGACGATTGGGGAGGTCCTGCCTGCGTCAAGAAAGTTTTGCCCGCGGCGCCGGGGTCATGGGAGCGGGTTCTGCAGACCAGCGGATATCCATGCGCCTTGCTCGACTGGCGCGCCGAGCCGGGGTTGCGCGATGCACTCATGCGACGACGCCTTCAGCGCGCCATCGGCGTCGTTTATCGGCCTAGAACTGAGCGCGCCAGCCACTACTTCGCCGCCTCACTCGGGGGCCAGTTTGATGCAGTGGTCTGGTTTGAGGAAACGACAGCGCTGGCGCAGCTCAGCGACGCGCCCGCCCATGGGGCTCCTGACATCTATCCGTTCGGTCTCTAAACAGACAGAAACCCACGTTGCAGATGCTTGCGCCGGTGTCGCGCTTTGACAAGTCGCAATGTCCGCGTGGCGCCGACCCGGTTATCTTTACCAATGGGGTATGTTGACGAAAGTCTGGCGCCTGGAGAGCAGCTTGTGCGCCGCGGGCGTCTTCACTGGATCTACTGGGTTCGCGCGGTAGCCGCCCTGCTGGTGCTGGGGGTTGTCATCATCGGGCTCGTCTGGTTCATCAAGGATGTGGTCTTGCTCACGACAACAGACGTGGTGCTCACCAACACCCGACTGATCCGTAAGACCGGCTTCATCGTGCGCCACGCCCGTGATCTCCAGCTGTCAAGCGTTGAGGCCGTCGATCTCGATCAGGGATTGCTTGGACGCCTGTTGGACTTTGGCAGACTGCGCGTTCATGGCACCGGGCGCGATGTTTGGGTCACGCCGCTGATTGCCGATCCGCTGGGGTTCCGTCGGGATCTGGAAGGCGCGCTGTCGCCCAGGGTCTGATTCTTCAGGCGCCGTCCTGTGGCATTGCGCGTGGGCTGACGCAGTCAGCCCACGTATCGTGGCGGCGCCGGCAGCTTTATCACTCAATCACACCGCACCGCGCAGCGTCCCTGCGGAAGAAAGCAAATCCCTTGAGCAGGGGCGCGGACGCCGCGTGCTCGAGCAGGCGCTCCACGTCATCACGTGTGCTTGTGGGGGGCGCGCTGACTGTCTTGGAGATGGCGCCATCGACATGGCGTTGCAGGCGGGCCGTCATTTCGATCTGGGCCTCCGGGGTGATGTCTTCCAGCGTTGCAAAGGCGGGCGGACGTGCATTGGCGTAGAAGGTGCGCCAAAGCTGCAGGGACCAGCAGTCAAGAGTGAAATCGTCCTGCAGCAGTCTGCGCCGTACGCGCGCGCCTGCCACAGGTTCAATGCCGCTTGAGACATTTCCCGCAAGCAGGCTGATGGACCCCGCTGGGGCGATCGCCAAAAGCGAGGCGTTTCGCAGGCCATGCTTCAGAATGCTGCGGCGAATGTCCAGCGGCAGGAACTGTGCGAATCCTGTGGTGACGAAGTCGCCTGCCTCCAGGGCGTGGAACGCCCCCTTCTCGCGCGCCAATGCGATTGAGGCGCGGTAGGCTGTGGTGCAGATCAGCCGCAGGATTGCGGCAGCCGCCGCGCGGGCTTGCGCCGTATCGTAGCGCAGGTTCAGCATGATCAGCGCGTCCGCAAGCCCGGTCACGCCTAGACCGATCCGCCGGGTCGCCTGCGCCTGCGCCGCCTGCGCGGCCAGAGGATAGGCCGACGCATCCACCACATCGTCGAGAAACCGAACAGCGAGGCGCGTTGCAGCGCGTAGAGCGGCCGCATCTACGCGCGCGCCCGCGCCGAATGGGTCGTGGATGAACCGGACAAGGTTCAGGGAGCCTAGAGTGCAGGCCCCGTAGGGCGTCATGGGCGCTTCTCCGCAGGGGTTTGCGGCGTGGATTGCTCCAAGCGATGGCAGGGAGTTTGCACGGTTGATCCTATCAATGAATAAAATCCCGGGCTCTGCACAGGCGTGCGCTGCCTGCGCAATGGCGCGCCATGTGGCGCGTGCACGCCCATGCCGGCGCGCCGCCAGAAAGTCGTCATCAACGGCGACCGACAGCGTGATATGCGAAAGTGTTCCCGGCCGTCGCTTGGCGTTGATGAACGCCTCGATGTCAGGGTGATCGCACGCAAGCACAGCCATCATCGCACCGCGACGCGATCCATCCCGGGCCGCCCCGGCGCACAGGCGCTCCAGCGTCTGCAGCGCATCGCTTGCACAGGGCGCGTCCCCATCCCGGCCGCAGGAGGCGGGTAGGGGGGTAAGGTCGATCCCGAGGCCGCCGCCAGCCATAAGGGTTAGTCTGGCTTCATCCATCCGCTGACGGAACGTAGTGAGGCGCGCGTCAAGGGCTCCGGATACAAAACAGGACGACAAGCAGGCGCCTCGACGTCCCGCGCCCGCCAGGATGCGACCGCCAGGGATGAACCGGTAGTCGCTCAGCAGGGATGCAAAGGAACTCCTCCAGCATTCCGGCGCGTGTTCGCTGCTGGCCACCGCCGTAGCTACGCGTTGCATCGTGGCCGTCGGGGCGCACTCGCCTGGGCTGGCGTACTTTCCCCGCCAGACCGCGCGGGCGGCCCGACCCAGCGTGGGCAACCGCACGGCGGCCGGACATTTTCGTGACATGTTTAATTTGACGCCGGGCCGGCCCTGGCGGAGTTGAGAAACCTCAAGGGCCGCGCCGCAGCAGGCGCGTCTCGGGGCGCTTCAGGGACCAATTCGGCGGATGTGAAAGCCCCTTTTGGCAAGAATGCTTTGCACGCTGTCATCTCCCAGGAGATGCGCGCCGCCCACGGCGACGAAATCTATGCCTGAACCTGCCATTTCGCGGGTTAGCACGTCTGCCCAGCGCTGGTTCCTGCGCTTCACAAGCGTATCGTAAAATTCAGGGTACTTTGCGCGAACATCGGTGATCAGGAGCTCCTGCAGACGTGCCTCATCGCCGGCCTCCCACGCCGACTCCAGCGCCTGCATCAGCTGAGGCCCCTGGGCCACCTCGTCCAGGGCTTCGTAGAGCATCTGCAAGGCGACCTCGTGCGAGATTCCTGCAAGCAAGCTGAACTGCTCCTCGGCGGTTTCAAACCAGCGCATCCGCTTGCCGGCCGTTTGCGCGGTTGCGTCGATCTGCCGGTCGACCCCGGCGCTTGGATCGTAGCCAGCCTGCGACAGCGAGGTCATGGCGATGGTCAGAGCGGCGAACCAGGGCAGCATCCTGTCGGCTGTCGTCTGAGGCACGCCCGCAGAGCGGAGCGCGGCGCTGAGCGCCGGTTGGCGCGCCGGGTCGATCGCTGCTGACAGACGGCGCGCCGGATCCAACCCGAAACGGACGAGCAGTGCGCCAATGCTCGCATCCTTGGCGGGATCGATCTCCAGCTCCGTCCAGACCTCATGGGCCTCGGCCAGCGCGGCCTGCGCCGCGCCGCCGCCCCAGGGCGCGCCAGCACGGCGCATATGGATCGTGCCGAAGAGATAGATCCTGGAGTCTGCGTCCTCCACCACCCACATGGCCGGCGTCATGGGCGTCGCGCCCGCCTGTGGCCCGGCCAGCGCGCTCATCGTGCAGGCAATAACTGCCGAAATCGCCGCGCCCAGTCGCGCCAGTCCGCCTTTTGTTCCACCGCTCATTGCGCCCAAGCCGGTCATTGCGTCCAAGTCACCGCCTTCAAAACACCGCCTCGGAGTCTGACCGGACGTGGCCCCGTTCCGGAAGAAAAACCGAAAAGCCGGGCGCCTCCATGGTGGCAAGGAGCACCTGGGGCCGGGCTCGGCCAACCGGGCTCGGCCAACCGGGCTCAGCCAACCGGGCGTTCAGCGCCTCGAGCCTGCCTGCGATCTTGGCTTCAAGTACAAATCCCTAGTTGCGTTTATCGCGCAGATCTTTGTCCGCGCCAAGGAAACATCCAATCCAGCTTGCTGTCTGGCGGTCCTTCCCCTGGCGCCGGGGGCGGCATGCACAAAAATGACGCCGTTGCTTTTGAAGGTATCTGTCTGGAAGACTGCCGACCTCATCGCCGACCGGCAAGTTAATCTCGACCTGGGCCTTTGGCCGATTTAGCGTCGGCGGGCGGTGATTCGCGCCGCCAAGGCGGCGCCAGCGGCAAGATGACGTCTGCAACATGAAAGAAACGGGCTGGATCATCATAGCGCTCGCCCTGGCGAAGGATTCGGCCGGCAGGCCTTCCTATGAGGTCGCTGCTCAGCGCATGCGCGGGTGGCGCCGCGATGGGCCGACCTTTCAGGCGCCTGGGATACGAAAGACCCTGGACGTTCCGTCGCCGGATGAGGACATGGCGTTCGCTCAGCCAAGCGCTGCGCCCGGCGTACCGGCGCAGGTGTTGCGCGCCGCCATCGGGGTATATGCCGGCGGCGACCCTCTCTGCTCTTTTGGCCAGAGCGAAGATGTCGAGGAGTTTCTTGCTGCAGACGGTTCGCCTGCGCGCCCGGGCGCTCCATGCGTCTGTCTGCGCCGGCTGGCTGAACGCCTGCTCGACCCACTGCCGGTGGGCGCTTACGACCTCGATGTGCTGCGTTCATATCTCAATCTCCCGCGCCGCGGCGAGACAGCGCAGGGCCGCGCAGACACGATCGCCGACCTGGTCGAGCAGGTCCTCGCGCCGTTGATCCTGGCCCAGAACCTCGTTTCCTGGGAGCGTCTCGTCGACTTCACGCTTGAGACGTGGCATCCATCCTGCCTGCCATTCGGGCCCTTCAAAGGCCGTCGCGTCACCGATGCGCGCGTCGACGCGAAGCTTCTCGACTGGCTGCGCCGTCTTGCCGCCGGCCCGAGCGGACGGGGCGCCGCCATGGCGCAATGGCACCTCGCACGCCTTGAACGGACCGCGGGCCACAGCGCCTCCTATCCTGGCGGGCACGTCAGCATGGGCGAAGAGTCAGGATCGTCGTCGCACGCCGCCCCCGCGGGGTTGGCGGTGTGGCGTGACCCAGGGGCTGCGCGCCTGCGCGAGGCCATTGAGCGGGCGCGCATGCGTCTTTCGGCCCTCGAGGCCGAACTGATGGCGCTGCGCTGGGACATCCAGGCCGCCAGCGCCGCTGTCTACCGACTGGTGGCGCCGTGGTACCGTCGCAGAGACCGTCTGCGCCTTGCTGTCGATTACCGGCGCCGATTTCTCGACGCGCTGTTTGCTGGCGGCGAGAAGCGCGCCCAGCAAAAGGCGCGCGAGTACGCAACCCGCCGTGACCGTCTTGAGACGGAATATGATCAGGCAGACCGGGAGGCGGCGGAAAAACAAGAGATGAGTGAGGACCAGCGGGCCGAGCTTGAAAGTATTTTCAAGTCGCTTGTCAGACTTCACCACCCGGACAGGCATGTCGCCGATCCGGAACGCCACGCCGCGATGACCCGCTTGCTGCAGGTCGTCAACGTGGCGCGCGATTGCGGCGATCTCGCCCTGTTGCGCGATATTGCCGCCGACACGCCGGGCTTCATCGAACGCCAGGGTTGGGGCCGCCTGGACGTCGCAGAGCGAGACGTGGACGCTGATCTGGCCGATATTCTGGCCAGTCTTCAGACCCAGATCCTTGAACGCCTCGAGGCCGTGGCTGCGCTGCGAAAAAGCGAGGACCATGCATTTGCACTGGCCTGCAGGCAGGATCCTGGCCGGCTCACGCGGGCTGCAGACCAGAGTCGGCGCTCTCTGGCTGAGGAGATCGATCGCCTGGAAGCCGAGGCCGCCGCTCTTGAGGAGGAAATTGCTGCGCTTACCGGCGCGGAGAGCGCGATTGCAGCCTAGCTGCGGCGTGCGTCAGCTCCGGGCGGGGTGTGCTCGGGAGCCGGCAATCCCAGGCGCCGGCGAGCCGCGGTGCGGCCTCCCCGCACAGCGCCGCCTCCGCCGCTGCAGCCGGGGAGTTTGTGCAGTCGCCATCCTGGCGCGGCGCAGTAATCGGATATGATGACGATATGGGAGATTCGCGCGATCCGAGTCGGGCGCCCGCGCTGACGCCTGGATCAGGCGCGCAGGCGAGGCTCCCCCAGGCTGGACGATCCGGCCTCCTCGCCCGCATCGCGCGCGACGCCATCGCGGCATCCCTGTCGGACGCAGCAGCCAACGCGTCGCCGAGAGTGCTCGTGCCGGACGCCGCTGACGCCGCCCCGGATTGCGCCGCCGCTGCGCATGAAGATAAGCGGCCAGCCGCCGCGCGCGCCGCCGCCCTCGCCGGCCTGCCGATCCAGGAGCGGGTCTTTCCTTTGGAACTGCCCCGAATCCCCCGATGGCCTGCAGCTGAAATGCTCGCCATCCCGCCCGGCCAATTTCTGATGGGGGCGGCTGACGATGAAGAGGGCGCCTGGAATGACGAGTTTCCTCGCCATGAGGTGCGCATAGAGTACGTCGTGGCGCTCGGCCGGCGACCTGTCACCTTTGCAGAGTGGCGCGCGGCTCTGCACGCCGGGGCGAGACTGCACGCACCCGATGATCGCGGCTGGGGCGCCGGCGCCCGGCCGGTGATGCGGGTGAGCTGGGAGGACGCCAAGGCCTACTGCCATTGGCTGAACTGCGAACTGGGTCTGGTTGGCAGACGCGACGCCTATCGCCTTCCGTCGGAAGCGGAATGGGAATATGCCTGCCGGGCCGGGACAACGAGCCCGTTTCACTTCGGCGCGACCGTTTCCACCGCCCAGGCGAACTTTGACGGCGCCGCGACCTACGGCGCATGTGTCGCCAGCGAGCCCCGGAAACAGACAACGCCGGTCGGGAGCTTTCCACCCAACGACTTCGGCCTCTACGACATGCACGGCAATGTCTGGGAGTGGTGCGAGGACCCGTGGCATGACGACTATCTCGGGGCGCCGGCAGACGGATCTGTTTGGCGCACGGGTGGCGATGATTCGCTGCGCGTCCTGCGTGGCGGTTCCTGGGGCAACGGCCCGCACTTCCTGCGGTGCGCCTACCGAAGCGCCAACCTTCCCACCGGGCGCAGCATCGGCATCGGCTTGCGTCTTGCCCGGACCCTGATGCCGGATGGGGACTGATCCGATGCGGGCGCCTGACACGTCGCACCTCGGTTCCGATCAGGCCGTGCCGGGGTGCACAGTTCAGCTCTCATCGCGACAGTCAACGCACGGCGGCTGCGTCGTTTGCGATTGGTAGTCGCTGAGCTTACGGACGCATCCTGCGCGAATAGCTTGTGCTCCGCCCAACGCCAGAGTCGCGGACGAGAATGCCCCGCTCGATCAGATCCGTTGCGGATGTTTACATGGCCAGATTAACAATCTTCGAAACGCGGAAAACTGCTGAATTCCGATCCCATATCAGCATACTGATCGAAAACGCCGACATTTTTCGCACCGAACTTCCGCGTAATCGCAAGAGCGAGCGCGGTTCGGTATGCCTCCAGCCGGCGCCTGCTGCCTGCGGACATCCGGCCCGCGTCTGGTCTTACGGCGTGGTCTCTCCTCCATGCCTCAACCGCGCATGGGCGGGGACGGCGCCTGCTGTGCGGGCGGGTCCCGGTCAGCCGCCCCTACCTGCTCTGCGCCCGCCGCGCTGCTGTCGCCTGCTGCCCGGAAAGCCGCGATGCACGCCCATTCGGTTTGTCTATCCCCGGCCCGGAACAAGGCTCTTCAGAAATGCCTGGTAGCCGCCCTTGCCGTGCTTGAGCAGGCCTCGTGCGCAGTGCTCCAGAAGCGCGTCGGTGGCCGCCGTCTCGGATGACGCCTTCCTCACGAGAGCCGTGCACGCCCAGGTCCACGCGCTCCAGTTGTTATCCCAGTCCAGTTCAAGCGGTGCAAAGCAATTGCTTTCGTCGGGCGCCCTGGCGACCAGCAGGGTAAGATCCGAGCGCCACGTATGGTGAGTGGAGCCGATGATGAATTCCTCATAGTCAGCAACGACGACCGTGCGAACCTGCAGCCGCCGGATTTCCTTGTCCTTCCCGAGGAGCGGTCTGTCGGAGGGATCGTCCTCGTCCGCGTCCTCTTCGTCCGCAGGAAGCAGGCGTGCGGCGATCCGTGCGATCTGCGCCTTATCCTCTATGATCTCCAGGGGCTCCTCACTGCATGTCCCTCTGTGCCTGAAAGTCCTTTGATGAACTGATCCTTGCGTGGAACGGATCGAAGGATACTTGGCCAGCCTGTCCGGATGACCGAGCCGGGCCCCGGTCCCGGGACGCCTGCACGGGCTTTGCACCAACCCGGGTCAGCCCCTACGACCTGGTCCGGTGATGTGGCGGCCACGCATACGCGAAGCCAACAAAACAGCCGACCAACGTACCGGGTCGCAGATTTCAATGTCTCCCGCTGCCGCGGAGCAGGATCTTCCGCTGCGCTGAACGCGCGCTATGCGTGACCCCACACCACGCCAAACAAATTTCTTCCTCCCCGACCCTAAGATCGCGGACGCCGCATCGCCCTGATGCCAATGCTGGGGAGACGGCATGCCACCGTTGAGGGATCTCTGAGCAAGTCCGGGCCTGTGTCGGTCCGCAAGTCGCTCACACCCTTACCAACGGGCCGCATATCGGCCAGATTGCCTTCATCTGGAACACGTGTGAAGTTCCTAAAGGTTCCAAGGAAAACGACCCCGTGGAGTTACAAGTCAGCACAGCTGCCGGCTTGGGCGCGCAACCAGGAGACGCGCGCTATTTTCGACTCTTCATGACAGGGATGGCGATTATCCTGGTCAGCGGATTTATCGTTCATTTGTTGAAGGGCAATTCAAGTTTCCAGGCGCCGATTATCGTGCATCTGCATGGCGTGGCCTTCATGGGCTGGGTCGCCATCGTGCTCACGCAATTTTGGCTCGCCGGATCAGGCGCGATTGCGCAACATCGCCTTTTGGGGCGCGTGGCGGTCGTTTATTGCTTGGCGCTGCTTGTGCTCGGGCCCCTCGTCACGCTTGCCGCCGTGCAAACAGGCCGGGTGCCCTTCGTCTTTCAGCCGCAGCATTTCTTGATGGCGAATACGCTGTCTTTGGCGCCCTTCATAGGACTGTTCGCCGCGGCGATCGTTTTGCGCAAACGCACCGATTGGCATGCGCGGCTGCACATCGGCGCCTTCCTCCCGTTGTTGCACCCTGGGATCGGGCGGCTCTTGCCGATGCCTCTTTTGACGCCCTACGCGTATGAAATTGCTGCAGCCGTCGCGCTCATCGCACCGATGATCGGCATTGCGCGTGACATCAAGGTGCATGGTCGCGCACATCCGGCCTGGTGGTGGAGTATTGGCGCGCTCGTTGCAGCTCTGGTGCTGGCGCGGTTGATCGCCTTCTCGCCTGTGGGCGAAGACCTATACCAATTGGCGACCGCCAACACGCCAATGGCCGGCACGGATGGCCTGTTGTTTCCACCCCCGCCCGGCGCACGGTAGCCGCTTTGAGTTTTCGACCCGGTTGGAATAGGCGCCTGCCCAACGTCCATCCGGAGAGGACCAATCCCGGGCGATCGTACACGAAGGCAAAGTTGCTTCTGGTGATTGCTCTCCGCAAGCAAAGGCGGATATTGCCCCGACCTTGCCGCCTGCCAGCGCGGCTTCTCCGTCGCCTTCATCAGTGCTGCGGCCCTGGCCTCGCAATTGATGGAGGCGCGCGATGAGCGCCGCCTCCTGCGGCTGCAGCAAACGCTGGCTGGCGTGCAGCTCCTGATCGTCGATGGTGAGGAGGATGAGAAATCGACGCGGGGCGTCGATTTCCCGACGAACGGCTATGTGCCGCTGTCGCAGACCGGGGCGGAATTGCTCTGCGACTGCTTCAGCCAGCGCTATGAGCGCGGCGCCGTCCTCGGGCTTACGCGGCTCCACAGGGGCCACGGTCCCTCGGACCATCACGTCCAATCTGCCGTTTGAGGACTGGACCAGCGTCTTCGGCTCCGAGCGCCTCACCGGCGCGCTGCGAGCCAAAAGACCGTTGGCGGCTCACCCACCACGTCCACATTTTGGAAATGAACGGCGAAAGCTATCGGTTTAAAACGTCCTCAGCCCGCAAACGCCGCCGCGCCGGGCAGCCCGCCGAAACGGGCGAGACCATCGATCCCGATACCGGTGAAATCCTTAACGGCTGACCCCGCCTGAACCGCCACCGCACATGGAAAGGGCCCCCGCGGGGGCCCTTTCCATGTGCGCACGGTGACACCCGTGGCG
>JBILMQ010000114.1:0-10074 GCA_044375455.1 Caulobacterales bacterium | reverse complement strand
CGGATGATTTCGGCCCGGCTGCGGCTTGAGCGCAGAAGGCGGCCGTCAGAGATGTCGGCTTCACCGGCGGCCGGTCCGGAAGAAACTGTCGCCGTCGTCTTCTTCATTCCATCCTGTCCTTTTGGATTGAATGCGCCGATCGGGCCAACGCCTCTGCGAGGCATGGGGCCGCTAGCGGATCATTTTGTACTGCACGGTTTTTGCGTTTGCGGGTGCGCTGATCAAAAGCCCGTCCTGCGCAACCGTGAGGCGCCCATTGAACCGCTTTGGGGCATCACCAAGATAGGCTGCATTAAAGTAAGGCGACGGCAGCGGCGGCACGATGTGGTAAAGCACAAGGTGGCCGGCATTCGCCGCGCTTGCCGTGCGCGCGGCTTGCTCCGGGGTTGCGTGATAGTCTTGGATGTCCGTCATGATTTGGGCGATGTGCTTTAGGCCGCGGGCTTGGTTGGCGGCTTCCAACGCTTGCACCATCTCAATGTTGAGCGCTTCATGAAATAGGATGTCGGCGTCCTTGCTGGCGCCAACCAATGCCGCGCTTTCCTTTGTGTCGCCGCTGATCACAACGGACCTGTCTTTGTAGTCGATCCGAAAACCAAAGGACGGCGCGACCGGGGCATGATCAACGCGGATCACCGTGATCTTGAGGTCGCCTTCGTTCAGAAAGATTTGCGCTGGCGCCGTCGGCTCGGGCGCGGCGATCGGTTCGGCGCGTCCCCCGAAGCCCGCAGGATCGGCGATTTCCTCGCCATGGTGGGCGGTGCGGAAACCGGCGTCAACGCGATAGGCCGTGTTGAGGCCAGCCACCAACTCCTCCACACCGACAGGCCCGGCGACGGGCAGCGGCGTGGTCCGTGACCCGCCGACCCAGGCCTGCAGCAGAAGCTCGCCCAGGCCGTCGAAATGATCGGAGTGCAAATGCGTGAGATAAACACGCTCCAATCGCCCGACCGGAAAGCCCATCCGCGCCAAACGCCGCGCACCGCCCGAGCCGACATCCACGACAAAGGCGCGCTCTCCCGCGATGACGCCAAGGCACGGCCCCGCGCGATTGGTGTCAGGCATCGGCGACCCGGAACCGCAGACAAAGATATGTAATCCATCCGGCAAGGCGGCCGTGCGGTCGACGCCAGCGATGGCGCTTACGCCCCGATTGAACATGGCTTCGCCGATCTGGCGCTGAAAGAAGAACCCAGCCACAAGCCCGGCGACAGCCAGCGCCACGGCGCCCAAAATCAGTGTGCGGAGCAGTTTCATGGGGCCCACTTAAACAGCGCTTGGGGCGGCGTCGATCCGTTTTCGATGTACATCGCGACTTTCCCCTCATCCGCGCGCGCTTTATGCGCGCGCATGGCGTCTTCGATCACCCACAGCCTATCCTGGCCCCAGACCGCGACGTCTCCGTAACGAAAGCAGGGCACGCCCCATAGGCCATGGCTGAACATCTCTTGGCGGTTGGCTTCGGCCTGGGCGCGCCAGTCGTCATTGCCGATCAGGCTCTTGGCTTCGCGCCAGTCCAGGCCGGCGCGCTCCACAATGCGCCGCAGGCCGGATTGCTCGCCCGCGTCCACGCCCTCAGACCACACCGCCCGCATGAAAGAGAGACAGTAATCGTAACCGCGCCCGCTCTTGATCGCCCACGGCAGCAATGAATAGCCCAGCTCAACCGGGCGGCCCACGGGATCGGCGATGCGGCCGAACGGAACGCCGAGGCGGCGGGCTTCGCGCGCTGTATCGCTGGTGATGTAGTAGCTTTTTGATCGCGGCACTTGCATGCCGCGCATCACCATCGGCAGCACGAAACGCAGCCTGAGTTCAGCGCCATAGAGATCAGCGAGCGCCTTCACACGCTCCGCCGCGACATAGGTATAGGGACTGCGGAATGAAAGGAAAAAGTCGAGAACGCCGCCACCGGGTCGCGGCGCTCCACTCGCACTGGGGCATACCGGCGGTGGGAAGAGTGGAGTTGCCGGCGCTTCGTTCTTGCGCGCGCCAAGGTCCGCCAAGCGCGCCTCCAAATAGTGCAGGCGATCCAAGCCCCAGTACCATTCGCCGCCATAGTAGAAAACGCCGCTCAGATAGTGACCCAGCTTCGCGCGGCGCGCGTCGCCGGCTTGGTGGTGGGCGGCGGGCGGCACGCTCGCCATGCTGGCGGAGAATGCGCCGCCGCCCCAGAGCGTGGCGCCTATGCTTGGCGCATCTTCAATAAGCGTTCCGCGCGCCAGGCTCGCGGCGAGGTGCGCGTCGGCTTCGGCGACGCGGTTGGCGTCAGGCTGACGACCGGGATCGATGACGTTTAGGCCCGCGCGCTTGGCAAGCCGGGCGGCATCGAGGCGGGAATAGGCGACCAGGCGTTCCCTGTCTGGCGCGGCCCAATCCGGCGGCGGCGAACACAGCCACGGCTTCAGCACAATGTTGTATCGGCGGACAAACTCGCCCAAGACTTGGGCGACCAGATGCGCGTAGGGATCATCGGCGCCGTGGAAATACTCCACCACGTGCGGCGCGCCGGCTTTGATGCGGTCACGCTCGGCGGTGCTGCGCCGGCGCTTCTCCTGCGCCGCGCCAAAGAGCCGCGATGTGATCGCCGCGCTGATCGCTGACTTGAACGACATAGCCGCCTCGCCCTTAAGTTTGAAGCAGCCGCAGGCAAGCCCCGACGGCCGGCGCGTTGGCTTGCGCGTCTGCCCGTGCAATCCGCCCGCCCAGCACCAGGTCCTTAACGTGCTTGCGCATCAGATCGCGCAGCTTGCTGTCGGCGCGAACATGCGGGGCGACGGCGTCGTACATCTGCTGGCCAACTGGCTTCAGCGCTGCTCGGCAAGCCAGCGCTTCTTGCTGACCGGCGCTGGCCGGGCGGGGCAGCGAGGCGAGCAACAGGACGGCCGTTGTCAAAATGAGAATGCGAACAGTCATGGATTGATCCTTTGTCGAGTGCCCAGGTCCGCTTTGTTGTTGCCATCGCCGCGACCGCTATGTGCCCCGAAAGGCCGGCGATCTTTTTTCCAGAAGGCTCATGACACCCTCCCTGAAATCTTCGGTGCGGACGGCCAAATCCTGCTCCTGATCGGCGGCGGCGAAAGCGTCGTCATAGCCATCGTCCATGGCGCTCCAGATCTGCGCTTTCATCGCGGCGGTGGAGCGGGGCGCGGCGTTCTGTGCAATCAAACGCGCATAGCTGGCGACGTGCGGCCCCAGCGCGTCATCCTCGAACACGGCGTTGACGATGCCCAGCCGTTCCGCCTCGACGCCATCGACGCGACGTGCGGTGTAGAGCAGGTCGGCCGCCCGCGCCGTCCCCAGCAAGCGCGCGAGCAGCCAAGCCGAACCTTTCTCCCCCGGCACGCCGAGACGCGCAAATGTTGCGTTAAACACGGCGGACTTTGCGGCGAAGCGGATGTCGCAATGAAGCGCGAGGATGAAGCCCCAACCGAAGGCCGGCCCGTTGACGGCCGCGATCGTCGGCTTGCGGCTGGTGATCAGGCCGTTCCAACCGCCGCTGAAGAAGCGCTTCAAACTGGGCCCGATTTCATCGCCCCATTGCGGTTCGATTTCGGTAGGCAGGTGGACCGCGCCGCCGCCGCCGCCGCCAATCACGCTGAGATCGAGGCCCGCGGAAAAACCTCGCCCTGCGCCGGTCACGACGATGACCCGCACGGCCGGGTCACGAGCGGCTTCGGCGACACAAGCGAAAAAGCGGTTGAGCATGTCCGGCGTCAAGGCATTGAGCTTTTCCGGCCGATTGAATGTGATGGTGGCGACGCCAGCATCGACACCATAGAGAACGAGATCGCTCGACATTGGCGTTGGATCAAGCATGGTGGAGGAGCCTTTCCCGCTCAAGGCGCAAGACGTGCGATGATGCCGATGTCCGCTGGCACTTCATTGCGCACCAGCCGGCTGAAACAGGCAGCCACCGCGGCAGCGCCCTTTTCCTCCTGCACCTTCAAAACGCCCTCCAACTCAAGGGATATCCGCGCCGCTTCGCGTGAGGCGCGCCGCATGACTTCGCCCACGCCCCATTCCTGCTCACGTTTCATGAACTGTGCGGGTGCGAAGAAGAAATTGTGCGGAACGACCGCCCCTTCGCCGCGAAAGCGCGGGCCTTGCCAATGCGTGGCGCCGACGCCGCTGCTGAGTTTGAGATTGGCGCCGAAGTGCTTATGGATCGCCGCGATCACTTCCGCGTTGCCGGCCATATCGACGAAGGCCGTGGGCTCGGTGGCGTCGAGCGCGCCGATTTCATCATAGGTCCTGACATCATCGCAGACGTTCAGCTTTCGGACGAACTCCAGATTGCGCGGGGAGGTGAGGCCGATGACGCGCGGGCGATCGCCGCCTGGGCGCATCAAGAGGTTGCACAGGCCAAGGCCTGTCTTGGAGGAGGCGCTGCCGACGATAATCTGGCGCGCGCCGAAATGGGTGTTGTCTTCAAGATAATCGCAAAGAATGAAGGAGGTTGTGAACAGCGGGACCAGAATGCAGCGCGCATTCTCCAACGCTTTCATGTCTGCAGAGTCGCCGTTAGTGCGCTGGTAATTGTTGTAAATGCCGGGCAGGGCGGCCCTGTGCGCCGCGCCATCGATGAACGCGCCGCCGGTGACGTCTGCTGGTTTCATAATGACGTGGGACGCCATCGGCAAGAAGCCCCAGACACGTTCGCCGACAGAGATTTCCGCGCAGCGCGATTGCACGATGTCAGCGAAGCCCCAGACCGGAACCATGCCCCACGGTTCCTCCACCGGGAAGAATTTCCAATAGCCGATCATATTGCCCGAAAGGGCGTAAGACACATTGTTGGCGGTCAGCGCGAAGCGGTCGATGCGAGCCAGAACCTCGCCTTCGGCCAGGGCTGGTGCGGGGCGCGACGTGATGCGGGTTTCGCCAAACGCTTTGCGCTGCACTTCTACCTGCTCAATGTTCACAGCTTCTCTCCCCACACTTCAAGATGATTGCGCCGCTCGATGCGTCTTATTGTGCGCAAGGTCAGCAATTCCGCGAGGCCGGTTTCGCCAAGCAGGGCGCGCATATCCGCCTGCGCCTCCGACCCTGCGTGATCTGCCACCGCTTGGACCTTTTGCAGTAGATACAGGCGATACTGGATCACCGCGACCTTGATCGGATGGCCGCGCCATTCGAACGCGACGGCGCCGATGCTGCGATCCTGTACGCGGTCAAGGCCGCTGGTTCCTGCTTCCAGATCAGGGCGTGCGGCCAGCCATTCGTTCGCAAACGCCACATAAGCGCGGATTTCCGGCAGATAGTCTTGCGCAATGAAGGTCAGCAGCGCTTTCAGAGTGGCGGGAACATGATCGTCCGCAAACAGCGCTTCTTCCGGGTGGCCGTATTCGCCGGCGTCTTGATCGGCGCGGTTCATTCGCTCCGTCCAGCGCCAGACGCGATGCGCGGTTTGTTGCATGAGGCGGGCTGGATGGGGATCGCGCGCGAGGTGGGCGTAAAGCGGCGCGATGAGGCCATAGTCGCCAATCGTTGGATGGCCGCCGAGCAAAAAAGGCGCATGTTCCAGATGGGCGTCAAAGAGCCGCAGAAACTCAGCATAGGACGCTTCGACCGCGGGAATGGTTTCAGGCGCGACGCCAAAGCTCGCCATCGCTTTGCGCATGCGGTGGCTGGCCATGTCGAAGATGCTCGCCTTAAGTTCGGGCGCCGCCGCGGTCGGCGCCAGCGAGGAGGCGAAGTCAATCGCGAGAAACGCTCGGTTTTCCGCGTCGAAATTCCAGCGATAATGCATCGCCGGGCGCAACAAGCCCTCGCCGCCGAACAGCTCGAAAATCTGCCCGATCAGTGCGTGCCGCGGCGTCTTCGGATAGGCGGGCAGCCGCGCTGCGCCCTTGGTTTCGAAATGGGCGATGATGTCGGCGCCGTCTTGCACCAAGGCGCCGTCGTCGGCCTCCAGCACAGGGATGATCCACCGGCTGATTTTCGGCACGATCTCTTTGCGGAAGCGCGCTTCGCCGGCCGCGCGGTTCACAAACGCGATGCCCTGCTTGATCAGATAGCTGCGCGCTTTCGCGGTATACAATGAGTTGGGCGTGCCCCAGAGTTGATAGGTCATGGCGTTTTGCTCCGGGAATTGCGCAGCGCCAGCAACAGGAACACCATCCCCAGCACGACCGCGACCGGGCTGCCATAGTGTTCCGGCGGGTGGTGGCCGCTTTGCGACGCTTTGCCAAACCAGCCATCATAGGCCATCAGCGACCGCGCGATGATCACCGCCATCAGCCCAAGCGGCACGAGCGTGCGATAGCGCAAGCCAATGATGAACAACAACAGCGCAAACGGAATTTGCAGTGCGCCGAACCAAGCAAAGATAGCGATAATCGTCTCGCGGCGGGTGGACAGATTGAGCCCGCCGATAACGCCGGCGCCGCCGTCCGGCAGGAAATAGTGAATGCAGCCGGGTATGAATTCGATCACGCCCGCGAGCATGAGAAACCAGGCGGAAATCGTCGCCCCGCGGTACTCGGCGTTCGTGCTTGGTGGAAATAGGGGCATGTTGATCAGCTCACAGACAAAAAGCTTGTGATGTGTTCCACAAGCGCCTCAGACGCGTCTTCCTGGATGAAGTGCCCAGCGCCGGCAATGATGCGGTGATCCTGACCTTTGGCGCCCTTGAAGTACTCAAGCGCGCGCTTTTCCCAGCCGCGGGCCACGGGATCGAGTTCGCCGAACAGCGTGAGAAATGGCTTGTCGAAGGCGGCGAGCCGGGCCCAAGCTGCGCGATTGAGGGGGGCGCCGGGATTGTCGGTCTGCACTGCGATCAGCAACGGGAATTGGATGATTCCGGCTTCGTAGTCGGTCGACGGGAAAGGCGCGCGATAGGCGGCGCGCTCAGTGTCGGCAAGTTTTGTCGTCATGCCTGCTTCCAACATGTGCCAAGGAAACGCCGTCGCGTCGCGCATCATGCCGACCCACATTTTCATAAACTCGCTCTCGCCTTCGCCGAGCGGCAGGCCCGTATTGGCGGCGATCACGCGGGCGAAGCGCTCCGGGTGGAGCGAGACTAAGTACAGTCCGATGGTGCCGCCCCAATCCTGGCAGAACAACGTGATGTTCTGAAGGTCCATGGCCACGAGCCACTTCGACATCCAGTCATAATGCCGCGCGAGCGTGTAGTCAGACTTCGCCGCCGGCTTATCGGAACGGCCGCAGCCGACGAGATCGACCGCGATCACGCGCCGGCCGGTCTTCACCATTCCCGGGATCATTTTCCGATAGAGATAAGCCCAGGTTGGATTGCCATGCATCAGCAGGATGGGCTCAGCGTCGCGCGGGCCTTCATCGATGTGATGGATCCGAATCTCTGAGCCGTCGTCATCGCGCACTGTTGTGTAGTGCGGCGCATAAGGAAAATCCGCGATAGCGGCGAAGCTGTCATCTGGCGTGCGCAGAACCTTCATCTCGTCCTCCCGATTGTGTTGGTGGGCGTCAGCCCTTTAGTCTGAGAAGCCAAACAATCTGGGCGACCGCCGCGCCCAGCGCGAGGAAAAGCCCCACCCAAATGCTTGGGCTCGGCAACGCCATGAGCTGCGGCTGCGTCGGGAACGAAAAGGTGTTCGGCATCGCGGCAAACTTGAAATCATGCGCGCCGCCAAACCGCGGATCAGACGCGAGCAACGCAAGATCGCGTCGGCTGCGGTAGCGCATATAGCCCATGATCGTCCAACCCGGATCAGCCTCCACGCCCCAGGCGTCGAAATAGCCGCCGGCTTTGCGCGCCACAATCGCGGGGTGACCGCCGCGGGCGAAAAGCGCCGGCATGAAGACCTTTGTGTAGCCCTCCAGCACCGCGCGCGCAGAGCGCTGTTCGCCGCTCACGGGGTCGGCGACCTTGCTGGGTGAAACGCGCACAAGATTGAGCATGAAGAATTCACGCCCATCATCGGCCTCCAGAAAGGCGCGCATGGTTTGCAGATCATTGCGCCCCTTGTCGCCAGCCCCGGTCGCTTCAAGGCGTTGCATCAGGACGGTGATCTCGGCGGGCTTCACGGGGCCGCGCCAATTTACATACCAAGCCAGAAACACCGCATAAAGCAGCAGCGCGGGGAGCCATGCGAGGAAGGTTCTCATGCAGGTGACGCTCTTTCCTTCGCTGAATCCGACAGGCGTAGGACAGGCCCGAATTCAGCGCAGCCCAACTCAAACCTCGATCAACAATTTGCTCTCATTGCCGCCGGCAAAGAGCATAGCGAACGCTTCCGGGAGGCGCTCAATGCCGTGAACGATATGTTCGCGGAAAATCACTTCGCCTAAGGCCCGCCACTGCGCCAGGGCCGTGAAGGCTTCTTGTATACGGTCGATATAGTCGCGCATGGTGAAGCCCTGCATGCGCGCGCTCTGGGCGACCAGCTGCAAATAGTTGGACGGGCCGCGGACCGCATCCATGTCGCCATACTGGGAAATGCCGCCGCATACGACGATGCGCCCGTGGCGGTTGATGAGGCCGAGCGCGGCGTCGAGCGTATCGCCGCCGACATTGTCAAAATAGACGTCGATCCCGTTTGGCGCCGCCGCTTTGAGCTGATCGGCGATTGGCGCGGCCTTGTAGTCCAGCGCGACATGCGCCTTCAGGTTGTTGAGGATGAATTCACGCTTTCGCGCGCCGCCGGCGATGCCGATGACGCGGCAACCCTTGACGCGCGCGATTTGCGCGGCGATCGACCCCACCGCCCCGGCCGCAGCCGACACCACCACTGTTTCGCCCGCGGCGGGGTTTCCCACGTCGAGCAATCCGAAATAGGCGATGTATCCAGTCATTCCAAGGCCGCTGAGATAGTCGCGCGGCGCGGCCCATCGCGTATCGATTTTGCGCAATGCCCGCGCCGGAAGCACCGCCTCGGACTGGACGCCCGTAAAGCCAGTCATCCAGTCGCCCGCCGATACGCCGTCGGCTTGCGATTCAACGACCTCGCCAACGCCGAAGGCGCGCATGACCTCGCCGAGTTGGACGGGCGGCATATAGCTGCGCTTGGGCGTCATCCAGCCGCGCATCCCTGGATCGACGGAAATGTGGCTTATCCTGATGTGGACTTGCCCCGGTCCGACCGGCGACAATCCATCACGCGTCAGCTCGAACGCGTCCTGCTCTTCAAGGCTGGCTGGATAGCGCTTCAGCCGGTACTGGATCGGATTGAAGTGCGCCAAGGCCGTCTCTTGACTCGTATTATGTCATATGATGTGTCGATATCCGGAGCGTGGTGCTCTGTCAACTGTTTCGGTCGCGCCCTGCGGAAGTCGCGTCGGGATTGGAAATAGGGCGTTCGGGTGGGGGAGCGTGCCGCAGCCAGGGTGTGAAAGGGGCCGCAATGTCCATATCGAGCCTCGGGATGCTTTGGCGCATGAGCTTGCTGGCGCTGTGCCTGATGCTCGCCCCGATCTTTGCCCAAGCGCAAGCGGCGCGGCCCAATATCGTGGTGATTGTGGTCGATGACGCTGCGTTCATGGATTTTGGCGTTTATGGCGGCGAGGCGCGCACGCCAAACATAGATAAGCTGGCGCGGGCGGGCACATTCTTCTCCAATTATCACACCTCGCCCTTGTGCTCGCCATCGCGCGCGATGCTGCTGACGGGCGTTGATAACCACCGCACAGGGCACGCCACGATTGAGGAGGTCTTGGCGCCGCAATTGCGCGGGCGCCCCGGTTATACATTGCGGTTTGAACCGGGCGTGGTCACGGTTGCGGAACGCCTGAAAGATTCGGGATACCGCACTTTGATGAGCGGCAAATGGCATCTCGGCCGCGGCGCCGGCGATCTGCCCGACAGCCATGGCTTCCAACGCTCCCTCGCGCTTGATGCGTCCGGCGCCGACAATTACGCAGCGCGCCCCTATATGCCGTATTATGACCGCGCGCCTTGGTTTGAGGATGGAAAGCCCGCGCGTCTTCCAGCGCGATTCTACTCCTCTGACCTGATTGTCGATCGGCTCTTGGCCTATATCGAGGAGAAACCGGCCGGCGCCGCGCCATACTTTGCTTATCTCGCCTTTCAGGCGGTGCATATTCCAGTGCAGGCGCCGCGGGATTTCTCGGACGCCTATGCCGGACGTTTCA
>JBILMQ010000314.1:0-3968 GCA_044375455.1 Caulobacterales bacterium | reverse complement strand
GCGCGGCTCGACGCGTCGCGGAACGCGGCTTCAGTTTGCTGGAGGTTCTGGTCGTGCTGGTGATCATCGCCATGGTGGCGACCCTGGTGGGGCCCAGATTGCTGTCCCAGCTCGACAAGTCGAAGACCGCGACAGCCCGCATTCAGATCAAAGCCCTGGCCTCAGCCCTGGACACGATGCACCTCGATATCGGTCGCTATCCGACTGACCCTGAGGGACTTGGCCTTTTGAGCGCGCCGGGCGCGTCGGAACAACAGGTTCAGGGTTGGCTTGGGCCCTATCTTGACGGCCAGGTTCCTGCGGATCCCTGGAACCGACCCTATGTATACCGTGCGCCGGCCGATGGTCTGTCCCGTCCGGTGATCGTGAGCCTGGGCTCTGACGGCAAGGAAGGCGGGTCGGGGTCGGCGGCGGATGTGTCGTCCGCCGATCCGGGATGAGGGCGGCGGATGCGGCTCGGGGTGAGGATGCGGGATGAGCGGTGCGGCCGGCCGCCGATCTGACGACGGGCGGGAGCGCGCGCGGGCGTCTGCGGCGGGGTATTCCCTGCTGGAGGTGATGATCGTGCTTGCCATTCTGGCGGCGGCCTCCGCAATGGCCATGCCTGGACTGCTGACGGGTCTTGACGCAGCCATGCGTCAGACGACGCGGCTGGATCTTGCGGCCCAACTGCAGACCCTGCGCCGAGAGGCGTTCGCGCGCGCACGTCCGATTGTGGTGACGGCCGGCGAAGCCGTTGACGCACGCCAGGAGGCGGGCGGCGCGCCCGCTGTTTCGCCGCCGTCACCTGCGCGGTCTGCGACGGGTGGCGCGCGCGACAGGGCGGTCCTTATCCTTCCGATGGGGCAGAGCCTGCGCTTCGAGCAACCGCTGACCATCGCCGCTGATGGTTCCTGCTCCTTGACGCGTTTGCGCCTGCTGCGCGGCGCACGTCAGATTGCCGAGTTCACCGTGGAGGCCGCCGGATGCCGGCTCGTCGCCGTCTCTGGATGATCGGCTGGTTTGTCGGAAGCCTGCGTCCGGCGCGGCCAGCAGCGGCGCGGTGTGGCGAACACGGCCTGTCCTTGATTGAGGTGCTGGTCGCCCTGGTCATCGCCAGCCTTATCCTTGGCGCCGTGCTGCCGATCGCTTCGCGCTCGATGGTGCAGAATCTTCGGCTGTCGGAGTTTGGGGTGCGCGCCGACGAGACGGCCTTCGACGAACTGCGGTTTCGGGCGCTGCTCGCCAGTGCGACGCAGCGCCCTGGTCGGTCGCCTGCGGTCCCCGAACCTGAACTTGCGGAAGGCGGGCCGGACGGCTTCTCGTTCCGCTCCGTGGCGGCCCAGCCGTCGCCGTGCTTGCAGCCAGGTCAGAGCGGGGCGGTCCGTGTTGAGATCGAACGCGCGACGCGCGGCGCCCGTCTTGTCTGTATCGGTCCGCAGGGCGCGCGGTCATTGACCGGGTGGGTCCGTTCCATCCCGGCTCTGGCTTATAGCGCCGACGCACAGGCGTGGCATGACAGCTGGCCATTGGAGGCTGAGGGGGCGGTCCAGGCCGGGTCAGATGAGCCGCCGGACCCTGCGGCGCGCGGCGACCGCGTCACCAGCGCCCCACTGGTCCGGGTGATGTTGGCGGATGGCGATGGGGCACGCCAGCGCCGGGTCTGGATCGTGCGGATCGGGGCGGTGCGCCCGCTGCGGTATGACGCCCTCTCGCTGATCGATGGCGAACGGAAGGAGGGTGGTCCGCCTGCGCCGCCGCCGGAGTTGCCCCTGCCATGACGAACGGACCGCATTCCCGAATTGGGGGCCTGCCGATCCGACCGCCTGCGGCGCTGTTCGGGGCGCCATGCGCCGGCGGTGCGCGGGGTGATCCCTGCGGTCGCCTGGCCGATGGCGCGGGTGATCGCGTGGGCGAGCGGGGGTTTGTGCTCCCGCTCACCGTTCTTGCGCTGGCGGTGGTCGGCATTGCGCTGTGGTCCGCCGTGTCCGTGCTTGACTCGGCGCGTGCAACCCAACGTGACATCCGTCAGAGGCAGATCCTTGAACTGGCTGGCGCCCGGGCCGAGGCCCGTGTCGCCTTCGTGCTGGCGAGTGAACCCCTCGGTCCGTTTGGCGTGCGGGTGGATGGCCAACGGGTCTCGGCGCTTGAAGAGTTGGGCGCGGCGCCGGTCGAACTGGCGGACTCGTCGCTTCGCACGGAGCGCCTGCTGCGCCTGGATGGGGCGCGCTACCGGATGCCGGCCGGCCCGCTGGCCCCCGCCAGGACCGCCCGGGCGGGTGCGGGCGACGCCGCTTATGTGGTGGTTCAGCTGCAGGATCGCGGCGGGCTATACAATCTGAACGCGCTCAATCCCCCGGCGACATACCTTCTCTTGCGCAGTCTCGGCGTCGAGGATGTCCCGGCGCGCCGGCTGTCGGACAGTCTGGCGGACTTCGTTGACCCCGACGATCTGGTCCGTCTCAATGGCGCCGAGCGGGCAGACTATGAAGAGGCGGGTCTTCCGGGCCCCGCCAACTGGGCGATCGTGCACCCTGCACAGGCGCTGCGCGCCTTGGGATGGACGACTGCGCTCACTCCGGCCCAGATCGACCGATTTTTGGACATCAGTTACATTGACTACAGCACTGAGCCGAAGAACCTCAACACGGCGACCCCTGCCGTTCTGAAGGCGTGGTTCGGTATCGATGATGCCGGTGTGGCGCGGTTCCTTGAGTTGCGCGAGAAGGGGGAGGTCCTCACCGGGGAGCGGCTTGGCGGTCTGATCGGGGTTGCCTTCGACCCGGCCGATCTCGGCGCGATGTCGTTTCCAGCGCGTCAGGTGCGGGTGCGGGTGGCCCAGCCGGGCGATCCGACCCGCGTCTATGAATCGAGGATCGAACTTCGTCCGACGGGCGCCGGCAGGCCTTTTTTTGTGGTTGATCGCTCTGTAAAGATCACCCTAGCGGATCCTGTGACGCGCGCGGGACAGTCCCGTCCGCCAGGTTTGCAGCGTGCGCGAGCGGCGAGGTTGAGGGGTGATGATCTTCCAGACTTCCCGATCAGCCAAAGCATTCTTTCTTGGCGAGGAGGCCTCGCCCTTAAGCCTTGACAGCGAGGAGATGGTGAGCCCGGCGCCGGACGGCGTGTGTGTTCTGGCGCGTGGACTGTGCCGCTATCATCATTTTGAGCCGCCCGCGGGGCTGTCTGGCGGGGCGGCGGCGCAGGCCGCGCGCCTGTACGCTGGCAGTCATGGACCGTTCGCCCAATCTGACGCTGCGATCTTTCGAACGGTGCGGGGCTATGGGATCTGGTGGTGGGATGCGGCCGCCCTGCGGGAGCGCGACTGCGGGGCCTGGATCTACGATGCGGATCGGGTCGCCCCCGAAAGCCTGCTGCAGCCGGTGGGCGAGGGTTTGCGGTTGGTGGAGACCAGCGACGGCTATGAGGCGCAGAGTTGGCAGGACGCCACGCTTCTTGCCTCGACCTGGCGGCGGCGACCGTTCAACGCTGAGCAATGGGCGGGTTTTGTGCGCGGCCTGGGGTGGCACGACCCGGCTGCGTCGGGTGAGCGGCCGGACGTGGCGCCGCGTCAGTGGCTGCGGGCCAATTTGCGCGCGGCCAAGCGGATTGTGCGGCCGCGTGCGGCTGCGCGTCTGCAGCAGGCGGCTGCGGCGCTGCTCATAGGGTGTCTGGCTGCGGGCGTTGGTCTGGCGGCGCGAGAGATCCATTTTTCCCGCCAGATTGCCGCCGAGGAGGCCAGGCTGGCGGCGCTGCGGGCGGCGGCGGCGGCCTCGCCTGACGCGGCCGTTGACGCCAACCGAGCAAGCCTTGAGGCGCTGGCTGAACGTTTCGCCCGGCCGAATGCGCTGTTTGCTCTGGGGGAGTTCTACAAGACGATAGCTGCCCATGGCGGGACCCCTGGGGCGGTGAACGCCGATGATGCATCGGTGCGCGCCGAAGTGGTGATGGCGCCGGACCGACCGCTTGAGGATTTGGCCCGCGCGCTT
>JBILMQ010000223.1:0-6121 GCA_044375455.1 Caulobacterales bacterium | reverse complement strand
GAAAGCCCCTGGTTCGAGGATGTTCGCCCGGAGACTGATCCGGTGACTGGCAAGGTGGTGGTGTCGGCGCGCCTGTGCAATGCGGCGGTGAACGCTGTCTGTCGCGAGAAGAGGGGGCGGGGCGCATGACGCTGCGCGCGATCCTGGCCGGGTGGGCCGCGGCGGCGCGGCAGGCTCTGGCGCGACTGTCCGAGCGGGAGCGGCTGCTGCTGCTGTGCCTTGGCGTGGTGTTTGCCTTGTTTGGCGTGAGTGAGCTGTTTGACCGTTCGGTGCGCGCCGAAACCCGGCTGGCGGAGGTGCAGGCAGAGATCGATGAGGCGCGGGCGCTGCAACGCGCGCGCGCGGATGAGCGGCTGATCGGCGGGCTCACGCGTGCGCTCGTCAAAGCTGAGGCGCTGTCATTTCGAGCGGAAACCTTTGCCATTGCACGGGTCCGGGCTCAGGCGCTGGCGGCGCGCGCCGCGGCGGCGGCGGGGATTGTCGGTGTCCGCGTCACCGCCGCCCCGGAACCGATTGGCGAGGGCCGCGTGCGGCTCCAGGCCTTGACCATCCAGGGCGCCTTTGATTGGGCGAGCTTTCTTTTGCTGGCCCAGGCTCTGGCTGTGGCGGAGCAGAGCCTGCTGGTGTCTGAATTCAATATGGACGCTTCAGCGGCGCCGCAGTTCGAGCTGGTTGTCCTTGCGCCTGTCTCGGTTGCTGAATTGGCGCCGTCGTCGTCAACCCGTCGGGCCGATCCATGACGGTGCGCGCCCTGATCCTGGTGGGTCTGATGCTGGCGCTGGCTGGCGTGCTGGGGTGGACCTCGGCGGCCGGGGGGGGCGGCGGCGTCCCGGTGGTGGCGGCCAGATCGCAGTCAATTGGGCCGCCTTCGATCGAGCATGCGGGGCTCTACACCACCCTTGCTGTGCGCGCCTTTGAGAGCCTCGGCTTTGGCGCGCCGCCCGAGACGCCGGTGGAGGAGCTTGCGCCGCCGCCGCAGGAGATTGATATCGTCATTCAGTTTCGTCATGACCTGACGGCGATCCTGCGCGAGGGCGACCGTCGGGCTGCGTTGATTGTTGATCGCGATCATGGGGGCGCGCGGCGAGTGGTTCGCGCCGGTCAGCCCTACCGTGAGAATTGGCAGGTCACCGAGATCGGGCCTGAGGCGATCGTTCTGCGGCGCGGCGACGACAGGCGATCGGTGTCGATTATGACGTGGGATGTTCCACCCTTGCCGCAATGACGCGCTGCCGGCCGTGGCGTGGGCGTCCGGACGGGGTCGGTCGTACGGGTCAGTCAGAGCGGGATCATCAGCTGGACAGGCTGGGCCTGCAGTGGATACTCAGGGCGAGGTTTGACCGGGCTTGGGCGGCAGTGTGCGGAAAGGCAGCAGACGGGATGTCACGCAGTTCTGGTTCGCGGCGCAGCGCCGTTGTCTATGTCGCGCTGGCGCCTGTACTCCTCACCCTGGGCTCCTGCGCTATGCCCAAGCTCTTGCTCAAGGTCGCTGGCGGGGATGACGCCAAGGGATCCGGAGCGGGTGCGGGCGCGCCCAGCGATACGCAGGCGGGTGACCGGGGCATTGAGACCTCCAGTAGGGAGCGCGCTGGCGCGGCGGTGACACGACTTGAGCCGGCGGCCCGGATTGTTCGCCCGGCGCCGGCCCCAGAGCGGCCGGCGACGTCGCAGGCGGAGCAACTGGCGACGGTGCTGGATGATGCGCCGGTCGATGTGAGCCTGCCGCCGCAGCCGGCCCCGCAGTTCATCGATACATTGTTCGGCGAGGTGCTGCGGATGCCGTACTCGCTGGGACCGGGCGTCGCTGAAAAGCGCGAGATCATCAGCCTGCGCGGTTCGATCAAGACCACGAAGCAGACCCTTTTTGCGATGGCCCAGACCGCACTGAAGGACTACGGGCTGTCTGTGACGATCGAAAATGGCGCGGCGCGTATTGTGCGCGACGACGCCGCTGGGGCCGGGGCGCCTTTGCTTATCATGTCGCGCGCGCTTCCCTCCGTACCGGATGCGTCCCGCCCGGTGATTCAGTTCTTCGAGCTGCGATCGATCGAGGCCAATTCGATGGTGAGCTTGCTGCAGGACGCCTATCCGGACGCGTCGCGCATCAAGATCACCGCGCGCCCGGATATCAACGCGTTGGTTCTGAGCGGCGCCATCCGCGACGTGGCGTCGGCCGCCGAGGTGATAGACCAGATCGACCAGCCCCGACTGGCTGGGGCGCAGGTCGTGCGGATTGAGCCGGTCTACTGGGCGGCCGACCGGCTGGCCGATGCGGTGATCCAGGCGCTGCAGACGGAGGGCTATCAGGCCGTGCGAACGTCGGGTGTCGTTCAGCGCGCGGTGAACTTTCTCATCGTCCCCTACACGAACCAGATCATCGTGTTTTCAAACCAGCAGGACGTGTTTGACCGGGCGATGTATTGGATCGGCGAGTTTGATCGCCCGGGGGCCTTTGGCGATCAGGAGAACGTCTTCATTTATACGGTCCGCAATACCAGTGCGGAAAAACTTGGGGGTCTGGTTGCCGCGGCCCAGACAGGCGTTGCGCCGGCCCAGGCTGGCGCGCCGCCAGCGACGGGCAGGGTGACGGTCGACATGATCGGCAACCGCCTCTTGTTTCGCGGCACGCCGTCGGAATTCCGGCGGTGGCGGGACCTGGTGGCCGAACTCGACGTGCCGCCGCAGCAAGTCCTGGTCGAGATGACGATCGCCGAAGTGACCCTGACCGACGAGACGCGGTTTGGCGTCGAATGGGCGCTGCGCACAACCTATGAGGGCGGCGCCTTGCGCGGGGGCACTCTTGGTGGCGTCGGACTTGGGACCAGCGGCCTCCAGCTTTCCTTCAACAAGCCCGATCTACAGGCAGCGCTCAACGCTTTTGCCAGCAACAACAACGTCAACATTCTGTCGACGCCGCGTCTGGTTGCGCTCTCCGGCAGCACTGCGCGCATTCAGGTTGGCACCGACGTTCCCGTGATCACATCGCAGCGCGCGTCCAACACTCAGCAGAGCGGGGCCACGGATGTGTTGCAGACGATCCAGTATCGCCAGACAGGCGTCATTCTGGAGGTCACGCCGGTTGTGTACGGGGAAGACCGGATCGATCTGCAGATTTCCCAGGAAGTCTCCAGCCAGCAGGCAAACCCGAACCAAGCGATTGGCAGCCCATTGATCCTTAATCGTTCGGTGCAGACCCAGATCTCGCTTCGGGAGGGAGCGACGGGCGTGATCGGGGGGCTCATCCAGGACAATCTCACCCGCGGGACGACGGGAGTGCCAGTCTTGAAGGATCTTCCTCTGGTTGGCGGGGCGTTTCGCACGGACACGCTCGAGTCGCGCAAGACTGAGCTGCTTGTCATGCTCACCCCCTATGTGGTGCGCGGCGACGACATCACGGCGTCGGCCAAGGCCTATGCCGCGCAGCTCAACCGCAGCTTTGCCCGGCGCGGCCCGAATGCCTACACGCTGCTTCCATGGTCGCCGCTGCCGCGCGCCAAAGTGGTGTATGGCGCAGGTGTGCCTGTGTTGAACGGACGCGCCGCGCCGTCAGCGCCATCGCCAGCGCCAGCGTCTACCCCATTGCCGAGCCCGTCTGCCGCACCCGCGCTCGGCGGTGTCGCGCCAGTCTCTCCCGCACCGGCGCCAAATGCGTCGACACCGCCGACGCCAGAGCAAGCCGCTCCGGCGTTGCGCGATGCCGCGCCTGGCGCCGCGCCACGCGGATAGGCCCGATTGAGCCGAGGCGACGGGCTGGCGCTTTCTGTCGGGCTGGCGCTTTCTTGCTCAGAGCAACCGGAAGGTCCAATCTTGATTGATGTTGCCGCGGCGCCAAGCGCCGGTAGGCGGGCGCTTTTGGCGGACCGTTCGCCTGTTGGCGTCGACGGTTACCCTTTGCGTGCGCCCACGGCGCATTAAGTGTTGAAAGCGCGCAACACCGGCGAGGTTTTTTGCGCTTCTGCATCGGGTCACGGGCTGCCTGCGTCCGCTTGCCGGTCTGGATCCACGACCGCTTGCTCAGCGTGCGGCGCATCTCGTCGTCCCTGCCGTCTGGGATCGACCGACTGATGGGCGACCGATCGCCGTCGCCAGGATGCTCGATCCGTTGAATGCCAGCTCGTCCGGGGTGATGGTCTTGGCGCTTTGGACCGGCGGTGAGCCGAGCTACCGCCCGCTGAGGACAGTTCGGGGGCAGCGGAGGGCAGTTTTGGGGCGGAGATCGCGGGCGCATCGGGCCGTGGACCCGGCCCTACCCCCCTCCCCAGGGCGTGGCGCCGCAGCGCACAGCCCCTGGTTTGGTGGTATTCGGGTTCCTTCGACGCAGGCAGGACCCGTCCACAAATTGTTGAAAGAATTGCTTTTGAGCCTTTTCGAGCTCTTTCGGTCGACCAGCATGTCGGCTGTTCAAATCCAGCGAAGCTGCAACCGGGCGTGCGCCTGACCGCTGCGTGCGGGCTCTGCGACCATGTCTTGTGGCGTGAGGTCGTCCTCACGCTTCCGAGTGGAGCTATCTGCACGCGGCTCTCTTCGTCGCGACAGCGTCGGGCCGACGCTGGAGATTTCACGTTCGCGAAGCCGGTAGGGCCTCCCGGACGCGTTGGCGAGCTGCCGTGCGCCCGGCGGTGGGCGAAACCTCGATGTGGCAGACGTTCACAGCACAAGGCACTGGGCAAGGCACGGGGCAAGGCGCGGGCACGCGCGGCCCGGCGGTCCCCTGGGCAGGTGATCTGGCGCAGAGCGGTCCTGGCGGGAGCTGTGTTGGGTGTGGGAGACGTTTACCAAGATAGCTGGGCAGGGTCGGTTGACAGGCCGGATCCGGCGTTCTAAAGCCCCTTTAGCCGGTTAGGTCTGGCGGGAAGATGTCGAAAACAGGGGATCGGTTATGACGTTTAAAAAGGCTCTTCTGAGCTCGGTGGTTTTGGCCGGCTTTGCCCAGGGGGCATATGCTGCTGCAATCAGCAATGTGACCGTTGGCACAACCTCCATCGGTACAGCTGCATACAGTTTGGCGAATGAGCTCGCTTTCACGACTGCGGGTCCGGCGGGCAATATCGTATTCGATCTGAAGCCGACGAATGGGCAGCTTCCCAGCGGCAACATTCTGCTCACGGTTGGCGTTTCCGGTGGCGTCTTCAACTCGGCGGTCACGGGCACGAATGTTGTCGGGTTCGAGACGGGCACGAGCTCCACGGCTGTGCTGTCGAGCGGCGGCGGGGCATCTGAGTCCTCCGTGACGTTCGTTGTGTCGAACGCGCAAGCTGTGAATAACACTACGGGTGGTTTCCGGGTAACGCTGCCGGTGCGCGTGACCGGGACGTCTGTCGGCGTTTCAGCTGGGTTTACGACGACCGACACGCCGGCCATTCCGGTGGATGGCGGTTTCGTGACCAGGTCGGGCGTGATCGCGGTGGTGAATGGTTTCTCCCCGGGTGTGGCCGCAGATACGGGTACGACGCGGCTGACCATTGCTTCCGGCTACACGTCGTTCACGGGTGACGCGGTTATCGGCCGTGTGGCTATTGCGCCTGCGGCCGGTGTCAATAGGGATTTCAACAACGCGGTTGGTGCGACCGATGTGTCTCGCGCCGTGGTAACTGTGACGGGCGACTTCACCGGCTTTGGCACCGGGTCGACCAGGGCCGCGCTGGCATTGGGTAGCAACACCTTCACGATTTCAGGGTCGACTGCCTCCGTCACCTTGACTGGTGCTGCGGCGCAAGCCCTGGCCGTTGCGCTCACTTCCGGCCCGCAGGTCACGATCAATAACGTCCCTGGGACGACGGCTGCGCTCAACGCGTCTGCATATTCCGCTACGGTGACGGCTTCGTACGGTTCGGGTTTTGCCACCGGCAGCGAGGAGGCCTCTGGTGCGCTGCAGGCGACGACGCGTGAAGGCGTTGCGGTCCTGTTCCCGTGGGTTGCGTCGACGAGCCGCCGCGCATCGTCAGGCTCCAACAGCATCATCCGGATCAGCAATACCGGCTCTACAGCGGTTGTCGGTGTCCGTGCGCGCGTGGTTGCAACCTCGGCGACTGCGTATACAAATCCTGGTCTGGTGAACCTTAATCAGACCATCCCGGCCGGTGGAGAACTCGTGCTCACAAGCGACAGTCTGACCACCGCT
>JBILMQ010000375.1:0-3037 GCA_044375455.1 Caulobacterales bacterium | reverse complement strand
TGCATTGTGAGCAAGGCCCAGAAGCAAGGCCCAGAAGCAAGGCCAGTCGCAAGGCCCGGTTGCAACTTAAGGCGGCAACATCCAGTCGCAAGGTTCAGACTTAACGCCCCTCTGTCCGGCGCCTGTATCAAGGTCCCATCAAGGGCCTCCTGAGCGCGTGCGGCTGGCGTGTGGCGTGTCAGGTCCTTCGTCTGGCCGCGCGGGCCAGGGCGCATGATGAACCGGGCGCGTATCCTGGAAACATGAGACAGACGCATCGTGACGCGCATTCGGATCGCCTTGAGCGTGGCGGGTCGTAGCGGGAGGCGGTGGTGCAATGGCGCGCCCGCGCGCAGCCGGCGGGATGGCTGGCGACGGTGGCGTTTGGACAACCGCGGCCATGGGGCTGCCTGCAGCGATCTGGCTTGCGCTTGCCGCTGGGGCCCGCCACAAAGCGCCGCAGATTCAGATCAGGCCGGCCCTCATGCACGACATCAAGTGGATCAGAGACAACCCCGCAGCTTTTGACGCAGGGTTGGAGGCCAGAGGACTTCCGTCACAGGCCCATGACCTCATTGCGCTCGATGAGCGCCTTCGTGCGGCGATGACCCGTCGTCAGGAGGCGGAGGCGCGCCGCAATCAGGCTTCCAGAGCGATCGGCGCGGCCAAGGCCCGGGGCGATGACACAGAAGCGCAACGTCTGATGCGCGAGGTGGAGCGTGCCAAACAGGACATTGAGGCTGCCGCGAATGAGGAGCCCGCCTTGCAGGGGGCTCTGCAGGACGTCTTGGAGCGATTGCCCAACTTACCCGCGCCGGACGTGCCCAGGGGGCATGATGAGACTGCAAACATCGAGTTGAAACGCTGGGGTGAACCCAGGACTGGAACCCCGGCAAAGCCCCATTTTGAGCTGGGTGAGGCGCTTGGTCTTTTGGACTTCGAGACGGCAGCCAAGATATCGGGCGCCCGCTTCGTGATTCTCAAGGGGTGGCTTGCCCGCCTGGAACGTGCGCTGGCGCAGTTCATGCTCGACGTACAAACCCAGGAAAACGGGTACACTGAAATTCAGCCGCCCTATCTGGTGCGCAGCCACGCCGCTTACGGAACGAGCAACCTGCCTAAGTCGTCGGAGGATATGTTTCGAACCACTGATGACTTCTGGCTTATTCCGACCGCCGAAGTCCCGGTCACAAACATGGTGCGCGAGTCAATTCTGGATGCCGCTCAGCTTCCGCTTCGCTACGCTGCCTATACGCCCTGTTTCAGGTCTGAGGCCGGCAGCGCGGGGCGAGACACCCGCGGCATGATCCGCATGCACCAGTTCAATAAGGTAGAACTCGTGTCGATTACAACGCCGGAGCAATCCGACGCGGAGCATGAGCGCATGACGTCGGCGGCCGAGCTCGTCCTGCAGCGATTGAACCTGCCCTATCGGCGGATGCTCTTATGCAGCGGAGATATGGGCTTTGCGGCGCGCAAAACATTCGATCTTGAAGTCTGGCTGCCGGGGGAGGGCAAATATCGCGAAATCTCGTCCTGTTCGAACTGCGGAGAGTTCCAGGCGCGTCGCATGGCGGCGCGGTTTCGAAGCGAAACTGAGCGAAAACCGCGTCTGGTTCACACGCTCAATGGCTCAGGCCTTGCAGTCGGACGCACGCTCATTGCGGTTATGGAAAACTATCAGAACGAGGATGGCTCCATCACTGTGCCGGATGCGCTCATTGGCTACATGGGCGGCCGGCGCGTGATTGAGCGCAGCTGACGCCCGTCAGGCCGCGCTCTGCATCCGACTGCGCGGAAGCCGTGCAATGAGTTCGATGCGGTCTTCACTGTGACGCGCCAGGAGATCGACTCCAGACTGGCGCGCGACCAGGCCGGCGAAATAAGGTTGAACATTGCGCCCGTCAAAACCGTCAGCTGGTTCATCGCCGCGCAGAGCCTCGAATACGCCGGGCTTGACGTTCAGCTTCGGACCGCGGGAGGTCACGACGCCTTCGATCGCCTCGCCATCTCCGCCGACCACCACCGCCACCTCGCCTCCGCGCGGCAGAGTGTCGGCGGCGATGAGGCACAGGTTCAGCATGAGCCGCATGAAGGTTCGGGGCGCGTCCACCTTCTCGTTCGTCCAGGTGAGGGTGCGTTTGTCCGGGGCAAAAAAGTCCTCGGCGATCCGACGCGCTTCATCGAAATCCGCTGGATCATCGCCGATCCCCGCAGCGCCAAGCGCGAGACGCAAGAACACCAGCTTGGCGCGTGTGCCGTCTATCTGCTGTTCGATCAGCTGCATTGCCAGTTCGCGCTGGTCCGGCGCAGGGGAGCTGCGATAGGCGTCAAGCGCTGCGCCGAGTCCAGTCACCGGCGTAATCAGGTCATGAACGACCCGCGATGCAACCAGCGCCGCCAATCGAGAAGCTTCCATAGTTCGGCCCTCCAACAGACAACGCGTAACAGATTCGCAGCGATTGCGATCCGCCAGCCTGCGGTCGCGTGTGGATGAGTGTTCAGCTCAGCAGCGGTGGCTGGGCCTGCGTCTCGCAGACATCAGCCGCGGGCATCTTGATCTTGCCAGCGACGGCCGCCCGAAAGGCGGCCGGGTGCGCCGTCTGGAACTGGGCGTCAAGCGCTGCTTGATCACGCCAGACCTCGACGATCCGAACGAGGTGCGGCGCCGACAAATCAAAATTGAACGCACAGCTTACGCGCCCCTGCTCGGCGCTGGAGGCGGCTGTCATCGCGGCCGCTGCATTGCGCAAAGCTGTCGCATTGTCCGCTGAGACTTCCGCCTGTGCGCGTGCGATCAGCATGTTGGTCTCCTGACGGCGCTGGGGCTCTTTTGCTTGTCCAGGGATTGTTCGGGTTACCTGGAACCTCTTCTTTGGTCACATTGACATTTCTGCGCGCCGGGCGAGACAGTGCCTGCCAATTGGCCCGCCAGTGGGGCCGGTCAGCGGGGCCGGTCAGCGGGGGCCGGTCAGCTGCGGGGAACAGGTCAGAGGAGCGGCCATGATCAAGGCGACCGGGGTGCATCATATCGCAGTGATGTCCGCTGACATAAAGG
>JBILMQ010000113.1:0-10149 GCA_044375455.1 Caulobacterales bacterium | reverse complement strand
TCAGGCGGCAAAGCGCGCAGCGGGCTTGCCCCCTTCTCGCGCGATGCCTGGGCGCGCGCCTCGAAGTAATCCTTCGCACCGTTGAACTGGTCGCGCGCCGAGGCAATCGCCAGATGATCGAATAAAAATACTGCGCTGGGACCGACATAATCCGCCAGCGTCTCCAACCGCTCGTAGAACAGCGGCAGCAGATGCTCCACGCCCTGCTTGCGCACGCGCGCCGTCACGCTGTCGTAAATCGCATCGCCGTTGGTGGCCGCACCGAAGGCATGGACAAATCCACGCCGGAACCGCGAGACTGCGTCATCATCGAGCAACGCCTCGCAGGCTGGCGCAAGCATAACGCTTTGGAGCTGCTTGGTCGTGCGCTGTGTCTCCGGATCAAACGCGCGGATCGACTCAAGCGTGTCGCCGAACAGATCAAGCCGGATCGGCTCAGGCGCGCCAGCCGGGAAGATGTCGATCACACCCCCGCGCACGGCAAATTCGCCCGGCTCACGCACCGTGGACGCCCGGGCATAGCCGTTCGCGGCAAGATAGCCGTTGAGTGCGCCTGCATCGAGATCGCCGCCGCTGCGCGCCTCAAAGCTTGCGGTCTTCATGCGCGCGCGCGGCGCAAGCCGCTGCATGAACGCCGCCGCCGTGGTGATCACCAGCACCGGGGCCTCACTGCTTCGACGCGCCAGCGTGACCAGAGCAGCGCAGCGCTGGGCCGCAATCAGCGGGGCCGGGGAAACGCGATCATAAGGCACGCAATCCCAGGCCGGAAACCTCAATTGTTCCGCCATCGGCGCAAAAAATCGGGCCGCCTTGGCGAATGTCGCCGCCTGCGTCTCGTCGCGCGCAACGTAGACAAGCGGACCTTTCATGGTCCGCAACGCCAGCATGGCGAGCGCGGCGTCATGGCCGGGCGGCGCGCCGACGATGGAAAATTCAGCCTCACCGCCAGCAATCCGTGCGGCAAGCGCGTCAACAGACGGGGTCATGGCGTTCCTGAACAAAAAAAGGTCGTAGAGCGCGGCGCCTAATCCTGTTCGACGCGCGCGCGCGCCTCACCGGCGCTGCGGGCGAAATAGCGAAAGGAGCGCATCAGCTGCAAGACCTCGCCATCATAGGCAGGCTCAGGCGTCGCACCGGAGGTGATCCATGGGTAGAGATCCAGATCAGGAACCTCGAGCAAACGCTCGAATTCGTCGAGCTGGGCCTCGGTGAGCCGGGGCAGCCAGGCTTCAGCAAAGGCGCCCACCACCAGGTCGGCTTCCTTGAAGCCGCGCCGGCTGGCGCGGTAAAGAAGCTTCTTGCGTCGATCATCCATGACAGCATCACCCAAGTCCATGTCAGCCGATTCCGGCCCGCAGCGCGGCGCTTCTATAGGCGCGGGAGCGCCGGGCGTCAGCCCTCGCACTGCGGAGCCTTCGAGCGCCGGACTCGATGGCATGTTCGCACCCATCGAAAGCCTGCCTTACCTCAAACCGGCGCTGGCGAAACTGGTACGGCGCGCCGCCGGAGGAGACGTGCTGCTCGACCTTGCGCTGCATCTGCCAGCAGGAGTTATCGACCGCAGTCGGCGCCCGAGCATCGCGGCAGCGCCGCTGGGCGAACTGGTCACCATCCGCGCCGTGGTCGAAGCCCACCTGCCGCCGCGCAAAACAAGCCTGCCATACCGCATCCGCCTGCGCGACGAGAGCGGCGTCCTGACGCTTGTCTACTTCCGGGCGAAGGCCGCCATGCTGCAAAGCCTGTATCCCGTCGGGGCCGAGCGCGTGGTGTCTGGACGGCTCGAGGAAGAACGCGGCGAACTCCAGATGGCCCACCCCGACGCCGTCGCCAACGTGGAGCGGGGTCAGGACGTCGAGGACTTTGAACCCGTCTATCCATTGTCGACCGGGCTGTCCCCGCGCACAATGCTGCGCGTTGTGCGACAGGCGCTCGCGCGCCTGCCCGAACTGCCCGAATGGGCCGACCCAGCCCTTGTCGCCCGCGAGGCCTGGCCGCCCTTCACGCCTGCACTCAAACACGTCCACGCGCCAAGACAGGAGGCCGACCTTGATCCGCAGTCGGCGACCCGCCTGCGGCTCGCCTACGATGAGCTGTTCGCCCGCCAACTTGCCCTCAAACTCACCAGGGACGCACGCCGGGCGCTGCCGGGCGTCGCCATGTCAGGCGACGGCGCGCTGGTCGCGCGAGTTCAGGCTGGCCTGCCCTACCGGCCAACCAGCGCACAAAGGCGCGCCTTCGCGGACATTGCAGCCGACATGGCGCGCCCAGAACCAATGTCGCGTCTGCTCCAGGGCGACGTCGGCTCCGGCAAAACGCTCGTGGCGGCGCTCGCCATCGCGCGGGCGGCGGAAGCCGGCAAACAGGCCGCGCTCATGGCCCCGACCGAAGTGCTCGCCCGCCAGCATGCCGAGACCATCGGCCGGTTTCTTGACCCCGCCGGACTGCGCGTCGCCGCCCTCACCGGACGTGACAAAGGCCGGGCCCGAGCCAGCCTGCTGGAACAAATCCGCAGCGGCGAAATCTCAGCTCTCGCCGGCACACATGCCCTGTTCCAGTCCGACGTCGCCTTCCGCGATCTCGGCCTCGTGATCATCGACGAGCAACATCGCTTCGGCGTCTCCGACCGCGCCAGGCTGGTGGAGAAGGGCCGCGCACCAGACCTCCTGGCCATGAGCGCCACCCCGATCCCACGCACCCTCGCCCTCGCCGCCTTCGGCGATCTCGACATCTGCGTCCTCGACGAAATGCCGCCAGGCCGCAAACCGGTCGCAACCCGCGCGCTGCCGAACACCCGCCTCGATGAGGTTGTGGACGCAGTCGCACGCGCCGTCGCGAAGGGCGAGCGTATCTATTGGGTCTGCCCGATGGTCGCCCATGACGAAGACGCAGCCATGGCCAGCGCCGACCTGGCCGCGGCAAGCGACCGCGCCGAGGACCTGCGCGCACACTTTCCGGGCCAGGTCGGACTGGTGCATGGACGCCTCAGCCCACGCGACAAGGACGCAGCGCTCAACCTGTTCCGAACCGGCGAGGCCGCCATCCTCGTCGCCACCACCGTCATCGAAGTGGGCGTCGACGTGCCCGAAGCCACCGTGATCGTCATCGAACACGCCGAACGCTTCGGGCTTGCCCAGCTGCACCAGTTGCGCGGACGCGTTGGACGCGGCCAGAAGCCAGGGGTCTGTCTGCTCGTCTACGCGCCGCCGCTCAGCGAGACCGGACGTATCCGCCTCGACGCCCTGCGCCGGACAAATGACGGCTTTGACATCGCCGAGATGGACTTCAAGCTGCGCGGTGCAGGCGACGTTCTCGGCGTCAAGCAGAGCGGACTGCCTCAGTTCCGGCTCGCCGATGCGGCCCTGCATGCACGCCTCATTCCCGCCGCCGACCGCGATGCGCGCCTGCTTGTCGAGCGTGACCCGCGGCTGGAAAGCCCGCGCGGTCTGGCTGCACGACTGGCGCTGCGCGTCTTCGGCTATGAGGACCCACAGCGTCTGTTCGCCTCCGGATAGACCGGCAAAAAGCTATGTCGCAGTCAGCCCGGCGGTCCCGGCGCTGATGCGCGCCGCCGCCTGATCACGCTCCACAAAGACATCAATCAGCGCAAAGACGCTCGCCACATCGGTAAAAATCCGACGCGCCCGTTCACGATCGAGCAGCGAGGTGAACATCGAACCCGCCTCAAACTTGTCCTTACCCTCAAGAGCGATCAGCACTTTTCCGTCAGCAAAAGCGCACCGCAGCCGTGCGCCCTTCATCGCCCGCTCCAACTCCAGCAAACGCTCCAGGACCAGCAGATCCACCACGTGGCGCGCCATCACCTGATCGGTGCCCCAGATTTCGAACGCACGCTCGAATTCCGGATCAGCGACGCCGACCCGCTCAAACCCGGACCCAGGGCTTGAAAAAGCGTTGAAGATGCCGCCATCGCGACGCACGATAACCGCGCCGGTGAAGAGCTTGGGATAGGCCAAGCTCAAGATCTGACCCCGAAAGACCGTGTGATAGGAACGGTCGCCATCCTTGTCACGCGTCTCCTTCTCAAGATGCGCCTCATAAAGCGCGAATGCACACCCCTTGCGCACGCCAACGAACAGATCCTCAAAACTGGATCGATCGTAGCCTGGCGCAAGCCCCCACCGGCGAACGCCTTCCCAATCTGGCGTCACAAAACCGCTGATCGTGAAGGAAACTCCCAAGGGCTGAAGGATGGCCCCCAAGGCGCGCTCCTTGGCCCGATTGGCGGTGCGTTGCAGCGGCTGAAAGGCAATGGCGAACGCCACCACGCCCGAAAACAAGAGCGCAAAGCCCGCGAGCATGACGTCCGATGACAACACCCAGGCCCCGGCCGCTGCGCTGGCAGCGAACAACACGGAGATCGGCGCACCGCGCATGCGAAAACCCTTAACCACGGCCTTGCGCTCATCTTCAAGCTGGGCGAGCGCCGGGGCGATCCTTGTGTCGAAGATCGCGTCAAAATCATCGGGCGACGGCATGTTTATATATCCGCATACTGCATGATTTCACCGGCCTGTCCAGGATGGGTGACTGCGCCGAGGTGTGCCGGGCCAACACTCTGGGCGAACTTCCAGATTGCTCCTGCGCCGTAACCCGTCTTGCGGGGCGCCCACGCGCGTCGGCGCTGCGCGAGTTCGTCAGCCCCAACTTCAAGCTCGATGCGTCCCGACGCAGCGTCGATCTCGATGACGTCGCCGTCACGCACCAGCGCGATCGGGCCTCCGACCTGCGCCTCCGGACCCACGTGGCCGATGCAAAAGCCGCGCGTCGCCCCGGAAAACCTGCCGTCGGTGATCAAGGCCACCTTGTCGCCCATGCCCTGGCCGTAGAGCGCGGCCGTGGTCGACAGCATTTCGCGCATGCCCGGTCCGCCGCGCGGCCCCTCATAGCGGATGACCAGGACCTCGCCCTCAAGGTAGCGGCCCTGCGTCACCGCTTCAAAGCAGGCCTCCTCTCCGTCAAACACCCTCGCCGGTCCACGAAACCGGGTGCTCGCCAGCCCGGCGATTTTCACGATCGCTCCGTCTGGCGCAAGACTGCCCCAAAGCCCGACAACCCCCCCATCAGGCGAGAGCGGGTTTGACATCGGCCGGATGACATCCTGATCGGCGCGCAACGCCACGCCCTCAAGGTTCTGGCGCAAAGTCCGGCCGGTGACCGTCATCACGTCGCCTTCGATCAGGCCGGCGTCGAGCAGAACGCGCAGCAGCGCGGGCATCCCACCCGCCTCGCCCATGTGCTTGGCCACGTAGCGCCCGCCCGGCTGCAGATCAACAAGCCAGGGGGTGCGCTTGAAGGCGCGCGCCACGTCCTCAAGCGTGAACTTCACCCCGGCCTCATGCGCCATCGCCGGAAGATGCAGGCCCGCATTGGTCGATCCACCGGTCGCCGCCACCACCACGGCGGCGTTCTCAAATGCCTCGCGCGTACAAATGTCGCGTGGACGGATGTTGCGTTCAATCAGATCCACGACTGCCCGGCCGCTTGCCTGCGCATAGGCGTCTCGGCTCTCGTAGGGCGCCGGCAACGCCGCCGACAGAGGCACAGCAAGGCCTATCGCCTCAGAAACGCATGCCATGGTGTTTGCCGTATACTGACCGCCGCAGGCGCCGTCGCCCGGGCAGGCGTGCCTTTCAAGGTCGCACAGATCCTCAAGCGACATCTTGCCGGCCGCGTGCGATCCCACGCCCTCAAAGATATCGCGCACATTGACTTCCTGACCGCGCCACAGGCCCGGAAGGATCGATCCGCCATACAGAAATACACTCGGCACGTTCAGCCGAAGCATCGCCATCATCATGCCAGGCAGGCTCTTGTCACAGCCGGCCACCCCCACAAGCGCGTCATACGAATGCCCGCGCATCGTCAGTTCCACGGAGTCGGCGATCACCTCACGCGACACCAGGGAAGAGCGCATGCCCTCATGCCCCATCGCGATCCCGTCCGTTACGGTGATGGTGCAGAATTCCCGCGGGGTCGCCCCAGCCTCCTTCACCCCGCGCGATACCGCATGCGCCTGACGCATCAACGTCGTATTGCACGGCGCCGCCTCATTCCAGCACGACGCCACGCCCACAAAGGGCCGCTCGATTTCGCGCGTCCCAAGTCCCATCGCGTAGTAGTAGGAACGATGCGGCGCGCGCTGCGGGCCCTCGGTGACGTGGCGGGAAGGAAGTTTTGATTTGTCCCAGCGGGGATCGGCCATGCTGAAGCTCCTGCTTGAAACCACAGCCTAGACCGGTTTTCGCATCGATGGAATCGCGACCCCGCAGCGCAGCGCACCCTAGGCGCAAGCGCGCGCGACGCGCCGCAGGGGGCCCGCGCGTCCGCCATCGGCGGCCCCAAGGCAGGCGCGCCCGTCTAGCCGCTGATTGTTTCCAGACGCGCCAGCGCTGCGCCTACCTTGGCGCGCCTCGCCTGTGTGTCGGCAAGCCGCTCGTGCTGCTCGGCGACAACCTCTTCAGGCGCCCGCTTGAGGAATTCAGGATTGCCGAGCTTGGTCTCGATCTTGGCGATGTCGGCGGCAAGACGCTTATATTCCTTTTCCAGGCGGATCCGCTCGCTCACGATGTCGATCACATCAGCGATCGGCAACGCAATGCTCGCCGCCTCGAAAGCGATCACCACCGCCCCAGGCGGCGCTTCGGCGGCGGTTGTCGAATATTCGAGCCGGGCGAGGCGGTCGATCTCAGCCTGATAGCGCTCAAGACGCAGCCCGCTCTCAGGATCGGCTGCTACCAGCAGGAGCGGAATCTTCGCCCCCGCAGGCACGTTCATTTCCGCCCGCGTCGAGCGCACCTCCGAAATCAGACGAATGACCCAATCAATTTCGGATGCTGCATCGGGATGCAGCAGACTGTCAGGGTAGACCGGCCAGGGCTCGTTGATCAGAAGTCGACTGCGCGCTGGCCCGAATTCCGAGAGCCGGCCCCACAGCTCCTCGGTCACGAACGGCATGAATGGGTGGAGCAGCTTCAGAATCTGATCCAGCGTCCATGCGGCGGTGCGCCGTGTTTCAGCCTTGGCGGCTTCGTCGTCGCCATTGAGAATCGGCTTGATCAGTTCAAGGTACCAGTCGCAATACACGCCCCAGGTGAAATCGTAAATCGCCCCGGCCGCTTCGTTGAACCGCAGCGCCTCAAGGCCGGCGCTCACCGCGCGCGCCGCCGTCACCGCCTCGCTGACGATCCAACGATTGACCGTTTCTTTGACGTCCACTGGGTCAAAGGCGTCCCACAGCGTACATTCGTTCATCTGCGTGAAACGCGCGGCATTCCACAGCTTGGTGCCAAAATTACGGTATCCCTCGACACGCTGGCGCGCGAGTTTGATGTCGCGACCCTGAGCCGCCATCGAGGCGAGCGTGAACCGCAGCGCGTCAGCGCCGTAGGCGTCAATGAGTTCCAGGGGATCAATCACATTGCCCTTGGACTTTGACATCTTCTGGCCGCGCTCGTCGCGCACAAGAGCGTGGATATACACCGTTGAGAACGGGACCTTATTGGTGAACTGTAAGCCCAGCATCATCATGCGGGCGACCCAGAAAAAGATGATGTCAAATCCGGTTACCAGAACCGATGTCGGATAGAACCGCCGGTACTCAGGCGTCTCCTGCGGCCAGCCCAATGTCGAGAACGGCCAGAGGCCGGACGAGAACCAGGTGTCGAGAACGTCCTCGTCCTGAACAAGCGTGACGTCCGCGCCGAACTTCGCGCGCGCGCTTGCCTGCGCCTCAGCAAGCGAATGGGCCACGAACACGGATCCGTCCGGCGCATACCAAGCAGGAATGCGATGCCCCCACCACAGCTGGCGCGACACGCACCATGGCTCGATGTTTCGCAGCCATTCGAAATACGTCTTCTCCCAGTTCTTCGGGACAAAGACAGTGTCGCCGGTCTCAACTGCTGCAATCGCACGCGCGGCAAGAGATTGCGCGTCCACATACCACTGGTCGGTCAGCCACGGCTCAATGACCACTCCAGACCTGTCGCCATGCGGCTGCATCATGGTCTGCTTGTCTTCGCCGCGCAGCAGGCCCTGCGCCTCAAGGTCAGCGAGAATCCGTGTGCGCGCGGAGTAGCGGTCAAGACCCTGATATGCCGCTGGCGCTTGATCGTTGAGACGCGCGCGGCTGTCGAAGATGTTGAGCAATCCCAGGCCGTGACGCTTGCCCACCTTGAAATCGTTGAAGTCATGCGCCGGCGTAATCTTGACGCACCCGGTGCCCTTCTCCGGGTCGAAGTACTCGTCGGCGATGATCGGGATTTCGCGCCCGACCAGCGGCAGGCGCACCATGCGACCGACAAGATGAGCGTAGCGCCCGTCTTTCGGATGCACGCCGACCGCGAGATCGCCAAGCATGGTCTCCGGACGCGTCGTGGCGACGATCACTTCGCCCGAGCCATCAGCCAGTGGATAAGCGATCCGCCACATCGAGCCCTGCACCTCGATGTTCTCCACCTCAAGATCAGAGATGGCTGTCTCAAAGTGCGGATCCCAATTGACAAGCCGCTTGTCGCGATAGAGCAGCCCCGCCTGGTGCAATCCTACGAAAACGGTGCGCACGGCGGCCGAAAGGCCCTCGTCCATGGTGAACCGCTCGCGCGACCAGTCGCAGGACGCGCCCAGCCGGCGCAACTGGTTGATGATCTGGCCGCCGGACTGCTCCTTCCAGGCCCAGACGCGCTTGAGAAACTCTTCCCGACCCAGGTCCCGCCGTGACAGGTTCATGCCGCCTTGGGCGAGCTGGCGCTCAACCACCATCTGCGTGGCGATGCCCGCATGGTCAGTGCCAACCTGCCAGAGCACCGCCTTGCCGCGCATCCGCTCAAACCGCACCAGCACATCCTGGAGCGTGTTGTTGAGCGCATGGCCCATGTGCAGGGTGCCTGTCACATTGGGCGGCGGGATCATGATGCAATAGGGCTCCGCCGCAGGATCGTCCTTCGGACGGAACGCTCCTGATCGCTCCCAGGCTTCATAGAGGCGGGCTTCGGCTTTGGCGTGGTCGAATGTGGTGTCGAGCATGGTCTCGGATCAAACGCATTGGCGCGCCAGTCTGGCGACGGGCGCGGCTGGGGTATAACAGGCGTTCGCCGGGGATGCGAGGCGGCTTGAAGCGACTGGACGCTGCTTAACGCATCCGCCGCGCCAGACGCGCCACCTCCTGTTCAACCTTGTCTTCAACAATGCGCGGCAGGTGCTCGTCGAGCCACGCGCGCAACAGCGGCTTCATCATCTCGCGCACCATGCCCTCGAGCGTCTGGTTTGGCGTCTCCGCAATCGCGATTGTCTTGGACAGCCGGGCAAACGCGTCAGCCGCCATGGCCGCAGCAGGAGCACCGACCAAAGGCTCTTCCTCCATTGCCGGCTCGAGGCGCGGCTTCAAACCCGGGGCCGCGTTTGGCGCAACGATCGGCTGCGGGGAAGGCTGGGACGCCGCCGCGCTATGACGGTCAGCAAACTCGATTTCATCCTCGATGTCGAACGACGACCGCGCAGGCGCCGCCGGGGGGACATCCGGTTCCCAAGTGCGCGCTGGCGGTTCCGGGTCGATCGGCACGTCGAACGCAACTTCGGCCTCATAAACCGGCGCCGGATCCGGTTCTATCGGTCGCGTCAACTCCATGACGGGCGCTGCAGGTTTCGACCCTTCGTCGTCCTCGGAAATGATGCGCCGGATGGAGGCAAGAATCTCCTCCATTGTGGGCTCTTGAGACATGTCAGCTTTCGCCATGGCCCCCTGCCGCGGTTTGTTGCGATTCGCTTCGTAAGGGACAGGCTAGCCTCGCACATCGGGCCGGTCGAGACCCATCGCCCGGCAATCCGGAACAAATGCGCCTGGACCACTCAGGCGGCAGAGCGCCCGAACGCCTCGGTTCAGCGGGCCGCAGGCTCAGCCGCAGTCGCCAGCGGCTTTACGTCGGTCGACAGCGTGAACGCTGATAGCCCAGCGCCATAGGCGCCCGGGTCATAGCGGGCGCCACCAAGGCCGAGCGCATCCGGCGTCAGGGCGCCTGTTGCAGCAAGCAGGGCGTGCGATGCGACATAAGAATCCCGATTCGCACGCACCAGAGCGAGCCGTGCGTTGAGCAATTCCTGCTCTGCATCCAGCACATCAAGTGTTGTGCG
>JBILMQ010000112.1:0-10174 GCA_044375455.1 Caulobacterales bacterium | reverse complement strand
AGCCGCCGCCCCATGCAGCCTGCCCTCTGCCTGCCGACCTCTGCCTGCCGACCTCTGCAGGCGCCGTTTCAGTCTGCGCGGACGTCCCCGCGGATTGGTCGCACGGCTGTGCGCTGGCGCCGCTTGAACGGCGGCGCCGTCAGTTTGCGGCGAAGCGGCAGACAACGGTCAGCGCGGACGGCGCATGTCCGGGCATCATGCCGGCGGGGTTCCGGCTCCGCAATCAGGTGGGCCCCGTATTGGTCAGCCGGCAGGCGATGCGGAGTTGGGAATCAGGAACGCTGCCACAGCAGCGCCGATCTGGAGCACCACCCACCAGATGGCGAGGCCGTACGCCGTCAGGGCAAGCAACAGCGCCCAGCGCGGACGCCAGCGTCGCGCGGCGGTCTGTTCCGGCAGGGCGCGTTTGGGCGGCGTGCGGTTTGGCGGTGCGCTGTCCGGGGCGGGGCCGCCGCCTTGTGCGGCGGGGTCCCCGCCAGCATCTGCGCCCCCCTCATCACCGGTGTCGCCAACCTGCGGACTGTCAGTCGCCTGTGCGGGAAGCGATTGACCGAAACCGCTCACGGGCCCGTCACAGGCGCCGGATTGCCGGCGCTCGGGGCCGGGAGGGTGGGGCGGATGAGCCATGCTGCGGCGAATCCAGCTTCACAAAAAACACTCGCTCTCCCATACGCGCGCGGGGTTAAGCCTTCATGTCAAGCCTTCATTGCATCGGCCCCGGCGCGCGGCTAGGCTCATCCGACGTTCAAGGTGAACGCCCTGGGGCCAAAACCGCATGACGACGATCGCCCTCGTTGACGACGACGAGAACATCACCGCGAGCCTGAAAATGTTTTTCGAGGCCGAAGGGTATCATGTGAAGACCTATCATGATGGCGCTGCGGCAGTGACCGCGCTGGTGGAAAGCCCGCCTGACATCGCCATAGTGGATATCAAGATGCCGCGGATGGATGGTGTCGAGCTGGTGCGTCGGCTGCGTCAGACCTCGCAGCTGCCAGTCATCTTTCTCACGTCGAAGGATGACGAGATCGATGAATTGATCGGCTTTAACGTCGGTGCGGACGACTTCATCCGCAAGCCTGCCTCCAACCGTCTCCTGTCCGAACGCGTGAAGGCGGTGCTGCGGCGCGCCCGGTCGGCCGCTGCGGGACCCCAGGAGGGCGATCAGAAGACCATCATGCGCGGTCAGCTCTCGCTTGACCCAAACCGACATGCCTGCGCCTGGAAGGGCGAACAGGTGCGCCTGACTGTGACCGAGTTCCTGATCCTGCAAGCCTTGGCGCAACGTCCGGGTTATGTGAAAAGCCGAGACCAGTTGATGGACGCGGCCTACGACGACCAGGTCTACGTCGACGACCGCACCATCGACAGCCATATCAAGCGGCTGCGAAAGAAGTTCCGTGAAATCGACGCCGAGTTCGACGCCATCGAAACCCTCTACGGCGTCGGCTATCGCTACAACGAGAGCTGAGCGGGCCCGCCGCGGGCTGCGCCGCACGCCTGCACTCAGGCTGTGGCGGCTGCTGTGGCGCTCGCCGATATCGCGCATCATTTTTTTAGCCAATCTTCTCGGCCTGGCGGTGCTTGCGCTGGGCGTGCTGGTGCTGAGCCAGCTGCGCGCCGGTCTGATGGAGGCCAAGCTCGACGGCCTGGAGAGCCAGGGCGAATTGATCGCCAACGTCCTGGCGGAAGCCGCCACGATCGGCGAGCCGGCGCCTGGCATGGACAGAAACGCAGCGCGGCTCGTTCTGTCGCGCATGCGCGTGCCGCCGGATACCCGCGTGCGTCTGTTCGACCGTGACGGCAGGCTGGTTGCAGACTCCTACCTGCTGATTGATCAGGTGACCGAGCGCAAGCTGCCGGACATCGGGCCCGCGCTGTCCGTTGCGGATGCGATTGACCGTCTGGTTCAACAGGCCCGCGCGGTGGTGCGCGGCGAGCCGGTCGCACCGCCGCTCACGCTGACCGAGGAACTGACGCGCGCCGGCGCCGGCGAGGTGGTGAAGGCGGAGCGCCGCTCCGACGCCGGCGCACGCGTCGCCAGCGTCAGCGTGCCGATTCAGCGGGTCAAGGCGGTGCTCGGCGTGCTGACGCTTGAGTCGAGCGAGGTCGACCAGATCCTGCGCGCGGAACGGCTCGCCCAGTTGCCCTTCATTGGCGTTGCGCTGCTGGTCACCCTGCTCTCGTCAGCGGTCCTTGCAGTCTTGATTGCCCGCCCTCTGCGCCGCCTCGCAACGGCAGCCCACCGGGTGCGGCTCGGCGCCACGCTGCGCCTGGAAGCGCCGGAGCTCGCTGCACGCAGCGACGAGATCGGGGACCTGGCCAAGGCCCTGGAAAGCATGACGGACGCGCTCGCCGACCGGATCGAAAGCAATGAGCGGTTCGCAGCCGACGTCGCGCACGAGCTGAAGAACCCGCTGAACTCGATCCGCTCCGCTGCGGAAACGATGCCGGTGGTGCAAGATGAGGCGAAACGGCGCAAGCTCCTTGGCGTCATCACCCAGGACGTTAAACGCCTTGACCGGTTGATCACGGACATCTCGAACGCGGCGCGTTTGGAGGCCCAGCTCGCCCGGTCGACTCCCGAGCGGGTTGATCTGACCAGGCTCCTGGCGGAGTTGGCCGAGACCTATAACCTTACCACCCCGGACTCAGCTCCGCGGGTGGTGTTCACCAGCGACGGCGCCGACGTCGCCATCGTGCGCGGCCGTGAAACGCCGCTCGGGCAGGTGTTTCGCAATCTCGTCGACAATGCGCTGACCTTCTCGCCGCCGGGCGGCGACGTGCACATATCGCTCACCCGCGCGCATGGGCGCGTCACAGCGCTGGTGGATGATGATGGCCCGGGGGTCCCGCCCGACAAGGTCGAAAAGATCTTTGATCGGTTCTACACGGATCGCCCGCACGGGGCCGCTTTCGGCCGCAACTCCGGTCTTGGCCTCTCCATCGCAAAGGCGATCGTCGAAGCGCACCGCGGTCGGATCTGGGCTGACAATCGGTGCGACCCCGAGACCGGCCGGCGCCTCGGCGCGCGCTTCGGCGTCGAACTTCCCGAAGCGAGGATCTGACCCGCGGCGATGATGCGCGACGGCGTCGGCACGTGCGGACGCCACGCCGCGCGCGCAGGGGCCCGGGCAGCCGTCCCCGGGCCATCCTGCGCAGGGCCCCGCTCCAGGTTGCCGCATGTTCAGCCGTGACAGTGCACACAGGCGCATGGCGTCCGGCGCGGCGGAACGCACCCATCAGGGCGACGTCAGGTGCGCCGACGCGCGGACTGAGACGGGCGGAAAGCCCAGGCCTGATCGCCTCAATCCGCCCGCGAGGCGGCGAGATAGGATTTCGCCGCTGTGGGCTGGGTCTGCGCAAAACTTATCAGATCGGCGTCACGGCTGGCTGTGACGGTGCGGGCCACAACCACGCGCACGCATTGGCGCAATGCTGCAGCGGTGCGCACGGTCTCCGACTCCCGGCACATATCTTTTGCGGCGTCCACGATCCGCGCATAGGCCGACGCCACATCCGGCGCGTCGCTGAGATCGACCCGTCGATCGGCGGGCTCGCCCGACACCGCACCAGGCGCGAGCACCGAGACGACGGCGATCATTGCTGCTGTCCTGAGCATTGGCTTCCCTTTCAAACGGCACGGGTGACTGGCCGGCTGAAGAGGCTCCCACAATTACGACAGTTTTGCAACACCCTGCATCTCCAGGCATTGTCGCAGAACTGTCATTGTCTGCGCATCGCGGCGCGTTTCAAAAACTCCATATCTATCAATCACTCAGCGGCCAATGCTGCCAGGCGCGGCCTGCGGCGCCGCAAAGGCGCCGTTCCGGGCGCTGCGGAGGTGTCGGTCATGCTTTTCTCAACCATTTTCCAGCACTAGATGTGTGCGCTGCACAAACAGGGTCGATCTCGCATGATCGGCGTCGTCATCGTCACCCATGGCCGCCTGGCCGCCGAGTTCGTATCCGCGGCCGAACACGTTGTCGGTCCGCAGGACTGCATGCACCCGGTGTGCATCGGTCCGGACGACGATATGGAGCAGCGCCGCCAGGATATCCTGGACCAGGCGCGCGCATGCGACACTGGCGACGGCGTGGTCATTCTCACGGACATGTTTGGCGGCACGCCGTCAAATCTGGCCATTTCCGTGATGAAGCACGGCCGGATCGAGGTGATCGCCGGGGTCAACTTGCCGATGCTGATCAAGCTTGCCGAGGTCCGCGGCAAAGAACCGCTGGAGCGCGCTGTGACCTTGGCGCAGGAGGCTGGACGGAAATACATTTCCGTCGCATCGGCCGTTCTTGCCGGGGGAACATGAGCGAAGCCCTTCGAAGAACCGTGGTGATCGCCAACCAGCGCGGGCTGCACGCCCGCGCGTCGGCTAAGTTCGTAAGAACCGCAAGCGCCTTTCCCTGCACCATCACAGTCGCGCGCGATGATCAGGCCGCCGACGGCAAGTCGATCATGGACCTTCTTATGCTCGGCGCCGGCATTGAGAGCGAACTTGAAATCACGGCAGAGGGCGACATGGCGGAAGCCGCGCTCGACGCCCTGACGCGCTTGGTGGCTGACAAGTTCGGCGAAAACGCCTGAGCGACGCCGCAATCCGCTTCCAACGTCTGGCCCACAGCCTGTCTCGGGTTCGCCTGTGCTGGGTTCGCCTGTGCTGGGTTCGCCTGTGCTGGGTTCGCCTGTCCTGGGTCCGCCTGTGCTGGTTTCACCGCGCTGGATCTGGCCGTTCAGGCGCTGCTGGAACTTCGCCCCGACCTCAGCCCCGACCTCAGCCCCGGCCTCAGCCCCGGCCTCAGCCCCGGACGTCGGCTCTGCGCGCGCCCGCGCGCCCGGGCGGCTGGCGGATCTGGGCGGCGTGAGGGCGGCGTGAGGGCGGCTAAAAGCGTCGCGCGGCCGCGAAGACAGCGCCCGGCGCTTGCCGTGCAGGCCCGTCAAGGCTACCTCCCGGCCATGATCGCCCGAGACAAAATCCGCAACTTCTCGATTGTCGCCCATATCGACCACGGCAAGTCCACCCTGTCCGACCGGCTGATCGAATACACAGGCGCGCTCTCCGCCCGCGAAATGAAGGACCAGATTCTCGATTCGATGGACATCGAGCGGGAGCGCGGGATCACCATCAAGGCCCAGACGGTGCGCCTCGCCTATAAGGCGCACAACGGCGAGACTTATGTCCTCAACCTCATCGACACCCCGGGGCATGTCGACTTCGCCTATGAAGTGTCGCGCTCCTTGGCCGCCTGCGAGGGCGCGCTTCTGGTGGTCGACGCGAGCCAGGGCGTGGAGGCGCAAACCCTGGCCAACGTCTATCAGGCCCTGGATGCAGACCTCGAGATCGTCCCCGTTCTGAACAAGATCGACCTTCCCGCCGCGGAGCCCGAGAAGGTCAAGGCGCAGATCGAGGACGTGATCGGGCTGGACGCGTCCGACGCTGTGATGATCTCAGCCAAAACCGGCCTCGGCGTCGGCGATGTCCTCGAAGCGATCGTTGCGCGGCTGCCGCCGCCGCGCCAGGGCGATCCGGCGAAACCACTCAAGGCGCTCCTGGTCGACGCCTGGTATGATCCGTACATGGGCGTCATCGTCCTCGTGCGCATCATTGACGGCGTGCTGAAGAAGGGCATGCGCGTCAAGATGATGGCGACCGGCGCGGTGTATGGCGTCGACAAAGTCGGCGTTTTCCGCCCGAAGGCGGCCGATGCTGAGGATCTCGGGCCGGGCGAAATCGGCTTCCTGACGGCGTCGATCAAGGAGGTGGCTGACTGCCGGGTCGGCGACACCATCACCGAAGAAAGGCGGCCGACCGAAACTGCCCTTCCGGGTTTTCGCCCGGTGCAGTCCGTGGTGTTCTGCGGCCTGTTTCCGGTGGACGCGGCGCAGTTTGAGGATCTGCGCGCCGCCATGTCGAAGCTGAAGCTCAACGATGCGAGCTTTACCTACGAGATGGAGACGTCGGCAGCTCTGGGCTTCGGCTTCCGCTGCGGATTTCTTGGCCTTCTGCACCTGGAGATCATACAGGAACGATTGCAGCGCGAATTCAATCTTGACCTGATCGCAACGGCGCCGAGCGTGGTCTACCAGGTGCGCCTGACCGACGGCGGCCAGATCGAGATCCATAACCCGGTGGATCTTCCCGATCCGGTGAAGATCGAAACGATCAGCGAGCCATGGATCAAGGCGACTATTCTGACGCCGGACGAATATCTTGGGTCCATTCTCAAGCTCTGTCAGGACAGGCGCGGCGCCCAGATCAATCTGTCCTATGTCGGCGCCCGGGCGATGCTGGAATACGAACTCCCGCTCAACGAGGTGGTGTTCGACTTCTACGATCGCCTGAAGTCGATCTCGAAGGGCTATGCGAGCTTCGACTACAACATCATCGGCTATCGCGAGGGCGACCTCGTGAAAATGCAGATCCTGGTCAACGCAGAGCCTGTTGACGCACTGTCCATGCTGGTGCACCGGGCCCGCGCCGAACAGCGCGGTCGCGTCATGGTGGAAAAGCTGAAGGAGCTGATTCCGCAGCACATGTTCCAGATCCCGATCCAGGCAGCGATCGGCGGACGCATCATCGCCCGTGAAACCGTGCGCGCTCTGCGCAAGGACGTGACCGCAAAGTGCTACGGCGGCGACATTTCGCGCAAACGCAAACTGCTCGACAAGCAGAAGGAAGGCAAGAAGCGGATGCGCCAGTTCGGCAAGGTGGAGATCCCTCAGGAAGCCTTTATCGCAGCCCTGAAAATGGACGAGAACTGAGCGGGCGGCGGGCGGCGGGCGCGTCTTGCCGAAGGCGGGACGCAGGTCCAATGTTGCGCTGTCGCGCTGCGGATGAGGCTGGCATGACAGATCAGGCGATCCAGGCAGTGACGATCATCGGCGCCGGCCAGGCTGGCGGTCAGGCGGCATCCTCGTTGCGCGCCTTCGGCTTCTCCGGAGCGATCACGCTGATCGGCGAGGAGACGCTGCCGCCCTATCAGCGCCCGCCGCTGTCAAAAAAGTATCTCATGGGCGAGGTCGGGCTTGACCATGTGATCGTAAAGCCGGCGGCGTCCTATGATGCGGAGGGCGTCACACTGCGCCTCGCCGTCAAAGCCGTGGGCATTGATCGCGCGGCGCGCATGGTGCGCCTCGCCGACGGTCAGTCCATTGGGTATGACGCCCTGATCCTGGCCACCGGCGCGCGTGTGCGCCGGCTGCACATCCCGGGTGCCGATCTTGCCGGCGTTCACTATCTGCGCAGCATCGCCGACGCCGATGCGATCGGCGCAGCCCTGACGCCCGGCGCGCGGCTGGCCGTTGTCGGCGGCGGCTACATAGGGCTCGAAGTGGCGGCTTCGGCGCGCAAGCGTGGGGCCGAGGTGGTGGTGCTTGAGGCGGCCGAGCGCATCCTCAGTCGCGTCACCAGCCCCCTGATGTCGACCTTCTACGCCGGCGAGCACGCCCGCCATGGGGTGGAGATCCGCACCAACGCCAAGGTGGAGGCCTTTGAGGGCCGCGACGGGCGCGTCGCCGGCGTGAGGCTGGCGGGCGGCGACACGCTGGCGTGTGATCTGGCCATCATCGGGGTTGGCGTTGCGCCCAATCAGGAACTTGCCGCGATCGCCGGACTTGAGTGCCGCGATGGCGTGATCGTCGACCGCCTCTGCCGCACCAGCGACCCGGCGATCTTTGCGATTGGCGACTGCGCCCGCCGACCGCTGGTCCACTATGGCGGCGACGCGCGCCTGGAGTCTGTCCACAACGCCTTGGAACAGGCGAAGATCGCCGCCAGCGTCCTGGCAGGACGCCCGCCCCCGGCCGAGGAGACGCCCTGGTTCTGGTCCGATCAGTTCGATCTGAAGCTGCAGATCGCCGGCCTGTTCCAGGGATACGACCAGGTGGTTCTGCGCGGCGACCCGGACGTCCGGAAATTCGCCGCCTTTTACATGCACGCCGACCGCCTGCTCGCTGTCGATGCAGTCAACGCGCCAGGCGACTTTCTGGCCGCCAAACAGCTGATCGCCCGGGACGCCCGGGTTGCGCCGGCGCTTTTGGCGGATACAAGTGTGTCAATGAAGGAGATTCTGACCCGTTTGCGCCCCTGATGCGCGACGCGGCCGAATGAAAGGACGCCTATGCCGAGAGTCACTTATGTGGAACACAGCGGCCGCGAACATGTCATCGACGTCGCGACCGGGATGTCCGTGATGGAGGGCGCGGTCAAAAACAACGTGCCTGGCATCGACGCCGATTGCGGCGGCGCCTGCGCCTGCGCGACCTGCCACGTCTATGTCGATCAGCCCTGGATGGAGAAGGTCGGTCCAAGCGGCGAGATGGAGCGCTCCATGCTGGATTTCGCGAACGGCGTGCAGCCGAATTCGCGCCTGTCCTGCCAGATCCAGGTGAGGAGCGAACTTGATGGACTTGTCGTGCGTCTGCCGGAAAGTCAGCATTAAAGTCGAAGTTAGCGAATTTCTGCTCTGATGCGGGCGCAGCGACCCGGGTTCGCAGCGCCGCCCGCCGCAGACGCAGAAAGCGGCTCCGGTTCGAACGGAGGATCAGATGCCGTCCGCCAATGCCCGCATAGCGTCTATCAGAGAGCTGTTCTCGGGGCCGGCGTATTCTGTCGACCATTATCAGCGCGCCTACTCGTGGGAGCGCGAGAATGTGGTCGCTCTGTGCAGGGACCTGAAAGACGCCTGGCGGCGCACCGGCGCCTCGGAGCGGGCGCCAGAGTATTTCCTCGGCGCGGTGGTCACCCAGCTTTACGGTCCCCAGCCCTGCCTCATCATCGACGGTCAGCAGCGGGTGACGACGCTGGCGCTGTTGCTCGCCCGGATCGCTGCGCGGGCGGAGACCGGCCTGAAGTTGTCCCTGCGCCGCTACATCCATCGGGCCGACGGTTTCGTCATTGACGTCGAAGGGTACGCCGAGGCGCTGCGCGACGTCGTTGACGGCGAGACGGAGCGGCGTCTGCGGCTGCGCATGACGCCGCCAGGCCCGCAGCGCCTGCGCGAGGCATGGGATTGGATTGACTCTGAACTGGCGCATTTTTCGCGGTCTGAGGAAGCCGCGTTCTGCGCCTGGCTGCTCGACTACGCCTACGTCGCGCTGATCGAAGACACCGACCCGTATGACAGTCAGGTTCTGTTCGACCGCATCAACACGCGCGGCCAGCGTCTTTCCGAAGCTGACAAGTTCCGGTCGCAGGTGCTGACCGCGGTGGCGCCGCTGCGCCGCATGCGGGTGCTGCAGACCTGGTCCAAGGCGCGCCGGACAGCTGTCGAGCTCCTTGCTGTGGAGGGGCCCAACAATCCTGTCGACGCTGAGCGCCTGTTCCTGCAGGACTGGCTGATCGGGCGCAAAGCGACGGGCGGCGGTCAACCGGGCGCGCTGCTGGGCCACGCCCGCGAGATCATGCGCAATCCCTACAACTGGGCTGACGTCTGGCGCGAGGAAAACGGTCTGAGCCGCGCCGATCTTGTTGAATTGCTGGAAAGCGACTTCTTTGTTGTCTTGCCGGGTTTTGGCCCCGCCGTCGCCGCCGAAACTGAGTTTTCACCCGACCTTGCGGGTTTTCGCACTGCCGCAGCGGCGAAGCTTCCACTGGTGCGCGCCGCCGTCGCCGCCGTGACCCACCCCCAGCACAAGAAGAACTGGTCCGTCGACATCAGGGTGCTGGGCGCGTTTTTTGACTGCTACGCCGCCCGCCTCCTGTGGCGGCCTGCCTGGCAGAGCCCGGCGGAACGCCGCGACATGGCGGCCAGGATCATTGAGGGCGTGCGCGGGCTTACGGGCGAGACGCTCGCGCGTTTCCTGTCCGAGCAGCTTTCGCACGCTCCGGGCTTCGACCCCGCCCACGCCCCAAGACTTGAGCCAGGCAACCGCCCGCAGATCCGTTATCTGTTGGCCCGTCTCACAGACCATGTCGAGAAGACTGTGACGGGACACGACCGCCATCGCGTGTTTTTCCACGAGCTCGGCGCAACGAGCGCCGACATTGAGCATCTGATGGGCGATAGCCACAAGGCCTATGAGCGCCAGTTCCCGGACGCCGAGGACTGGTGGCGGTCACGCAATCGTCTGGGGGCGCTCGCCATCTTGCCGCGCCAGGATCACATGGCGCTGCGTGAACGCCACTATGAAGACAAGCTCGCCACCTACCGTCTGCGCAATCAGC
>JBILMQ010000111.1:0-10208 GCA_044375455.1 Caulobacterales bacterium | reverse complement strand
CCGGGTGGATCAATCTTGCTGCAGCATTGAATGGCCTCAAACAGCACTTTGATGCACTTGAGGCTGCCGATCGCGCCCTTGCCATAGATCCGGGCCAGCCGGCGGCGCTCGACAACCGCGCCGTCGCGTTGGCGGGCATTGATCGTCACGATGCCGCCCTGGAGATTTGGGAAACGCTTCTCGCCGCTGACCCTGGCAACGCGTCGTTCATTCGGGCGAGCGGCCTGTCATTGATCGCCTTGGGGCGTACGCACGACGCCCTTGCCCGGCTTGAGCAGGCGCGGCAGGTCGCGGGGGACAATCCGCAGGTTCTCTTGGCCTTGGCCTGCGCCAATCTTGCGCTCAAGCGGTACGAGGACGCGGTGGCGCTCTGTGAGACCCTACAGGCGACCAACATCCACGATTGGCAGATGTGGTCGGTCTATGGCCAGGCTCTCTTGCAGTGCGGGCGCGCGGACGAAGCGCAAGCCGCGCTGCAGGCAGCCCTCGAGCTTCGGCCCGACGATCTTGAGGTGACACGAAATCTGGCGCATGTCTGCCTCCTCAGGGCGGATTTCCAGCGTGGCTGGGACCTCTACGAGGGGCGACGCAAGCAAGAGCCGGTGCGTACTCTGGCCGGCAGTGAACTGATGAATCGGCGTGACGCGGTGCGCCGTCGTCTCTTCATGTATGCGGAACAGGGACTGGGCGATACGATCCAGTTTGCGCGCTTCGCTCAAGTGTTGGCCCGGGATGCGGGGTCGGTTGAGCTTGAGGTTCAGCCGGAACTTGTCGCGTTGCTGAGCGGGTTGCGCGGGGTTCGGGTGATCGGTGCTGGCGTTGCGCCGTCCGATTACGATGCCCATGTGCCATTGATGAGCGTGCCGCGCATTCTTGCAACGCGCCTGGAGAGCATACCTGCGGAGGGCCCCTATATCACGGCTGATCCTGTCCGCCTGGCGCAGTGGGCTACGCGCATCGGCGCAAACGGCTTCAAGATCGGCGTTGCGTGGCAGGGCAATCCCTTGAGCATGGCTGACGAAGGCCGCTCTATGCCGGTTGCCTTGTTTGAAGACATCGCACGGATTGCCGGCGTGCGGCTGATCAGCCTGCAAAAAAATGCCGGGGTAGAACAGCTGTTGGATCTGCCCGCAGGACTGACGATCGAAACCTTGGGCGAGGACTTCGACGCGGGCGATCAAGCCTTTCTGGATGCGGCCGCCGTGGTCGCGCAGCTTGATCTGGTGATCACCTGCGACACTGCGATTGCGCATCTTGCTGGAGCAATGGGTCGGCCGGTGTGGGTTGCCCTCAAACATGCGCCCGATTGGCGCTGGTTGCTTAACCGTGACGACAGTCCGTGGTACCCAACCGCGAGGCTGTTCCGGCAGCCAAACCCCGGCGACTGGCCAAGCGTGTTCAAGACCCTCGCCCAGGCCGTCGCTGCTGAGGTGACGCGGTCACGGCCGCGGCGCTAGGCCGGGAGATTCTTGCGGAAGCTGGATGGCGATGACCCCCTATCAGACGGCGCTTCAGCAAGCGATGGCAGCCCAGGCGCGTGGTGAATGGGAAGCTGCGGAGAAATTCTGCCAACGCGCCTTGTTGGCAGACCCCAGAGGATTCGATGCCCGCCACCTGTTGGGTTTCATCCAGGCTCAGATGGGCAAACACTATGAGGCCCTTCGTGAGTATGAACGCGCACTTTTGATCAAGCCCCAATTCGGTCCACTGCACAACAATATCGCAGCTGGCAGGCTGGAGCTGAACCAGCCCGCCGAGGCCCTTTCCGCCGCCTGCCGCGCCCTGGAGTTGCAGCCTGATTTCGGCCCGGCGTTCAACAACCGCGCGCTTGCTTTGGCGCGTCTTGGCCGACATGGCGAGGCCGTGGACGTGTGGGAGAAAGCCGAACACGCACGCGATGCGCCCGCGGCGATTTTTCGCAACAAGTCGTTTAGCCTGCTCGCCCTGGGGCGGTTGCGCGACGCACTAGAGACGGCGCGGCGAGCAGTCGAGCGGGAGCAGCGCTCATGCGCCTCGCTCAATTGTCTTGCGTTTGCGCTCATTGCGAGCCGCGACTTTGTGTCTGCTGAGCGTGTGTCGCGCGATGCGCTTGACCTGCAGGCTGGCAACGCAGATGCGCTGAAAAACCTGTCGTCAGCATTGATCGGATTGCGAGACTTTGCCACGGCGGAGCCGGTGCTCGACGAGCTGCGGAAGCGCTTTCCCGACGATCCTGATGTAGAAAACAATTTCGGACTGCTGCTCCTCGGTCAGCAGCGCCTTGACACAGCTGAGCAGGTGTTCCGGTCAGTTGTTTCACGCTGCCCTCAGCATGTACGGGCGCGTCTGAACCTGCTTTGCGTTTTGCGGGACGCCAATCGTCCAGAGGCGGCCCATGACGTCATCGCCCAGTGGCGTACCGACGTTCTGCCACCGCCAATGGCCCACACCTTGGGCATGATCTGTCTCAGCCTAGGTTTGTTTGAGGAAGGCTGGCAAAGGCTCGAAAGCCGGCGCCTCCTGGACACTTGGAGGCCGCGCGTGCTGCAGGGGGCCGAACCCCGTGATGCAGATGATATTCGCGGTCGGCGCCTTTTGTTGTATGCGGAGCAAGGTCTACGCGACACGATACAGTTTGCCCGGTATGCCGCCCTGTTGGCGGGGGAGGCTGCCTCCGTTCAGCTTGAGGTGCGCCCGCAGATTGTCGCGTTGCTGAGCGGTTTGCATAAAGTGCAGGTCATTGGTCACAGCGCTGCTCCGGTTGACTATGATGTGCATTTGCCGCTGCTGAGCGCCCCGCGTTTGCTAAACACGCGACTGGAGACAATCCCGGCCGACATTCCGTACATCATGCCCGATCCTGTCCGGGCGGCAGAGTGGGGTCAGCGCATTGGCGGGCGTGGTTTTAAAATTGGTATCGCGTGGCAAGGCGATCCGTTGAGCGCCGCCGAGGAGGGGCGGTCCTTTCCGGTGGGGCTGTTCGGAGGTATCGGGCGCATTCCGGGCGTGCGCCTTATAAGCCTGCAAAAGAATGCGGGCCTGGAGCAATTGCTTGATCTGCCTGAGGGGCTGACAATCGAGACGCTTGGCGAGGACCTGGACGCCGGCGATCAGGCATTCCTGGACACAGCGGCCGTAATGGAGCACCTGGATCTCGTTGTCAGCTGCGACACCGCGATTGCGCATCTGGCGGGCGCGATGGGTCGCCCGGTATGGCTTGCGCTCAGACATGCTCCCGATTGGCGCTGGCTTGTCGATCGGGAAGACAGTCCCTGGTATCCCACAGCGAGGCTGTTTCGCCAGCCAAGCCCAGGCGATTGGCGCAGCGTCTTTCAGGACATGGCGCGGGCAGTGGTGGCGCGGCTCGACGTCGCGTGGAGCGACGCGTTCTTGCCGGGAGAGGTAGTGTCCGCAGGTGCTGATGACGCCGCGCGGGCAGAGGCGATGATCGCCTCCGGCGATATGGAGGGGGCGATCAGGGTGTGTCAGGCCGGACTTGAAACCAATCCGGCCGCTATTCAATTGCGGCAGGTTCTCGCGGTCGCATTGGCCGCCAGTGGGCGTCGGGCCGAGGCGGTTGGTCACTTTGAGCAGGTTCTGAAGGCCAGACCGCACTACCTGCTTGCACGGACCAATCTTGCCTATGCCCTGAATGGCCTGGCTCGATATGATGAGGCGCTGTCGGCCTTGGGCGAGGAAGGTCCTCCCGATCCGGCTCTTCTTCCTGCGTGGCTGGATGCCCGGGCTTTAGCCTACGCCGGCCTGCTGCAGCATGACCGAGCCCAGATTGACTGGCGTCAGGCGACAGCCCTTGCACCGCAGCAGCCTTCCTATCGCCTGAACTGGGCGATGAGCTTGTCCCAGCAAAAGCGCTTTCGAGAGGCGGTTGAGGTGTTGGATCCTCTGCTTGAGGCGAGGCCCGAGCACGAAGCTGCGCTGAACCTCCGAATTCGGTGTTTGCTGGATGCGTCGGAATTTGGCCTTGCACTTGATGAAGCGCGCACCGCCCGGCGTCGGTTGCCTCAATCCCCTGTGATTGCGCGCGTCCTGGCAACCTGTCTCATTGAGGATGGCGCACATGGTGAGGCGCTTGAGATCCTGACCGATCCTGCGAGTAGCGCAGACGGGTCTGCCGAAACAGAGCTTTTGCTGGGCAAGATCCATGATCGTGCGTCCAACTGGCGCGAAGCTGCCGAAGCGTATGGCGCCGCGGTGTCCTTGGCGCCGGAGCTTGCGGACGCGTGGTTTGGGCTGGGTGTGGCGCAAGGAAAACTGGGCGATTGCGCAGCGTGGCTTCAGTCGCTCAGGTCGGCCGTTGAACTGAATCCGACAAATGCAAGTGTGCGCGCGGGGTTGGCTATCGCACGTCAGAACAATGGTGATTGGCAAGGCGCGCGCGCAGACTTTGAAAAGGCATACAGTCTAGATCCGCAAAACGTAGATGTCCGATGGAACTTTGCCCTCCACTACCTGACGACAGGTGATTTAAGGCGAGGCTTTGAGCTTTACGAAGCGCGCCGTCATCGGCGTGGGATTCAATTGGTGCGCGATCCTGGCGGTGAGGAAGCCCGACTGCGCCTTGACATGCTGGGTCGACGCCTATTGGTTTTGCCTGAGCAGGGACTTGGTGATACGATCCAGTTTTGTCGCTACGCTGAACTCTTGGCCCGTGACGCCCTGTCGGTGGAACTGGAAGTCCAGCCGCCGCTTGTTTCGCTGCTGAGCCAGCTTAAGGGAGTCCGGATCATTCCGGTTGGGGCGCGTCCCTCAGTCTATGACTTTCATGTTCCGCTCATGAGCCTTCCACGGCTCTTTGGGACACAGCTGGAGACAATTCCGGCCGCGGTCCCCTACATCCACGCCCAACGGGACCGGGTGAGGCAGTGGGCGAGCCGTCTTCGATCAGGTGGGGTCAAGATTGCGATCGCGTGGCAGGGCAGCTCTTTTGGCTCAGTTGATGAGGGGCGATCGTTCCCGCTGCGAATGTTTCAAAAAATTTCCGAAATCCCAGGCGTTCGACTGATCAGCATTCAGAAGAATTTTGGGGTTGAGCAGTTGGCGGACTTGCCGGCCGGCATGGCAGTCGAGTCTCTCGGCGCGGACTTCGACGCTGGTGATCAGGCATTTCTTGACACGGCAGCGGTGATTGAACATTGCGACCTAGTGATTACCAGCGACACGTCTATTGCGCACCTTGCAGGCGCGATGGGCAAACCGGTATGGATTGCGCTTAAATTCGCACCGGATTGGCGTTGGCTGCTCGAGCGCAGTGACAGCCCCTGGTATCCAACTGCGCGTTTGTTCCGCCAGCCGCGCCCTGGAGATTGGGAGGGCGTGTTTGCGCAGCTGACAGAGGCCGTGCGGGAGATGGCGCGGGACCGCAGATAATGCGGCGCCCGGCCGTTTCAGCTTTTCTTTCTTCCAGATCGCGGGTCGCGGAGAGGAGCACAGGCGGCGTTCCGGTCACGCCCCGCGAGCCGCCGGATTGCGGAGGGTCGTGGTGTGTCGTGCAAGCCAGGCGAGGCAGATGGCGCACAGAACTGCGAGCGCGATGAGCATCACGATCGCGGCGCCGAGCGGTCCCGGCTGCAGCACCAACAACACGCTCACCGCTCCGGCGAGGGCTGAGAGGGTCGCCCAGGTCAGTTCAAACCGATTGCGGGCCAAAGCATAGGTGACCAGGAGATTGCAGACCGCCAGGAGCGTCATGGCGGGGGCGAGCAGTTGCAGGAGCAGCGCCGCGTCTCCATAGGCGGCCCCCAGAAAGAGGCGCAGCATGGGCTTTGGGGCCGCAATCATTGCTGCGGACGCTGCACCGCTCATGGCAAGCGTCGCCAGAAGTGCGCCATTGATCAGGCGCACAGTTGCGCGGCGCGCGGCCTCCGGGAGCTCTGGGTCTCCGGGCGCTGCCGCGGGACCGGCCGCCAGTCTTGCGGCTTCAGGAAAGATCACGGCTGTGACCGCGGCCGGCAACAGCAGCGCTATCTTCGCTAGGGTCGCGGCTGCCGCATAGTGGCCTGAAGCTTCGGGCGATGCGAGCGCCCTCACGATCGGCTGATCGACATAGGCAAGGCCCATCAGGCCGAGCATGGCAAGGCTGCTTGGCCCGGCAAAGCGCAGGGCCGAGGTCCAGGTCGACTTGGGCGGGGCGATGGCCGGTGCGTCCACCTGAAGCGCTGCCATCGCGCCCCATGCAAACACAACCAAGCCTGGCGCGATGAGAGCCCATATTGCGCCTGGCAAGCCGGCGTTGAGGATCGCGACGAACCCTACGACGCCAAGCAGGCGCAGGATGGGATTTGCTGCGCTTGCCAAAGCCATCAAGCTGTATCGCCGCACGCCCTGCCAATATCCGACCGGCACATAGGACAGAAAGGCGGAGGCAACGGCGCCCGGCAGCAGAGCGTAGGCGATGGCTGGGCTGACCTGGAGGCGTTGGCCAATCATGTCTCCAAGCGGCAGATGTGCGAGCCAAATCAACAGGGCAATACCGAGTGACGCAGCAAGCACCTGCCGCATCAAACCAGCCTGAACCAAAGGCTGGCCAGCATGGGTGAGCAGCATGCGTGCGATCAGCATCGGCGTAATGGCCAGCGGCGCCGCAGTCGCCAGGGACAGCGCGAGGATCGCATTCGCCGCGCCGAATTCGGGTGGCGGCAACAGGCGCGCCAGCAGGATTTGGGTGAGATAAGCGCAGGCATTACCTGCGGTGACGATCAGCGAGGAGAGGGTGAGGGCGCGAAAAAAGCTGACCTGCATGACTTCGTTGCCCGGTGGCTTAGACCAATCAAAGACAACTCTATCCTGACACGAGCACGAGTCCGTAGGCTATCTGCAGCAGGTTCGCGCCCCGGGGTCGCCATCGCCTTGGGTTTCAATTATGACTGCCCGCGGCGGGCCTGCCTGAGGAACGCCATTAAGATTCTGTGTGCGAGTTCCCTTGCGAGACAACAAAGAGCCGACGATGAAATTTCTGAGCATTATGACTCCGTGTTATAATGAAGAAGCGGGAATAGAACGCTGCTATGAGGCTATCAGGGAAATAATAAGCACCCAGCTGCCGGAGTTGCGCTATGAGCATGTCTTCATCGATAACTGCTCAACAGACGCCACCGTCGCGAAATTGCGCGCCATTGCGGCGCGTGATCCGGCTGTCAAGATTATTGTAAACGCCCGCAATTTCGGGCCGGCGCGATCTGGCTTCCATGGATTTCTCCAGACCTCAGGCGATGCGGTCATTCCCGTGGTGGCCGACCTCCAGACGCCTCCATCGCTTATCCCTGAACTGGTCCGCCAGTGGCAGGCCGGAAAGAAGGTTGTTTTGGCCGTAAAGCGCTCCTCGGCGCCTGAAAGTTTCGTTTTGCGCCAATGTCGCCGTTTATATTACGGCTTGATGCAGAGATTCTCCAAGGTTGAGCACCTGCCTGGGTTTGAGGGCTATGGCCTCTATGACAGGCAAGTCGTGGAGGTGATCCGGTCCCTCCGCGAACCTGAGCCGTACTTCCGTGGACTGATTATGGAGGTCGGATTTGAGCGAACAATAATCTGGTATGACCAAGAGCCTCGGCGCTCCGGGAAATCAAGCTACAATATCTATTCGCTGACCGATTTCGCCTTGCTGGGGATGTCCATCTCTACGCGGGTTCCGCTGCGCATGATGACGCTGATCGGTTTCGTGGTAGCAATGGCAAGCTTGGTGGTTGGCTTCATTTATCTGGGATTGAAGCTTGCATTCTGGTACAGCCTGCCGGTGGGCGTCGCGCCCGTTGTCATTGCCGTGTTTTTTCTCGGGGCAGTCCAGCTCTTTGCGCTTGGCATTATAGGAGAATACATTGGTCTCCTTCTGAATTACGCCCGGAACTTTCCCCTTGTTATTGAAAGGGAACGAATAAACTTCCCAACTCCTCGCTTCGACAATGCAGAGCGGCGATTAGGGTTGACCAGCTTATCGTCTAGTGAAAGCCCTGATGTCACAAGTAACCTGAAAAATTCAGTGCACCCCGAAGGCGCTCAGCACTAATGGAGGAAGGTTCAACTCGGAAAATTGTCGATGGGTCTGTTAGCTGACGAGTGGCATTGTCGCGTAACCGGCAGGAACGAAGCGTATTGACAAAGGCTGCCTCGGGCGCTTGAGCAATGCAGCGGGCCGTAACGCCAGTGAAGCCTGAGCGGGCCTCGAAAGTGATGATGCGGGTGCCGACCCGCTTGAATTTCGGGAAAGGCAGCGCGGGCCGGCGAGAAGTCGACAAGCGCACCCGCTCGATCCACCGAGGTAGTGGGCACGGCGCGCTGGAACTGAGAACCGGCTAAAGGAGACTAACGCTCTTTTTTGGCATAGGATCCGAAAGAAACGCCTTAGCATATGGAGGAAATTTGGAATTGGCCGGTGTTTCTCAAACTGTATTGCTGACTGGCGGGACGGGTTTTTTCGGAAAAGCTCTGCTGCGCCGCTGGCTGGAGCACGAGGCTGGCGGGACCGCGCCGCCACGAGTCGTTCTTTTGAGCCGCGATCCACATAGCTTCAAAAATACGAATCCTCAGCTATGCGCGGGGCATTGGCTGTCGCTAATTCAGGGCGACATTCTGGATCCCTCATCTCTTGCTTCAATAGCAGGCGTTACACACGTGCTCCACGCCGCGGCAGATTCAACTAACGGCAACATGCTGACACCGCTGCAAAGATTTGACCAGATCCTTACAGGAACCCGCAACGTCCTTGACTGGGCAGTCCGGCTCGGTGCTCGGCGCTTTTTGCTGTGCAGTTCGGGGGGCGTATATGGGCGTCCTCCACCTGGCGCCATACATATTGAAGAAACATGGCTCGGAATCCCAGATCCACTCAATCCAGGGAACGCGTACAGCATCGCCAAACGCGCAGCAGAACATCTCGGTTGTCTATACAAAGCCGCTTATGGCCTCGAAGTAGTTGCCGCTCGTTGTTTTGCCTTTGTCGGACAGGATCTTCCGCGGGGTGTACATTTCGCGATTGGTAACTTTATCCGCGATGCCATTGAGCAGCCAAAGCTAACAGTTACGGGCGACGGCTCACCCCTGCGATCCTATTTGGACCAGCGTGATCTCGCGGATTGGCTTTGCGTCATGCTCCAGAGTGGCGCCGCCGGCAAAGCGTATAATGTTGGGTCGGAGGAGGCCATCAGCATTGCAGACCTAGCTCAACTAGTACGCGATGAACTGGCTCCGCATAAACCAGTAGAAATCCTCGGTAAGCTGGGGCAACTTTCAGATCGCAGCACTTATGTTCCGAGCACCAAACTTGCCCAGCAAGAGCTTGGATTGATCCGACGCTTCGACCTTCGCCAAGCAGTTAGAGATGCTGCTTTACTATGTTAGCAGGATCGATGGTTGCTTCATAGATTGTATTTGATGACTAAATCGAGCGAGAATTTTGTTGTTCCATCCCACTTCCGAGCTGACAGGTAGCTCAATCGCGGCGCCTTTGCGTATGATTATTTTGGTGACAAGGCCTGGAATTACGTTATACTATGTTTTGAAGGACGTCACTGCGACCCCATTAACAACCTTTCTTGGCGGCTTCAAAGGAAGTGGAAGGCCGGGAGCTAAGAGCCTAACCCATGAAAAAATATATTACGATCTATGGGTTTGGTTTAGTTGGCGAGCACGTAGCGAACCAATTGTTATCGTGTGGCTTTGAAATTCCACTCATTATAGACAAGCACAAAGCCGGACAGTTTTACAGGGGTATTCCGATAGTGTCATTGGGCGCGGCGGCTGACATCGGCATTCTAGATCAGAGCGACTGTTTGATCGCTTTACACAATCATTACGTGGACCTAGATGAACTTCGAAAGGTTCTGATAATCGCCGGTGTCAGACAAGTTTACTCAATCGTCTCGTTTCATCGGCAAGTACACCCAATAAGCGTGCCAAGAGGGTACTGGCTTGAAGAAGGCTTTGAGGTCGATCAGCACCGTAGGGAAATCGAGTCGTTTTTGTCCCTCTTGTATGATGAAACGAGCCGAAATCTGGTAACAGATGTAATCCGCTATCGGACGTTCGGAAACATAACTGAATGCCCAAAACCAAGCCCAAAGGATGAATATACTCCCGTTGATTTGCCGGGATATAGGGGGCCGCTCCGAGTGCTTGATTGCGGGGCATTCACGGGGGTGGCTTTGCGCAAATTTAGAAAAGCCGGCTACGAAATACAATCTTTTGCGGCTTTTGAGCCAGATCTCTTGAACTTTGAA
>JBILMQ010000373.1:0-3078 GCA_044375455.1 Caulobacterales bacterium | reverse complement strand
GAGCGCCATTCTCGTCGAAATCGACGAGACATGGAACGCTTCCCGCCAAATCTATATCAATTGGAACGACATCGACGCGGATTAAACTCAGCGCCCAAAGTCCAGACATCAGGTTGCGTTATCGGGAGCATTGGCCGCCTCTTCAAGGTCGACCCACTGCGAGGTGCGGGCGCGCCTGTCTTTCTGGACATGGCCGGCGGCAGTGTTGTGGGCGACGCGGTAGACCCATGTGCGAAGGGAAGCGAGGCCCTGATAGGTCTCCAAGCTGCGCCAGAGCGCGAAGTGGATGCCCTGTAGGAGATCGCGCTGGCGGTCTGGATCGCGCTCATAGGCGCGGGCGAGGCGAGCGAGCGCCGGACCAAACTCGGCCGCGGCGCGGGCATAGTGCTCGTCCTGTGTGAGGCGCCGTGAGTCCATCGTCATTCCCTGGGCCCTTGCCGGGTATTCAGGAGAGATAGTCGCCGGAACCGGGGATTTCTTACAGTCTATCGCTCCTTTCGGTTCGCTTTCGACGGGATCGAGATACCGTTTTTGCCCGATGGGTACTTGACCTGCCTGAAGTTTTTCGAACCAAGCGCAACGCCTCAGTGGCTGCTTCTGGGCGAGATCCGTGCATTGCTCCGAGGACTGCGGAAATGGCCGGATAGGAGCGCGTCGGCCACTTCCGTTGAGGCTTTCAGAGGTCGACCTGTTCGGAAAGCGCCAAGGCGTCATCGACCTCCACGCCCAGATAGCGAATTGTGCTTTCGAGCTTGGTGTGTCCCAGCAGGAGCTGGACGGCGCGCAGGTTGCCGGTCTTCCGGTAGATCATCGCCACCTTGGTTCGCCGTAGCGAATGCGTGCCGTAGGTGGCCGGGTTGAGGCCGATCGAACTGACCCAGCCTTGAACCAGCCTTGCGTATTGCCGGGTCGACAATCGCTCTGAAGACGCAAGGCGGCTGTGGAACAGGAAGTCAGAACCCGACGAGCCGTGCTTCTGGATCAGATCGCCAACCGCAGCCCGGGCCTGGTCGGTGATCTCGAACTGCACTGGTCGCCCGGTCTTCTTCTGCACAATGGCCGCCCGGTTCTTGACCGTTCCAGCGACGGCCACGTCCTCCACTCGAAGACGGACCAGATCACACCCTCGCAGCTTGCTGTCGATGCCAAGATTGAAGAGGGCGAGTTCACGAGTCTTCCCCGCCATCTGGAGGCGAATGCGGATGGCCATGACCTCTTTCATCTTGAGGGCGGGTGTCTGGCCGGTGAGTTTCCTGCCCCTAGCAACACGAGCCCGACCGCTGGAGCGAACCGGAGATTTGTGAACGAGTTCGAATGTCATCGTCGTGAGCCTTCTGCTCACCCGCCCGCACCATGCCGGCGGGGGGCGACATGCTAGGTTGGCTCAGCTCCGCTTCCGAATGACTTCAATTGATGGCGTAGGCCGGTCGTGGACTGGGGGCCGTACGCGCGAGTTGGGGCCCGAAACCGCCGCTCGTCGTTAAAGCTTGGGTCGGCACGAAAATCCTGCAGCAGCTCAAGGTATACCGGCTTTCTTGGCGCCAGTGGGCCTGCAGCATCAAGGGCGTTGGGACGCAGGCCACGACATACAGCGCCTGTCAGATCGAGCTAGTTCAGATGAGCTTGGCGTTACCAGCGATGTCTTTCCTGTGCGGCGTCATGAGACAATCGATCGGCGCCTAAGCGCGCCGTCCGGGGGGCAGAAGAAGCAGTTTTGATGTGCGGCGAACATAATCCTGATAGCCTGGATCGTTGCCCCAACGCTCTCTGGCCTGCAGGTCCAGCGTGGGTATTCCGCTTATCCGCAGCAGCAGCAGCGTAACGAATGCAGGCGAGATCAGGGCGAGCCAGCTCCAACCCTGCAGCACTGGCAGGGCGGCAACAGCAATGCCCGTCCAGAGCACTATCTCTCCTAGATAGTTGGGGTGCTGGGACCACGCCCAAAGTCCCGTCGTGATGAAACGGCCGGCATTCTCGGAGCGCGCGCGGAATGCATTCTTTTGCGCGTCGGCGACCACTTCGATCACGAAACCTGTCGCCCAAATAATCGCACCGGCGAAGAAATAGACATCGACCGGTTCGCGCACAGGCGACGTCAGCACGGTCACCGCGCACGCAGATGTCAAAACCACCCACAGCGCCTGCACGTTCCAAAAGCTGAAGAAACTTACGGGATCGGTCTTGATTTCACGGAAGCGCTTGTCTTCACCTGCGCGCCTTATCCGGGTGAACAGCATGCCTCCCAGCCGCACAGCCCACACAGTGACCATGGCGGCGATGCTCAGTTCCCTGACGCCACTCGGCGCGCTAAGCACCAATGCGCAGGCCACGACGCTGAGATAGGTCAGCGCGCCTGTCAGATCGAAAAAGGTTTCCGTGCGAAATGTGATCGCCGGGATTGCAGCGAGCCAGTTGATCGCGAACGCCAGAAGCGCGCAGATAAACGCAACCGGCACCCCCTGCTGCCGGGTACCATCGATCCCGACGAGCCACGAGAAGCCCAAGCCAAGAAGAGCGACGAGAATGAGGGTGATGAGCTGTCGCAAGTCGCGTTTTCTCTAGGTCCCTGCGCCGACAACATACAAGCAGTTGGTCGTTCCTGATCCGCCGACATCGAACGTGCCAACGACCGTGGCGCCGCCAAGCTGAATCTCACCCGCGTGGACGGTACCCTGCCGCGGGGTGTCATGTAGCATGCGGACACAGATTGCGTCCACCGGGTGCCCAGGACCGTGAGCCCGCCGGACGGATTGATCGGGATCGAGCCCCTTGGCTTCCTCATCCATTCGGAGGGTGTGAATCAGCGTCGGGGTCACGGTGCGGATAGGCGCGCTTCTGGATTGATTTCGCGACGGTGAGAGGGGGCCTCCAACGATGCCTGTTCACACTCGGGAAGGTCGAATCTCGCCTCGGAACTCAAGCTTGGGGAGGCTCGAAAATTCTGGCGTAGGTCAACTGCATCGGGATAAAGCGGGAAGCTCTGCGCTCAACCTGATTTGCGTAACACAGCCGGTTGAGGGCGCTTTCGCGAGGCCGCAGGCTATGCCAGCGTGAGAGCTTGCGACGTGGGGATAAGTC
>JBILMQ010000110.1:0-10259 GCA_044375455.1 Caulobacterales bacterium | reverse complement strand
CCCCACATCCGCTATTATGACGAATTCACCCGGCGCGACGGCGCGCCTGAAGGAATCGGCCCCCTCACTCCAGCCGAGCAAAAGCGCCGCGCCCTCTCCTACGCCCTGGAAACGCGGGGGCGCTGGTCAGACCGCGTCATCACCATCCGCGCCGTCAACGGGTCAGGCGCCTGTCCGATGGAAGGCCTGACCGGCCCGCTTGGATATCCATTCAAGGACACATGCGGCGTGCGTCGCAGCTGTTCAGCCGCATTCAGCTACCGCAGCGACGCCACCCTCGAACGGGAGGAATTGCGCGACGCCTCCGGGGCGCCGCTGGAACGCCTCATCTATGCAGGACCCACCGTCGGTCAGTTCTACGAGGCTGAATTCCCCTGCACCCGCGAGGCGTCGGGCATCAAATTCGTCCAGTTCACCCGCATTGCCGACGGTCCGAACAAAGGCCTCGATTCCGAGGTTCGCTTCCTCGGGGCTGACCGAAGCCCGCGGCCGAACGCGTCCTGGGCCTTCGGCTATCGTTTCGATCGAGACGCCGCAGGGCGCATCACGGCGCGCACCGTGCTCGGCCCGCACGGCGCGCCGGCTGCGGCGCGCGATGACAAGACAGCGCGCATCGCCTATCGCCGCGACGCTGATGGACGCATCATCGGGCTGACCCGCTTTGATGCGGCCGGCGCTGCAACCACCGACGCCGAGGGGATCCACCGCGAGGATTGGCTGCGCGACGCAGTCGGCAACATAATCGTCCGCCGATTCCTCGACGCCACCGGGGTGCGCAGACCGGCCGCCAACGGCGCGGCGGGTGAAGCCTTCCGCTACGATGGGCGCGGCGCGCGCACCGCACAGATCTGGCTGAGCGAAACCGATGCGCCGATGGCAAATGCAGACGGCGTGGCTGAGGAGCGCGCGCAGCATGACCAGCGCGGTTACGTCACGTCCTACCGATGGTTCGACGAAGCGGGCGGCGCCATTGCGCTCAAGGATGGACGCGGCGCAGATCTCACGACCCGTGATCCGCAAGGCGCGCGCCTGGAATGGCGCACGATCGGCCTTGATGGAGCGGCCATCGCCTATGAGGGCGTCGCACTGCGCCGCTACGCCTACAACGCCAGCGGCCAGCAGACTTCCGAACGCTATTTCGATGAGGCAGGCCGTCCAACCGTCGACCGGAAGCTCGGCATCGCCGGCTACGAGCAGGTCTACGAGTCAGCAAGCCCAGGGTCTGGGCGCAGTCTTCCCGTCCTGTCGCGCTGGCTTGCCCCGGGCGGCGGTTTTGCTCTGGCCAATGACGGCGTGAAGATCGCGCGACGCAGTTTTGACGAGAACGGGCTGATCGAGAGCGTCAGCTATGAGGATGAAACCGGCGCGCCTTTGCCCGACAGGGACGGGGCGACCGGTGAGCGATACAGGTATTCTGCTTACGGACAGATTATCGAAGTCGTGGTGCTCGCACACGATGCAAAACCGCTGCGCAATCCCGCCATTGCCGCGATCATAAAGCGCGACTATGACGCGCGCGGCAATCTGATCCGCGACACCAGGTTCGATGCCGACGGCGCCGCACGCATCGACGACAGCGGCTCGGCCGGCTTTCGCGCAGAGTTTGACGCGCGCGACCGCATGGTCCTGCGGGTGCAGCTCGGACCCGACGGTAGGGACCTGGTCACCCCGGACCAGCCACGCCAGCGTCTGGTCTACGACGCCTATGATCGCGTGATCCGGATCGATTATGAAGGCCCGGACGGCGCGCCGATCCGGTCCCGCGAGGTCGGCGCAGCCTGCGTGGTGCAGCGCTATGATCGCGCGGGCCGTCTGGTGGAAACAACCTATCTGGACACCGAGGGGCGGCCGGGCGCCAATGTGGCCGGCTACGCAGTCCTGCGCCAGACCTACGACCGCTACGGTCGCGAGACCGAGCGCGAATTCCTGGGCCCCGATGGAAGTCCCGCCGCCGCCGCGCCGGGCGGGCCGGCCGGCTCAACGACCCGCTACACGCCGGCGGGGCAGGTCATGCTGACGACCTATCGCGGCGTTGACGGCGGGCCGGCGCGCGACCCCGACAGCGGCGCCTTCGCCGTTCGCAAGACCTACGATGCAGGCGGGCGTCTGGCTGAGGAGATCTTTCTGGGCGCCGACGGCGCGCCGATGCTCGGGCCACAGGGCTTCGCCGGTTCCCGGCGGACCTATGACGCGTTCGGCCGGCAGGCGCGCCTGACCTATCTTGGCGCCGACCTGAAGCCGATCCAGCCGACGGAGCTCGCCGCGCAGGTTGCGACGCGATATGACGCCTATGGGCGCGAGATTGAGCGGCGCTTCTTCAACGCTTATGGACGTCCCGCCGCCAGTCCCCGATCCGGGCGCGCAATCGTCCGGGTGCGCTACGACCAGTTCGGCCGTGTGGTGGAGGAGCAAAGTCTTGACGTTGACGAAAAGCCGGTGACACGCCGCGACGAGGGCTGGTCACGCAAGACCATCGCCTATGACGCCTCAGGCGCGGAGCGAACAGCCTATTTCAACGCCGCTGGCGCGCCAGTCGACGGCCCGCCGTGAGGCGCGCAGGGTCGCACGGGGGCCCAGCGGCCCGCGTTCGCGCCCTTGCGGCCAGGATGTCCCCCGACCCGTCAGCCGAGCGCCCAGCCGGACCCTTCCGGCAAATCTCCCGGAAAACATCTCGCCAAACCTCTCGCCAAACCTCCAGGCAAACAGCACCAGGCGCGCCCACCAGGCACGCCAGCACACCAGTCCTGCCCGGGGCGCTACTCCCCAGGCGCCTTCAGCGTCAGCGCCAGGGCGTGGACCGGACCGTTGAGCTCTTCGGCCAGCGCCGCATTGACCAGCCTGTGACGCGCCACACGGCCGAGCCCCGCGAACGCGGCGGCGGTGATGGCGACGCGAAAATGCGTCTCGCCACGCCCGCCGTCCGCACGCACGCCGCCGACATGGCCAGCATGGCGATGGCTCTCATCCTCGATCACCAACGCGCTCGGCGCGAACGCCGCCGCGAGCTTGGCGCGCAGTGCGGCCGCCACCGGCCCGTCGCCAGCGGACGCCCTGCCAGCCTCTGCGTCTCCCGAAGCCTCCTGCATCCCCACCCTTCTCCCGATTGTCGAATGACCCGAAGCCACCCATAGTACCCGCATGGCTCCCGGTTTCAGCTACAAGCCGAAATTCGTCGACGTGCGGGTGAAGCCTCCGGGCGCGGAGGCGAAAGCCCCGCCGGCCGAGCGCGCCTGCGACGAGCCGGGCTGCACCCGCCCCGCACCCTGCAGGGCGCCGAAAGGCCGCGACAAGCTCGAGGAGTTTTACTGGTTCTGCACCGATCATGCGGCGGAGTACAACCGGCGCTGGAACTACTTTGCAGGCATGACTGACGAAGAGTTCACCCAGTTTCGCGACGGCGAGATGGTGGGACATCGCCCGACCTGGACGTTTCGCGCCGACGCCGGCGCGCGCGAGGCTTCCGAGAGCAAGATCTGGCGCAAGGATGGGAGCCGCATGTATCCAAAACAGGCAGCCGCGCGCCCGGAGCCGCGGCTCGGTGTGCGCGAACGCGAGGCCCTTGAGGACCTTGGCCTGGACCAGCGCGCCTCGCCGGAGGACATTCGCGCCCGCTACGCCGAGCTGATCAAGCGCTATCATCCTGATTCCAACGGCGGAGACCGCTCCACGGAAGGCCGGCTGCAGCGCGTGATCCGCGCCGTGAAGGTGCTGAAGGCCGCCGGCATCGCCTGACCTGCAGGCGCCGCCGGACCGGCCAGGCTGCTGCAAGGCTGTGCGCATCTCTCCGGTCCGGAACGCCCGCCCCCAGACTTGTCCCCCCAGACCTGTCCCGAAGCACACGCCGGCAGGCCAGCCGGGGGCTTTCTCAGCAGCTGCATGATTTTCCGGTTGGCCCCACCGGCCGACGCCGTATGTTAGGCCCTGTCCCCCAGTTTCCGAGGAAGCTCCGTCGCATGCCCGACCTGTCCGACGCCTTGCTGAGCGCCAAGCCCGATAAGACCGTGTCAGCCCGCGACGTCTTCGGCGTCGCCTCCGATATGCAGGTCCCGGCGTTTTCCAGGCCGAACGAGTATGTGCCTGACCTCGACAGCGCCTACAAATTCGATCCCACGACGACCCTGGCGATCCTGGCGGGCTTTGCGTTCAACCGCCGGGTGATGGTGCAGGGCTATCACGGCACCGGAAAATCGACGCATATCGAGCAGGTGGCCGCCCGACTCAATTGGCCCCTGATCCGGGTCAACCTCGACAGCCACGTGAGCCGGATCGATCTCGTCGGCAAGGACGCGATTGTCCTGAAGGACGGCAAGCAGGTCACCGAGTTTCGCGAGGGCATCCTGCCATGGAGCCTGCAGAGACCGATCGCACTGGTATTCGACGAATATGATGCCGGCCGCCCAGACGTGATGTTCGTCATCCAGCGCGTCCTGGAATCCTCAGGCCGGCTGACGCTGCTCGATCAGAACAAGGTGATCAAGCCGCACAGCCATTTCCGGCTGTTCTCCACGACGAACACGATCGGACTTGGCGACACCACCGGCCTCTATCACGGCACCCAACAGATCAACCAGGGCCAGATGGATCGCTGGTCGATTGTCACAACCCTGAACTACCTCGAGCACGATGTTGAGGTCGACATCGTGCTTTCGAAGTCGCCCGCCTACCAGACGTCGTCCGACGGAAGAAAGACCATCTCCGACATGGTGCGCGTGGCGGACATGACCCGCAACGCCTTCATGAACGGCGACATCTCCACTGTGATGAGCCCGCGCACGGTGATTACCTGGGCCGAGAACGCGGAGATCCTCGGCGATGTCGCGCTGGCCTTTCAGGTGACGTTCCTCAACAAGTGCGACGAATTGGAACGCCCGACGGTCGCTGAGTTTTTCCAGCGCTGCTTCGGCAAAGAGCTTCCGCAAAGCTCGCTGCGCATGAAAGTCGCCTGAGCAGGGGCCCGAACAGGCGCCGGAAGATGCGCCTGCGGGGGACGCCTGCGGGGGACTCCTGCGGGAGACGCCTGCGCCGATGGCTCCGCCGATTGATCCGGACGATTGATCCGGCGGGGGTCGCAGGCTGGCGGCCGCCCTGTGGCTGGGTCCGGGCGCGCGCCCGTCAGCGCGCGCCGATGTCCTCTACCATGGCTTTGATGGCGAGACGCTCGTCGCCGCGCTGCACCGTCAGCGTGACCGGCTTGCCGATGCCGACATCCTCCAGAACATTGGTCAGGTCGGCCAAGCGCGCCACCTTCCGGCCGTCGACCGCGACGATCACGTCGCCGCGCAGGCCCCGCCTCTCATCCGTGCCGCGCAGTCCCGCCTGGTCGGCCGGGCCGCCAGGAACCGTGCGCCAGACCAGCAAGCCATCCACCTCCAGTGCGGCGGCCATCGCCTCATTGGCCACGATCACGCCCAGTCCCGGCGTCGGCGCACGACCGGTCGCGATCAGATCGGGGGCGACACGGCGGACCAAATCAATCGGCACCGCAAAACCGACCCCGGCATAGGCGCCGGATGGCGAGAAGATGGCCGTGTTCACGCCGATGACCCGTCCCGCCGAGTCAAGCAGCGGACCGCCCGAATTGCCCGGATTGATGGCGGCGTCTGTCTGGATGACATTGGCGATCTCCCGCCCGTCCCCGACAGGCAGACGCCGCTCCAGCGCGCTCACGATGCCGGAGGTCAGGCTGCTGTCCAGTCCGAACGGATTGCCGATCGCAAACACGGCCTGGCCGACCTTCAGCGACCCGGATTCGCCCAGCGCCAGCGGGGGCGCTGCGGGTTTGCGCGCAAGCCGCAGGACAGCGATGTCGTATTGCGGGGCCCGGCCTATGACCTCCGCAGTCATCTGCTCGCCGGTCTGCAGGCGCACCATGATCTCGTCGGCCTCAACGACATGGTCGTTGGTGATCACATGTCCAGCGTCATCCCAGATGAAGCCGGTGCCCCCGCCCCGGGCCTCCTGGCCGCGAAAGCCGGACAGCACCAGCGTGCGCGTGACCACCTGAACAACCGAGGGCGAGGCGTTCTCGAACAACGAGATGGTGGCCTGCTCGCTCTGGGCGAGATCGCCGCGGGCGTCCACCACGCGCGACCCTTGCTCACGCGGCGACGCCGCACCCTGGGAAGCCGCCGTGTCCGCCGGCCCGGATGGCGGCGGCGCCGGCGTACACGCTGCGGCCGCCACAGCAACCGCCACCGCCACGCACAGCATGCCCGTCATCGGTCCTGTCATGGGTCGTGCGCCGCCAGAGCGGACCTCGCCAGCCGCACACGGGCTGCGCCAATCGGATTTTTCGCCTCTGCTGCGCCGCATCCACGCCACTCCCTGCGCGACCCTCCCCTGATAAATCGCAATCCTTGTCCTGCGTCGCAAGCCTCAGCAACGCCAGCCTGGCCATGCGGCGCCGACGGCTGCGCCAGCCCGCCTGCAGGAATTGGTCGCAAGCCGTTTTGCAGCGCGCGCACAGCGCGCTATCTGTGAGGACGATGAGCAAGAAGGAAACGCCTGCCGAGGCATTCAAGCGGTCGCTGGCCGCAACCACCCGGTCCCTGTCGCGCCAGGCCGGATTGGAAGTGCTTTACGCCGCCGACGGGCCGAACATCGGACCCAATCGCGTCACCCTGCCCCACCCGTCGCGTGATCTGACGCCGATGGAGGCGGCGCGTATTCGCGGCGCCGCCGACGGGGCGGCGCTGCGTCTGGCCTATCATGACGACGCACAGCACACCGCCTTGCTGCCGCGAGGCCAGCGCGCCCGCGCATTGTTCGACGCAGCGGAGAAGGCCCGGGTGGAGGCGATCGGCGCGCGCGCCATGGAGGGGGTGAAGCACAATCTGGAAGCCGCCCTGATCGAACGCTGCGAAAAGAAGGGCTTCCAGCGCATGGAGGACCGTCAGCATGCGCCGATGGCCGACGCGCTCGAGCTGATCCTGCGGGAAAAACTGACCGGGGCCCGGCCGCCCACCCAGGCGCAGGGCGTGGTGGCGCTGTGGCGGGAGGAAATCGAAGCCAAGGCGGGCGGCGCCATGGCGCGCCTGGAGGCGGCCCTCGGCGATCAGCGACGCTTCGCGCTGGTTGCGCGCGACCTCATCCGCGATCTGGATCTCGGCGACGAACTGGGCGGCGAACCGGGCGATGACGACGCAGGCGAGCGCAACCCGGACCAGCCCGACCAGCCGCCCCCCGACGCATCCGACGACGGCGGGCAGGGTGAGCCGGAAGGCGTGACCACCCAGGACGTCGAGATGGAGGCTGGCGAGGACGCCGGCGAGGACGCCAATGTCACCGTGGACGCCGAGACCACGGCAGACAGCGACATGGAGGATGAAACAGAAACCGAGGAGGGCGCGCGACCGGTCCGACCGAACTTCCGGCCCGGCGACGATCAAGGTTTCCGCTACAAGACGTTCACCACCGCCCACGACGAGATCATCGGCGCGGAAGACCTGTGCGATGCTGAGGAGCTCACCCGCCTGCGCGCCTATCTCGACCACCAGCTGACGGGCCTGCAGGGCGCCGTCGGCCGTCTCGCCAACCGCCTGCAGCGCCGCCTCATGGCCAAACAGAACCGATCCTGGACCTTTGACCTGGAGGAAGGCGTGCTCGACGTCTCGCGCCTGTCGCGGGTGGTCACCGACCCCATGGCGGCGTTGTCCTTCAAGCTGGAGGACGAGACGAAGTTCCGCGACACCGTCGTCAGTCTCCTGCTCGACAATTCAGGGTCCATGCGCGGGCGCCCGATCATGGTTGCGGCCCTGTGCGCGGACATTCTGGCGCGCACCCTTGAACGCTGCGCGGTGAAGGTTGAGATACTTGGCTTCACAACCCGCGCCTGGAAGGGCGGCGGCGCGCGCGAAGACTGGATGAAGGCGGGAAAGCCCGCGGGGCCCGGCCGGCTCAACGATCTGCGCCATATCATCTACAAGTCGGCAGACGCCCCGTTAAGGCGCGCCCGCAAGAACCTCGGCCTGATGATGCGCGAGGGGTTGCTCAAGGAGAATATCGACGGCGAGGCGCTGCAGTGGGCGCACGACCGGTTGATGGCGCGCCCTGAACAGCGCCGCATCCTGATGGTGATCTCAGATGGCGCGCCAGTCGACGATTCCACTCTGTCCGTCAACAGCGGCAACTATCTCGAGCGCCACCTGCGCGACGTCATCGAGTTCATTGAAACCAGAAGCCCCGTCGAACTGATCGCCATCGGCATCGGCCACGACGTGACGCGCTACTACCGGCGCGCCGTCACCATCGTGGACGCCGAGCAACTTGGCGGCGCCATGACGGACAAGCTCGCCGAACTCTTCGAGGAGACGCAGACCCGAAGCCCAACGCCAAAACGCGCAGCAGGCCCGGCCCGTCAGGGATCGTCGGCTGGCGCCGGGCGGGCGGACTATCGCCCGGTCGTCGGCGCACGCGCGCGCCGATGAGACTTTCCGCGCTTGCCGCGGCCGGCCTGCTCGCCGCAAGCTGCTCGCCCGGCATTGAGCCGCCCGGCGCATCCGCCGCGCGCCCGGCTCATGCGCCCGACCAACGCGAGGCCGGGAGCGTGGCGGTCCCGGCTGCGTCGGCCGGGCGCGAAAGTCCGCACCCTGAACTCCCGTCGCCCATACCCGGGGCCGGCGCGCCATCGGCCGCCGGAGCACGCCCGTCGCCGAATGCACAGTCAGATCATGCGTTCTGCCCGCCAGACCACATCATCACGCCCGCCCGGATCGAGGTGTCCCAGGCGGCGCTGCGCCTGCGCCAGAGGGTGCAGGACCGGTCGACCGCACGGTTCATCGGCGGCGTGGCGGTCACATCGCAAGACCCCCGCTTCGGCGGCATGAGCGGCCTCACCATCGACGAGACAGGCCTCGTGCGCATGGTCTCGGATGCGGGTCATTGGGCCCAGGCGCGCCTCGCCTTCACCCCTGAGGGTCGGTTTTCCGGGCTCAGTGATGTGCGACTGGCGATCCTGAAGGACGGCTCTGGCGCGCCGCTCGACGGCAAGGACGACGGGGATGGAGAGGATATCGCCGCCGTGCCAGCGGCGGGCGCAGGCGTGTTCGCGGTCAGCTTTGAACGCCGCCACCGCGTCGCCTATTACGATTTCGCCGCCTGCGGAGTGGCGGCGCCGGGCCGCCACTCCGGCGGTCTGGAGACCCCGCGCGGCGTCTGGCCCAATGAAGGCGCGGAGGGATTGACCACAACACCCGACGGCCGGCTTCTGATCGCCGGTTTCGAGCGGCCCAGGAATGGCCGGGTTCGCCTGGCCGTCGGCCCGCCATTCGCTGATCTGCGCCTCATTGCAGCGACGGTCCCGGCCGAGCGGGGCTACAGCCTGACCGCGCTTGCAACCCGCGCCAGATCAGATGACGCGTTCGATCTCTATGCGCTTTGGCGGAAGTTTTCAGTTTTTGACGGCTTCTCCGCGCGCGTCACCCGCATGCGCGCACGCGTGGCGGAGGGCGCAGCATCAGGCGCCGGGCTGCGCCTTGGACCCGGATCCGGGGTCCTTGAGATTGCCGCCAGCGAGGGCGCAGGCAACCTCGAAGGCCTCGGCCTGACGCAGGCCGGCCAGCACGTGCGCCTTGTTCTCGTTTCCGACAACGGTCTGTCTGCGACCCGCGCGACCAACGTTCTTGTCTTTGAACTGACCGATCAATAGCCGATCGCGCGCGCAAACGCACGAATATCCGATATGAGAAGATCCGGCTCCTCCATCGCTGCGAAATGGCCGCCGCGTGGCATGTCAGTCCAGGTTGCGATAGTGTATGCGCGTTCGGCCCAGCTGCGCGGCGGCGCCTGGTACAGCCGCTCACCCGGAAAATTGGCGAAACCCGTCGGCTTCTGACACCGGACGCCCGGCGGAAGCTGGATCCCACCCTCCTCAAACAGACCGCGGTAGTACCAGACGGACGTCGCAAAACTGTCAGTGATGAGATAGATCATCACATTCGTCCAAAGATGGTCCGGATCGTGCACCTTAAGGACGTCTCCGCCGCCCTTGGCGAGGTCGCTCCACCCATGGAATTTCTCGAAAATCCACCCCGCGACGCCGACGGGACTGTCCATCAGCGCGTGGGCCAGCGTCTGAGGCTTGGTCGCCTGCTGCATGAAGTATGCGCCCTCTGCCTGCATCGCGGCCTGGGTTCGCGAAAGCCATGCCGCCTCTGCATCGTCTGCCGGTTGTGCCGGCGTCGGGCGAAAGCCGATCATGTTGAGATGCGCCCCGACACAGGCTGAGTGATCAAGCGCCAGCCACGATGCAATCAGACCGC
>JBILMQ010000372.1:0-3092 GCA_044375455.1 Caulobacterales bacterium | reverse complement strand
CGGAGCCCGACCGCGGCGCCTCTGCGCCATTGCAGAGCGGACGGCTCATGCCCATTGTCTCTTCAGGGCATGCAGGAGATCCGCTTCATGGGGTGGGACGCGAGCGACGAAGAGATTGAGCGGGCCGTCGCCGCGGCGCAAGGCGGCGACCATCGCCGCGCATTCTCCATCGGCCCGCTATGCGCCGATCAATTCATGGTTGTCTTGCCGAAGGGCGACTTCGTCATGGGAGCTCCTGTCGGCGAGATGGCGACTTTCGCGCCCGGAGAACCCGCATGGGCTGGCGTCGGTCCGGAGAATGGTGAAACGCCAGCGGGCGACAACGAACGGCCCGAGCATCGCGTCGCCATTGATTACTGGGTCGCCCTCGGCGGTCGGCCCGTTTCAGAGCGCGACTTTGTGCGTTTTGTGGACGCCACGGGATATCGTCTGGGTTTCGCCTGCGGGCGGAGCGGCGCGACACTGAGGTATCAATTTTCGATGCTTTCGCACGGAGCGTCCGACCCAAACACGGCGCCGGGCGAATGGCGTTTCTCCGAGCACAAGGCCGATGCCGCGGCCTTTCTGAGTTGGTGGGACGCCAAGGCCTACATCGCCTGGTTGAACGACAGCCTGGGCCTGACTGGTCGATCTGATTGCTATCGCCTGCCGTCTGAAGCGGAGTGGGAGTACGCGTGCCGCGCGGGCCACCAAGGGGCCATGCATGCGCACGCGACCAACCCCCAGCCGAACGCTTTCGGGGTCTGGGCCATGAAGAGCGGCATTCCCGAATGGTGCGAAGATCACTGGCATGAGGCCTATTTTGGCGCGCCCAACGACGGAAGCGCCTGGATCGATGGGGATGACACGCCCCAACCACGCGTGTTGCGCGGGTCCATGATTGATCAAGTGACGACCTGGCGCGCCGGATGGCGCGGACACGCCTACCCGGCCGAGCACATTGCAGCGTTTCGGCTGGCCCGTACGTTGTGATGCTGGGCCCCTTGAGAGGTGATATCGAGCCCACAACTCGGGCGGCAAACATTCAGCGCATCTCGGCCCGCGACGGGTGCGGTCTCCCTCGAAAGATCTCCGTGGCGCTAAGCGCGCCTAGCCGCCTAGCCGCCTATCGCGCCTGCCGCACTCATGGCCGCCCGTCCTCAAGCCGACATATGCGATTAAGCATCAGCAGCCCGTCATCGCGCGTGATCGGCACCTTGAACGATGCTGGATCAAGATCTTCCTGCGCAATCGCAGCGATGAAGCGGCGCAGGTCGCCCTTGAGGCTGTCGGCGACCGACACTGTACGGTTGGGCGGAATGAGCTGCAGCAGCCGATAGATGTCGTGGCGGTGTTTTTTGATATCGGTCGAGGAGATCGCCTCGCCGGCTGCGCGCCGCTCTGTGAGATCAAGATAGGCGCGCGCCTTGAAGGGGATGAGCAGGTTTTCGTTGAGCAGCGAAATGCCGTCACGCATCTCCCGGCCATCCTGCAGCGCGGCGTAGTAGTCAGGGTTCAGGAGCAGCGCCGAAAGGCTGACAATCGCCTCCTCGACCGAGAGGCGGATGTAACGGTCGCTGTCGGGCAGATCAAAGCTCGCGGGCGGGCGCGCGAACACTTCGATCATCGCTGGAAACGTGCCGTCGGTCGGGTTCTGGAAGCGGAAGAATCTCCGCTCGCCATCGCCCGTCGACCAAGTCTGGTATCCACCGGCGTCGAGAAACGCTTTGAACTGCGTCGCGAACGCGGCGTCGATCACCTCGACACAGAGGACGATGTCGAGGTCCTTGGTCGCGCGCATGGGAAGGCCTGCGTCCGTGAACAAGAGATCGCAGGCCGCGCCGCCGATCAGCACGTAGCGGTCGGCGAAAGCGGCGAAGTAGTCGCGAAACTTGTCGAGGCCGACTACCATTGCACCCGCTCCAGCACGTCCAAGGCTGCCTGTGCGACGCGCTCGTCTGGATTGTCCCAGAACTGCGCGTGCAACGACAGTGGATCGACGGTGTCGTCGCCGCTGAGCGTGCCCGGATCGTAGCGCCAAGTCTCAATGATCGCCTCGCCTTCATACTCGTAGTGGAGGTCGCGTATCTTGTGTCGAGCGAAGAAATCGACCCACTTCGAAGCATCGATCGCGTAGGTCGGCTTAAGCGGTGGCGACAGGTGCGTCAGCGCCGAGAGTGCGCTCTCGCCGGCCAACTGCATCGGGGGCGTCGCGCCCTCAAAGACAACAGCGTGTACGCCGCGCACTGGGCTGCGCAGCAAGGTGCGACAGGATTCGAACAGGGTCCGTCCATCCGCTTTGAAATGCAGCGTTTTCGACCGTCCGCGCCATTCGATGGTCGCCAGATTCCGTTGGGAAAGCTCGTCGAACGCACGTCCGATTGTCATCGGACTGTAGCGCAAGTCCGCAGCGCGCAGCGACGGCGTGGTGAATTCGTGGCGCCGCCGTAGAATGTGGTCAAAGAGGACCACCTGAGCAGCGGGCGAGAGGCGATCGCCGCGCGCCTTGTCCGGCGCGCGGAAGTGCTCACGCAGGTCGGTTGCAAGTTGCGGGATGTAGAGCTGGTTTCCGGGCACTGCGAAGGGAATGCCTTGCGCGACCAGGCGCGCGCGGAAGGTGGATGACATATGGTCAGTCGCAAAGGCGACGATGCCATCGAAGGCGCCCTTTATCTGGTCGATGTTCCTGGCGATAGCGGCCGGTGTGGCGTCGAGCGCCTCAGCCGCCGCGAACAGGCAACGGCGCGTCGCGATCTGCGTGCTGTAGAAGCGATAGCGGCGCGTCAGGTAGAGGGGCAGCTCACCCCCGCCCTGCCAAGGTTCCAGAACGATGTCGGCATGAAGGATCGCGGCCAAGTACGCGCGTAGCGTCTTGCCGAAGCCATCCAACCTATGGTCCGCCTTTTCTAACATAGATGTGCATGCTAACACTGACCGTGTTACCGTTCAATGAAATGTTACATTGCTGTTTTTTCGCCCATTTTCACCATCCCTAGAACCGCCAACGTGCCTAAAGATGTCGCCGAGTTCCCCCAATGGCGATTTTGTTCTTTATTCGTTCTCCGCGAGGTGTAGCGGCGACAGCCCCTTACCGATACGGCTCTGGCTCGAAG
>JBILMQ010000374.1:0-3058 GCA_044375455.1 Caulobacterales bacterium | reverse complement strand
CCCCGGCGACCGGCAAAACCAGAGAAGCATCGCCCAGCAAAGCATCGCCCAGGAAGGCCGCAACCAGCAAAGCGGCAACTGGCAAAGCTGCAACGGTCAAAGCCGCAACGGTCAAAGCCGCAACGGTCAAAGCCGCAACGGGCAAAGCTGCAACCGGCAAAACCCAGACCGCCCGACAGCCGGCCGGCCAGACCGCGACAGCCCGCGGGGCGACGACATCCGGCAAGGGAGCAAAGCCATGACCGCGCGCAGCACCACCCGGATCGCCGGGCCGAACGATCCCTGGCCGTCCGCCGCACAGGCCAGCTACCTGATGTTCGTGCTCACGATCGCGAGCATGAACTCGTACATCGACCGGATCATTCTGAGCCTGATGATCGGACCGATCCGCAAGACCTTCGAGATCAGCGATACTGAGGTCAGCCTGCTCATGGGCCTTGCCTTCGGCGTGTTCTACACGCTCGCCGCGCTGCCGATGGGCCGGCTGGTGGATTTTGCCAATCGGCGCTCGATCATCGCCTGGGGCACAGCCTTCTTCTCCGCCTGCACCGTGGCGTGCGGCCTCGCCCAGAACTACTGGCAATTGTTTCTGGCCCGGGTGGGCGTCGGGGCCGGCGAGGCGAGCCTCAATCCGGCAGCTTACTCGATGCTCGCCGACACCTACCCCAAGGAACGCCTGTCACAGGCACTCGGCATCTTCACGATGGGCGCGTTCGTGGGCATCGGCGCCGCCTTTATTCTCGGCGGCGCCATCGTGCAGTGGGCGCTGACCACCGGACCAATCGCCATCACCCCCAACTGGACGGTCGAGCCATGGCAGCTCGCATTCTTCATCGTGGGCGCGCCAGGCTTCCTCATCGCGCTCTGGGTCGCAACGCTCAAGGAGCCGTTACGCCGCGGCGTTGAGGCGCAGGCGGACGGACGCCTGCGCCCGCCGCCGCTGCGCGCCGTCGCCGGACGGCTGTGGCGTGAAAAAGCAGTTTACGCCCCGATGTTCGCCGGCTTTTGCATGATCACGCTGAACGGCTATGCCGGCACCAGCTGGACTGCAGAGTTCTTCCGACGCACCTTTGACTGGTCGCCCGGGCAGGTCGGCTTCTGGTACGGGCTTGTCGGCGTCATGATCGCCAGCGTGCTGGGCGCTTTCGCAGGCGGCTGGATATCCGATCAGGTCGGCAAACGCCATCGCGACGCGCCGCTGCGTGTCGCCGCCTTCGCCATGCTGGCCTCCTGGATTCCTTCCGCCACCGCAACCCTGATGGACGATCCCTGGACCGCGCTGGGGCTCCTCGCGGTGGCGCAATTCTTCACCACGTTCACCTTCCCGCTCGCCGCCGCAGCAATCCAGCTGTCCACGCCGAACCAGTTCCGTGGACAGACCTCGGCCCTGTATCTGTTCACGATCAACCTGTGTGGTCTAGGCCTCGGGCCGGTGATGGTGGGCCTGATGAATGACACAGTGTTTCCGAGCGCAGATGGGGTGCGCTACTCGCTTGCCGTGATCAACGCGGCGACGGCGCCGCTGGCTGCGATCCTGCTGATGACGGCCTGGCGGCCCTATCGCGAGGCGCGCGCGCGCTATGAGGCGGCAGCGAGCCAGCCTGCATAACGCTGGCGCGACAAAGTCCGGCGGCTTGGCCGGCGCCATGCCTGGCCTTTGCCGGGCTGCGCCCCCAGCCTGGGACCTGCGATGGGCGCTGCGATCACGCACCGGGCGCCGGCGCGATCCGCAGGCGCGCCCTCTCGCGACCGTGTCCCGGCGCTTGATCGCGGAGCCGCCCAGGGGCCAGCGCCCAGTGTATGCGCCGAGACCTGCCCAGGCGGCGCGGCTGAACCTGCAGCATCCGTGGCCGCGACCGACGGGCTTTGACAAACATGGGCATTGCAGCACAGCGCGCCGGCCTGCGCTCAGGACTGGCGCACGCCCATCTTGCGCACCGTGGCGTCGGCCAGCGGACGCGCTTGGCACGCCAGGCGCACCGTTCCCGCCTCACCCGCCTGTCCCACCGGTGCGCCCGTCACCGCCGGGCCGATCAACGCGAGCGCGCCAGCCTCAAGCAACGACGGCAGCGCGAAGGCCTCCGGCGCCGTCGTCGTGAAGAAACAGGTTCGGCACTGCGCATGACCACCGCACACGCTGCGCCAGACCAGGCCGGCGCGCCGTGCGGCGGCAAGAACGCTCTCGCCCGACTCCACGCTGAGCAGAAGCCCCGACGGCTCGATGGTCAGCGTGACAGACATTGGAGGCTTACGGCTTGCGCCCGAGATAATCGTTCAGCGTCGCGTGGAAATGGCGCAGCCGGTTCTCTTGGTAACGGGCGAGCGTGGTGGCGCCGCGGCGCAGCGAGCGCAGTCCCTTCTGGATCGCCCACAGATTGGCGCCGTCCTGGTCAAAAACGCCGCCCAGACCGCCAAGCTCGAGAGCGTCCGTCCAGGGCTGTTCAGCGCGCAGCTGGGTGTGTTTGGCCGCTGGCGGACGCGGTTTGCCGTGCGGCGTGGGGACAAGGAGATAGACCTCCTGCACACACCAGTCAGGGTCGCGGCCGAGCGGGCGGAAACGATAGCAGATCGGCGCGGCGTGACCGAACCACAGAACGAGGTTCGGGAACACGAAGTACTGGATCGTGTCGATTGCCTCGCTGTCGGTCACGGTGTCGACGGCAGGCCCGATCACCGACGCGAGGGCGGCGCGCCGCCGGCGCGCCATCTCGGCGCGCGCCGTGGAGCCCTCTGGAACTGTGATCGGCCCGGCATTGGGCTCGGACGCCTGCAAAATCTCATCCTGCGTCAGCCCATCGCCCTGCGACGGCGACGCGACGCCGCGGGGACTGATCATGCGGCTGTAATGCCGCTTGCCCGGCCAGACGTCATACTGCGTGTTGAAGTCTGCAATGTAGGCTGCCGCCTGAGGATGGGTGTCGGTCACATGGAACGACTCAACGAAGGCCTCCAGCGCGAGCTTCCAGTTGCAGTTGAGCGGCTTGCTCACGTGCGCGGCGATAAAGCGATCCTCCATCGGCCAACGGGCAAAAACGGCTGGAATATCCTCAAGATAGGT
>JBILMQ010000180.1:0-7234 GCA_044375455.1 Caulobacterales bacterium | reverse complement strand
GTCTCAAGGTCGGGCGCATCGGGATCCATGCAGATGAAGACGAAACCACCCCACCGACCGACCCGGGCCTGCGGCAGGCGGAATTCGCCGCGGTCAACATGCGGGAAGTCCCACTCGGCGGGCACATGCTTCAAGGTCCCGTCCAGACCCCAGGTGAAGCCATGGAAAGGGCAGCGGAAGGCAGCCACTGTCCCAGCGCAGTCGCGCAGTTGCCGACCGCGATGCAGACACGCGTTGAAATGCGCCCGGATGTCGTCCGGCGCGGCCCGCACGATGATGAGCGACCATTGCCCGATGTCGTAGACGACGTGATCGCCCACATTGGGGATCTCTTCCTCACGGCAAGCGACCTGCCAGACCTTGCCCCAGAGATGCGTCATTTCGCGATCGCAGAAGTCCTGCGACAGATATTCAGACACCGGCACGCCGCCGAGCCCGAAATCCACGTAGGGGGCTTCGGCGAGCTGCCAGGGCTGCTCCTTGGGATCCTGGCGCAGCATGTCTTGAACGGTCGGATAGGGACGGTTGAGCGGATCAGGACGCGCGTCGTCAGCTGCCATGGTCAGTCTCCCCTTCTATGCCTGCGGCCCATGCAAGGCCGCGCGCCAGTATGCGCCGGAACGCCGGCGTCTCCCATGAACAGCGCTCGACCTGCGGATAATAGGGCGTGCGGTGCGGCGCGTCCCAGTGCCCACGGCAATGCCCGAGCGTGCAATAGAGCACTTCGCCACTGGCAACGCTGCGCGAATACAAGACCGGGCGCGGTTCGTCGCGCGACCAATCCGCACGCACAAATCCCGGCGCCGACCCGGCGTAGCGCGTGTCCATCAGAACCGTGAGCCCGTCGGCGAGATCCGACAGGTAAAGTTCGTCCACCGTCTCGAAATCGGCGATTCCGCGGCACACCGGATGGTCGGGTGCACGCACGCGCACCTGAAAGGCGCCGATCGGCGGATGGGCAACGAACTGCGATCCCAAAAGGTCGATGAAACCGGTGTCGTCCGGCAGGGCGGCCACCCCGTCGCTCGTCCAGGCAAGCAGCGAGTTGGTGGCGTGCAGGGCGAACCAGCGCCCGCCGCGCGCCAGAAAACCGCGCAGAGCCTCGCTCGCCCGCTTCGACGGGTGCACATTGCAGGTGTAGGTGACAAGGAACGCGCACGACTCCAGCGCCTCGACGTCCTCAAAGTGATCCGTAACCGAGACCCTGACATTGGGGTGGTCTGCGAGCGCTTTCAGGATTTCAAGGCGGGCATAATCAAAGTCATGCGCCATGCCGCCCACGATCAGGCGCCCGTCGATGCGCGTCGGCTGCGTCTGGCGCGTCACAGCGTCAATCCTCCGTCCACGCTGACGAGCGCCCCGGTCACGAAACGCGCCTCGTCGCTGACAAGGTAAAAGACTGCCGACGCGATGTCCTCCGGCGCGCCGACGAACCCGATCGGATGCAGCGACGCAGCGCGCGCGCGCGCTGCCGCCGGATCACCCGAAGCGTTGCGCAGCCGATCCACCATCGGCGTTTCGATCGAGCCCGGCAGCACCGCATTGGCGCGGATGTTGAGCCCTTTGCGCCCGCAATACAGCGCCACGCTGCGCGTCAGCATGTGCAGGCCAGCCTTGCTTGCGCTGTAATGCACAAGCTCACCGACCGGGCGCACGCCGGCGGCCGAACCGATGTTGACGATCGAACCGCCGCGCGGCTTCATCGTGCGCAGCGCCATGCGGCAGCCCAGAAACGCGCCGTCGAGATTGACCGCGAGCACGCGTCGCCAGACCTCGAAGTCGAGGTCCTCAATCGGGCTCGCGCCAGGATTGACGCCAGCGTTGTTGACGAGAATGTCAAGCCCTTTGCCCTGCGTTTCGAGATGCGCCTGCAAGGCGGCCCAGCCGTCCTCGCACACCACGTCCAGCGGAAAAAACCGCGCGCCAATGTTGGCGGCGGCAGCCTCGCCCTTCTGGACGTCGCGATCCGTGACGATGACGTCGCAGCCCTCGCGCGCGAGGCGGGCGGCAATGGCTGCCCCTATGCCCTCGGCGGCCCCTGTGACGACCGCGATCCTGTCGGCAAGCTTCATGGCGGCGCTCAGTACTGGACGCGCTTGGTGAAGCCGCCGTCGACAACCAGATTGGCCCCGGTGAGATATCCCATGACAGGGCTTGCCAGGAACGTGATGGCCGCTGCAATCTCATCGGGCGAACCCATGCGTCCGGCGGGAATCTGCGCGATCGTCTGGGTGTAGAAGTCCGGCATGTTCTTGCGCAAATAGGCCCATCCGCCGTCCTCGGTCCAGATCGGCCCGGGCGAGATCGCGTTGACGCGGATCTTCTTGGGCGCGAGCGCGTGCGACAGGTTCTTGGCGTAATTGATCAGGCCAGCCTTCATCACGTTGTAGGGCTGGGGAACGCTGAAGATCTCGAGCGCCGCCGTCGACGACACAAACACGATTGCTCCGCCGCCGGCCTTTTCCATATGCGGGATGGCCGCATCGACCAGATGGTAGGGCGCCATGAGATCAAGCTTGAAGTTGGCCTGCCATTGTTCCGGGCTGGTGCGCCCGCCCCCGCCTGCGCTGACGTTGGAAATCACCACGTCGAGCCCACCGAGCGTGTCGCCAGCCTGGTTGACAAAGGCGCGCAGCCGGTCCGGATCGCCAACGTCAAGCGCTTCGGCGTGAACCTTGACGCCGTGCGCCGCCTGCAGCGCGGCTGCGGCGCTCTCGACGCTCGCGGGCGTGCGCCCGCAGATTGCAAGGTCGCAGCCTTCCGCAGCAAGACGCTCAGCCGTTGCGCGCCCGATGCCGCGGGTGGCTCCGGTGATCAGCGCACGTTTTCCTGACAGCATCATATCCATGTCGGACTTCCTCTTCTGGCCGGCCTCGCCGGCGGCGCGTCATGCGCGGGGCGAAAATGCGATGGGCAGGCTCACCAGACCACGATGCTGAGCGCTGGGAACGCGCTTCAGGTCGCTCTCCGGAACCGCTAACGTAATGTCATCGAGCCGGTCGAGCAGCCGGCGGAAGGCGATCTGCAATTCCTTGCGCGCCAGGCTCGCGCCGACGCAGAAATGGATGCCGCCACCGAACGACAGATGCTGCATCGCATTGGGCCGTGCGAGATTGATCTCGGCCGGGTGCGGGAAAAACGATGCGTCGCGGTTGCCGGCGCCGTAGCGCAGATGCACAACAGACCCGGCCGGAATCACTGTCTCAGCGATCGGCACATCGACTTTGGCGACGCGGTAATGTCCCTGCACCGGAGCTTCCGCCCGCAGGATCTCCTCCACAAACATCCGCATATCCCGTGGGTCGCCGGCGCGCAGGCGCGCCTGCAAGGCAGGATCGCGCGTAAGGTAGAGCACGCCGGCGGAGAGGGTGTTGGTCGTTGTCTCGTTGCCCGCCACCATCAACTGCATCAGAATCGACGCGATCTCAGGATCGCTCAGATGCGCCCCGGCGTCGTCGCGTACATTGGCGAGATCGCTGAGGATGGAATCGTTGGGCTCGCTCCGGCGCAACCGCACCTGGTCAAGCAGATACTCAAGCGCCTCCTTCTGCAGCCGCGCGCAGGCCACAAGGCGTTCATCCGAACCCATCAGCCCAAGGATTTCGATCATCGCATCGGACCACGCCTTGATCCGCCAGATGTTGTCGCGGCCGAGCCCCAGCTGGGTGGCGATGACGGTGAGCGGCAGGGGCGCGCAGAAGGCCGAGACGAGATCGCAGGCGCCCTTGGCGGCGAAGCGCCCAATCAGATCATCGACCACGTGCGTGATGTCGGCTGCGAGCCCTTCAACACGCTCGGCGCTGAACACGAAATTGACGAGCGGGCGCAGCCGCGTGTGGATCGGCGGGTCGGCGCCGACCAGGGTCGGTATGATCTCCACCGTGGAAGAGAGAATACGCCCCACCTCCTCGGGAACGCCGCCCGGCCGCAGGTTGGGACGATGAACCTTGGACGAGAAGCGCTCGTTGTCGCGCAGGATGTCCTGGATCTGGCGATAACCGGCGACGATCCAGATGCCGGTCTCGGCGTCGCGATGCACCCCGCCATGCGCCTGTAACGCCTCATAGTACGCCCACGGCGAAGCGATCACCTGGGGATCGCGCAGGGAGAAATCGTCCGGCCGGCCGGCCTGATGCATGGGACAGCCCGCCGGCTCAGCAGACCCAGTAGCGCCGCCATCCATGCATGCCTCCCGTTGTTCTGGCCATCGACCAGTTTTTTCACTGTTGTATAAAACACTGGTTTTTTCACTTGTGTATAAAAGTTGCCCGACGCGCGCAACCGCGAAGACGCGAAATTGCCGCACCGAGAAAAACGCTGGCGATGCTTGACGATGCTTGACGGACTTGCCCGACGTGGGCTGCAGTATGCTTATGTGGCGTGCGGCGCAGGATTCTGGGCGTGACAGCGAAATCGTCTGGCAGAGCTGAGCGCACAAAACCCCGCACACAGCCTGGGGTTGCGCGGCGCGGCGCACGCGCGCCGGCGGGCCCGCCCGATCCGACCCTTCTGGCGGCCGGCGAGCTGCGCAAGAGCGGCGACACGCGCAGGCGCATCATGGACGCGGCGGTCCACTGCCTTGCCAATTACGGCTATGCGGGGGTCAACGCCGTGACCGTGGCCGAGCAGGCAGGGCTGACGCGCCCGGCGATGCTGTATCATTTTCCCACGCGGATCTCGCTGATCGAGGCGGCGATCAATTACGTGGTGCTGCAGCGCATTGCGCGCTTCGAGGCAGCTTTGGCGGATGCGGTGCACCTGCCGCAGCGGGCTCGCCGCAGCATCGAGCAGGCCTGGGAGGAAAACCACACGCCGCTTTATCGGGCCTATTGCGAACTCGCCAACGCGGCGCGCACGGACCCTGACCTTGAGGCCGTCTTCGCCCCGGCGATGCGGGCCTATGACCGCGCGCGCCGGGAATCGGCCGCCCGCCTGTTCCCCCCTGAGGTGCAGGCGCAGCCAGGCTATCACCTGCGGCGCGACGTCACCCGGTTTCTGCTCGACGGCATGGCCGAACATGGCTGGATGATCGAGGATGAGCCGCGCCGGCGCGCGCGTCTGCTTGCGTTCCTGAAGGTTCTCGCGGATGCGCCTGAAGCGCAGACGCTGCTGCGCAAGGCGATCGCGCTCGCCGACGCTCACGAGGCGTAAGTCGCGCCGGACAGCGCTCCCGCCTCAGGCCGGCGCGTTCAGCTCAAGCACGACATTTTGATGCGTGCGCGCGATCTCGCGATAGCCAAGCGACGTCGCCGCGCCGGCGATGTCGCGCCTCCAACGGCCGGAGAGATGCTCCATCACCAGGATCGTCGGCAGGAGCTGGCGCGGCGCATGATCGAAAAACGGGCCAAGCACAAGGTCCTCGGCTCCCTCGACGTCGATCTTCAGGACATCCACGCGCGCAATGCCCTGATCGACAAGAAGATTTTCCAGGGTATCGCACGCGATGTCGACCACAGCGCCAGCGACCCCGCCGGCGATGCTCGCCTCCCCCTCATTGTTCGCCGGCATGGTGAGCGCCACAACGCCGCGATGACCGGCGAGCGCGATCGGCGCGAGGGTGATGTCCAGCTCCGGATTGAAGGCGATGTTGACCCTCAGCTTCTCGATCACGCCCGGCTGCGGCTCCACCGCGAGGACGCGCGCGCCGCAGCGCGCCGCAAACAGGCTCCAGCCGCCGACATTGGCGCCGATGTCTACAAACACCGCGCCGGCGGTGAGCCGGCTGGCGACCAGCGCCCGCTCGTGCGCGTCGAAAGTGGCCGGTGCGAACAGGAGACGCTTCTCGGCGACATTGCGGAAGGGCGCGAGGCGCATGCGCACCCCGCCGACTTCTGCGAACACGGTCACGTCCAGCGGGTTGTCGAGCCCGGTCATGGCGAGGCGGCGCACCCCGAGCGCCAGGCGCTTGCCGAGCCCTGCTCCCGGCAGGGCGCGCGACCAGGCGATCAGGCGCGCACGCAGCGGCGACGGGGCATAGGCGCCGAAGGGCGGTGACGGTGCGGCGGACATGAGGCGCTGCTAACCACCCGGCGACGCGCCCGACAAGCCGTTTTGACCGCGCGGTTCACGCCAGCGTGACCCCGCCGTGCGCCAGAAGCGCGCCAGAAGCGCCCTTGCGTGACGGCCGCGGCCAGTGTCTAACCAATGACCGTCGCGTCCCGCGCCTCGGCCTGTCCATCATCGGGCGGTCCTCGCGGCGGGGCGGCCATTGAGCCTCGCGCGGCCGCGTGACGCCGGGCGTCGCCAGACAAGAGGAAACCCAGATGGACTTTGCAGAAATCACCAAGCGTTTCGCCGACGCCGGCGCGGTCGTGCCCGGCAAGACCGTGAAGTTCGACTTCGGCGCTGCCGGCAAGATCCTGCTGGACGGCATCAACAACAAGGTCAGCAATGACGACAGCGAGGCCAACACGACGTTGCAGCTCGCGCTCGACGACTTCATCAATATGGCGCAGGGCAAACTCGACCCGACCATGGCGTTCATGCAGGGCAAGCTCAAGGTGCTCGGCGATATGGGCGTCGCCATGCAACTGCAGGGCGTGATGTCCAAACTGCGGGGCTGATCGCCGTCCCGGGCGGGCGGCGGATCCCCGCGCCGGCAGTCCGGGGCCGTCCCCGGGCGCCCTGGGCTGCCGCCGGTGATGACGCCCCGAACATACCCTTAGGAGAAGCCCGCGCCGGTGACGGCGCGGGCTTCTTGTTGCCGGTGACGCGCAGCATGGTTGCGACACAGGCCAGCCTGGAGACCGCGCGTGACAGACAGCGCCCCGATTATCGACATCCCCAGCAATCCGCGCCCGAACGGCGCAGTCGCCTATTGGGTCAAAGGCGCTGCCGGCAAACGCGTCCGCGCCTGCGCCGCCCCAGGCGCGCCACCAGACGCAGCTCATGGGGCAGCTCCTGGTGCAGGGCCCGCCCGCGGATCGGCGATCATCTGCCCGGGCAGAACGGAGTTCATCGAAAAATACTTCGAGGTCGCCCGCGAACTGCAGGCGCGTGGCTTCGCCACTGTGATCATGGACGTGCGCGGCCAGGGCCTGTCCGATCGATTCATGAAGGACCGCCTGCCCGGCCACATCGATTCGCTTGATCTGGCGGCGCGCGACCTCGCCGCAGCAGCAGCCGCTTCGCCGGTCGCCCTGCCCAAGCCCTATGTCGTGTTCGCGCACTCCATGGGCGGGGCGATCGCGCTCAGAGCCCTGCAGACCAAGCGCATCGACGCCGCCGGCGCCGT
>JBILMQ010000109.1:0-10306 GCA_044375455.1 Caulobacterales bacterium | reverse complement strand
GGCCGAGGGCGGACTGGTGGAAATGGTGGTCGCGCCGGGCTCCACCGCGCAGCTGTGCGAAACGCTCAAACTCATTTACGCTGCCGGGCGCATGATCCTGCCGCGCGGCGGCGGCATGAGCTACACCAGGGGCTATGTCGCAGACGCGCCAGGAGGCGTCGTGCTCGACCTGCGGCGCATGAACCGCATCCTCGACATCAACACGTGCGACATGACCGTGCGGGTCGAAGCCGGCGCCACCTGGGCCGAACTTCTCGCCGCCTTGAAACCGCATGGCCTGCGCACCCCCTTCTGGGGACCTCTGTCGGGCATATCCTCCACCATCGGCGGCGGCCTGTCGCAGAATAACGCACTCTTCGGGGCAGGCGCCTACGGGCCGAGCGCGGACAGCGTGCTCAGCCTTACTGTGGTGACGGCGGATGGCGCACAGGTCGCCACGGGCTCGCCCGGACAGGCCGGCGGGTCCGGATTTTTCCGCCACGATGGTCCGGACTTGACCGGGCTGTTTCTTGGCGACGCAGGCGCCTTCGCCATCAAGGCGGAGGCCACGCTGCGTCTCATCAAGACGCCTGAATATGAGGACTGGGCGAGTTTCGAATTCACCAGCCGGGAGACCCTCGCCTCGGCCATGTCTGCACTGGCGCGTGAGGGGATTGCGTGCGAAGTCATCGGCTTTGATCCCCATCTCGCCGCGGTGCGGCTGAAACGGGCAAGCCTGCTGGCCGACGCCAAAATGCTTGCCAGGGTCGTCAGCAGACAGAAAAACCTGATCAAAGGCGTCGTTGAGGGCGCCCGCATGGCGATGGCAGGACGAAACTTCCTGGCCAAGAGCGCCTATTGCCTGCATTGGGTCGTCGAGGGACGATCCCGCGAGGGCGTCGCCGCCGACATGACACGCCTGAAGCAGATCGCGCTCACCCATGGCGGCGCAGAAATCGAAAACACCATCCCCAAAGTCATTCGTGCGACGCCGTTCACCCCGCTCAACAATATTCTGGGTCCCGAAGGTGAGCGCTGGGCGCCGATCCACGGCGTGGTGGCGCATTCGCACGCCCATGCCTGCTGGACTGCAATCGAGGCGCAGTTCGAACGCCGGCGCGCCGATATGGATCGACTGGGCGTTTCCCATGGCTACATGCTCACCACCCTGTCGACCGTGGGGTTCCTGATTGAACCGGTATTCTTCTGGCCAGGCGTGCGCTACGCGATCCATGAAGCCACGGTGGAGCCCGCATTTCTCAAGCGCCTGCCCGCGCATGCAGACAGTCCGGACGCAAGCGCACTGGTCGTCGCACTGCGCGCCGCCATCCTGGAGGTCTTCGCCAGCCATGGCGCGGCCCACTTCCAGGTCGGGCGCACCTACCCTTACCGCGCGACGCGCGCGCCTGCGACATTCGCCCTTGTTGAGGGCGTTAAAACGCTGTTGGATCCCAAAAGGCAGCTGAACCCAGGAGCCCTCGGCCTTGAGTGAGCGAACCCTGCACGCCCGCAATCCGCGAACCGGCGCCATCGATTACGTGTTTGAGGCGCCGGGCGAGGGCGGCGTGCGGGCGCGCGCGCGCGCGCTGCGCGCCGCCCAGTCCGGGTGGGCGGCGCGTCCGCTGAGTGCGCGTATCGCCGTGCTACACGCCTTCGCCAGCGCGCTGGAACGCCACGCCGGCGCCATCACCGCAGCGCTCGAAGTCGACACCGGCCGGCGCCGTGTCGCCGCTATGGAAATCGCAAGTGTGCGCGGCGCGATCGCCGGCTGGTGCGCCCAGACGCCGCATCTCCTCGCTGCGCCATGGCGCCAGGGACTGAGCGCGCCCGGCATCCGCCATCGGACCGAGTGGACGCCCTACGCGCTGGTGGGCGTGATCTCGCCATGGAACTTTCCGCTCCTGCTGTCATTCATCGACGCCACGCCAGCCCTGCTGGCCGGCTGCGCAGTCATCGTGAAACCATCTGAGGTGACCCCCCGCTGGCTCCTGCCCTTCGCAGCGGCGCTGCGCGAGGTTCCGGACCTGAACGCCGTGCTGGCGCTCACGCCAGGCGACGGAGCGACGGGCCAGGATGTGCTGGGCGAGGTCGATCTCGTCTGCTTCACCGGCTCATTGGCAACCGGGCGAAAGATCGCCGCAGGCGCAGCGGCGCGCATGATCCCTGCCTATCTCGAACTTGGCGGCAAGGACCCGCTGATCATCACCCGCACGGCAAACCTCGACCACGCGGTCGCGGCCGCGCTGCGCGGATCGGTTCTGGCGACAGGACAGGCCTGCCAGTCTATCGAACGCATCTATGTGGCGCGCGAAGTTTACGCCGCGTTTGTCGACCGGCTGGTCGCAGCCGCGCAGGCGGCGCGGCTCAACTGGCCCGACATCGCACACGGCGACATCGGCCCGCTGATCTTCGCCCGCCAGGCCGACGTCATCGCGGATCATCTGGCGGATGCTTTCGCCAAAGGCGCGCGTGCGCTTACAGGCGGGCAAATCGAACGCCACGGCGGCGGGCTCTGGGTGCGCCCGACCGTGCTGGTCGATGTCACACATACGATGCGGGTGATGAGCGAGGAAACCTTCGGTCCAATTCTGCCGGTGATGGCCTTTGACAGCGAGGATGAGGCCGTTCGTCTCGCCAACGACACCGAGTACGGTCTGTCCGCGGCAGTGATCGCAGGCTCCCTGGAGGAGGCCGAGACGATCGCCCGGCGCATCGACGCGGGTGCTGTGAGCCTCAATGACGCAGCCCTGACCGCGTTGTTCCATGAAGCCGAGAAGGAAAGCTTCAAGCTTTCAGGCCTTGGTCGCTCCCGCATGGGCGCGGCCGGTTTTGAACGGTTCTTCCGGGCCAAAGCGCTGATCGCCCAGACCGCTGCGCCAACTCCCCTTGCAGCGTTCCGCGAGGATGCCTGAGCCATTGCGCGGGCCCGCCCACAACCCCACTTATCAGGGGGAGATCTGCGATGCGCCAAGCCGTACTGTTGACCGACCGCGCCGTGTTCCGGTTGCGCGGCGCCGAGACCGCCGGGTGGCTGAACGCAATCGTCACCCAGAACACCACAAAGGCGCGTCCTGGCGCGCCCTGCTTCTGCGCGCTGCTGACCCCGCAGGGCAAAGTAATCGCGGACTTTTTTTTATGGGCGCAGGCGCAGGACACCTTCTATGCGGACGTCGCGGCCGGACTCGCCGACGACCTGATGCGCCGGCTCAGTCTCTACCGTCTGCGCGCAAAGGTGGAGATCACGCCGCAGCCGAGCGCCGCCCTGGCTCAAATCCTGGAGGGCGACCCGCCGCAGACCGGCGTTGATGACCTCGCCGACGACCCGCGCACCCCCTTTCTGGGGCGGCGGGTGTTCGCGCGCGACGGAGCTGAACTCGCAGCAGCCCTCGCCGCGGACGATCTTCTCGCCCTGGCGGCCTATCACGCGCGGCGCACCCGGCTCGGCGTCGCCGAAATTGGCGTCGACTACCCGCCCGACGCCGTCTGGCCAACCGACGTCGGGTTCGACCTGCTCAACGGCGTCGACTATCGCAAAGGCTGTTTCATCGGCCAGGAGGTGGCCAGCCGGATGAAGCGCAAGGGCGTAATCCGTCGCCGGCCCATGGTGGCCGCGACGGACGCTCCCGCACATGCCGCCATCCTGGCCGACGGCCAGGAAGTCGCCGCGCTGGGCGTTCCTGTGGAGGGCTTCGCGCCCGCCGTCGTTCGACTGGATCGGCTGGCGGACGCCGCAGCCGCCGGCCAGCGGCTGAGCGCACACGGCCGCCCGGTGCGCCTTGCGCCTTGCCCCTGGATGGAGGCAAGCGAAACGGTCTACGCTGAGACTTCCTGACAGGAGGAGCCAATGCGTCAGATTTTGACGTGCCTGGCAGTCGCCGCATGCGCGGGCGGCTGCATTTCAAACAGCCCCGCGGCGAGTCCGGCTTCACCCGTTGGCCCAGCCGCAGACCAGGCGAGCCCGTGGGCGGGCCCGACGTTCAAGCGCATGACCATCATGGTCTCTGATCTGCCGCGGGCGGTTCGCCTATGGCGCGACATCCTGGGCTTTGAGGTGAGCGTCAATCCGCCTTCCAGCCCCGACAGCTATTCCTATCCCGTGTTCAACATCGATCGTACCGCAACCATCCAGTACGCAATGGTGTCCGCCGGCCCGTTTCAGCAACGCACCCTCGCGCTGGCGCAGATCCAGGGCCAGCCCGTTGTCGTCAACCAGTCCCCGCGCGTGGCGGCGGCTGTCATCAATGCGAACGGTCGGCTCGGCGAGATCATCGCCGCGGTCAGCGCCCAGGGCCTGACCGTAGTCCCATCCCACCCGCTGGTGTCGCAAACCCAAGGCGTCGGCGTGGAACAGGCCTTCCTGGACTGGGATGGCCACCTCATCGTGCTGTACGAGTTCCCAACCCCCGCGCCGCAGGACCGCAACTAGATGGCGTTCGATAAGCCGACCTGCGGCTGGGTGGGGGCAGGCGACACGCTCTATCACGCATATCACGACACGGAATGGGGCGTGCCGGAACGCGATTCGCGTGCGCTCTACGAGAAGCTGACGCTGGACGGTTTTCAGGCAGGCCTGGCGTGGATCACTGTCCTGCGCAAGCGCAACGCCCTGCGCGCGGCCTTTCATGGCTTCGATCCTGAACAGGTCGCACGCTACACAGACGCAGACGTCGCCCGTCTTCTGGCCGATCCCGGGATCATCCGCTCACGCGCCAAGATCTCGGCAGCGATCGCTGGCGCCAGGTCCTACCTCGCCATGCGCGATCACGGCGAGGATTTCAGCGCCTATCTGTGGAACTTCGTCGACGGGCGTCCGATCCAGAACGCATGGCCTCATTACCGAGATGCGCCGACCAACACCGACCTGTCCGCCGCGATCGCCAAGGACCTGAAGCGACGCGGTTTCATGTTTTGCGGGCCCACCATTGTCTACGCCTTTATGCAGGCGGTGGGCATGGTCAACGATCACGAACAGGCTTGCTGGCGCCACCAACCCGTGCGCGCGCTCGGCGCCTGACAGATCCGCGCCCCAGACCCGCGCCCCATCGACGCTTGCCGGGGTTTTGCGTATGAACCTCGGCTGGAGAGTCTCGTTAGAGGAAGCCAGCCGCCATGACTGAAGCCGTCATTACCGCCACTGGCCTTTACACCCCGCCGCATGCGATCTCGAACGCCGAGCTGGTCGAGACGTTCAACGCCTACGTCGCGAACCATAACGCACAGCACGCCGACTCCATCGCCGCAGGAAGCATGACCGCTCTGCAACCCTCCTCGGTGGAGTTCATTGAGAAGGCCTCAGGCATCAAATCGCGCTTCGTGGTGGAAAAAGAATCCATCCTCGATCCTGACGTGATGTGCCCGCGCCTGCCCGAACGCGCGAATGAACAGATATCGATTCTCGCGGAGATCGGCGTGGCGGCGGCCCGCGACGCGCTTGCAGCCGCCGGACGTGAGCCCAAAGAGGTTGACGCTGTGTTGTGCGCCGCCTCCAACATGCAGCGCGCATACCCCGCTATGGCGATCGAAATCCAGGACGCACTGGGCGTGGACGGCTTCGGCTTCGACATGAATGTGGCCTGCTCCTCAGCCACCTTCGCCATTCAGACCGCCTCTGATTTCGTCACCTCCGGCAACGCCCGCAGCGTTCTGGTGGTGAACCCCGAAATTTGCTCAGGGCACTTGAATTGGCGCGACCGCGATAGTCATTTCATCTTCGGCGACGTTGCGACAGCCATCCTGATCGAGCGCGCCGATCGCGCCGGAACCGCACATTGGCGGATCCGCGGCGCCAAGCTGAAGACCAAGTTCTCCAACAACATCCGGAACAATTTTGGCTTTCTCAATCGCACCGCGCCGCAAAGTGCGGGGGCGGCGGACAAACTGTTCGTCCAGGAAGGACGCAAGGTCTTCAAGGAAGTCGTCCCGATGGTCGCCGACATGATTATCGCCCACATGGCCGAACTGGGAATCGCACGCAGCGACCTGCGCAGGCTCTGGCTGCATCAGGCGAACGCGAACATGAACCGGCTGATCGCTGAGCGCGTGCTCGGCCACCCGGCAAGCGAAGACGAGAGTCCAACCGTGCTCGACACATACGCAAACACGTCATCAGCAGGCTCCATCATCGCTTTCCACAAACACTCGCAAGATCTCGCGCCAGGCGACACCGGGCTGATCTGCAGCTTCGGGGCGGGATATTCCGCAGGCTCGGTGTTTGTCACCAAGGCCGGGTAAATCGCCCCTGACAAGGCAGATTGACCCGCCCGTGGCGCCGTCACGGGCGCAGGCGCCAGACGCTCAGCCGCAGGATAGACTGTCAACCAGGCCAGCCCGGTCCAGCACCACGTTGAGACGCGCCGCCATGAAGTCCTGGGTGATCTGGCAATTCCAGCAGACAAATCTCACCGGCGTGGCGAGCCCCCGCAGAGCCGCACGCGCGCTGGCCTCAGTCTGACCGACAAGACCGCCATAGGCCTCCTTCGGGCAGACCTGCGGCGGCGGCGCCGTGACCAGCACGCCGCCGTCAAGCCCGTCGGACCCTGTCGCACCGGAAGCCGCAGCGTTGCTGGACGTCACCTCCGGGACTGGCGCAGAGGGGCCAGACCCCGGGGCAGCAGACGCAGCTCCATCGACGCCGGCTCCGGACCTGCCGGGACCCGCGCCGGCTGGGGTGGGGGCGGCCGTGCAAGCCGCCAGAACCAGCGCCGCGACAACTCCGCCAATCGTCCGTCGAGACCGGTGCATCGCCTTCACCTCGTTCCATGCGCATCCGCCGGGCCGCGCCCGACGCCTGTCTAAGCCGCCAGGCAGGCAAAACCAAGGCCGCAGCCCCTGCCCGTGCGGCCACTCACGCCGGGCAACGCCGCATGGGCAAGCCGCCAGGACAGCATCCTGACCCTGCTGCGGGGCTCGCCCTTCGGGCTGTCGCAGTCTAAGTCTGCGCCATGGCCTACCAATCTTTGCGCGACTTCCTCGCACGCCTCGAAACCGAACAGAAACTGGTGCGCGTGGGCGCACCCGTGTCAAGCGTGCTGGAAATGACGGAGATCCAAACCCGTCTCTTGGCGATGCAGGGACCTGCTGCGCTGTTCCAAAACGTCACCACCGAAGGCGGCGGCCAGGCGCGCATGCCTGTGCTCACCAATCTGTTCGGCACGGTGGAGCGTGTCGCGATGGGCGTGACCATGGATGGCAAGGACCGGCGCACGGCGCATGACCTGCGCGAAGTTGGCGAACTCCTCGCCTTTCTGCGTCAGCCTGATCCGCCGCGCGGCCTGAAGGAAGCCTTCGATCTCCTGCCGCTGGCCAGGACCGTCATGAGCATGCGCCCGGGACGAATGGCGCGCGCACCGGCCCAGGAGGTCGTCCTCGAAGGCGACGCCATCGATCTTGATTGCCTGCCAATCCAGACGTGTTGGCCCGGAGAACCCGCCCCGCTGATCACCTGGCCGCTGGTGGTGACCAAAGGCCCATCGCATCGGCGCGAGGACAATTACAATCTGGGCATCTACCGGATGCAAAAACTCGACAAGAAGCGCACGCTGATGCGTTGGCTTGCCCACCGCGGCGGGGCGCAGCATCACCGCCGCTGGAAGTCGGGCAAACGCGACCCGCTGCCTGCCGCGGCCGTGATCGGCGCGGATCCGGGAACGATCCTCGCCGCTGTGACGCCGGTTCCCGATACGCTGTCGGAATATCAGTTCGCCGGCCTGCTGCGCGGTCGCAAGCTCGACCTCACACCCTGCCGCACCGTGCCGCTGGAAGTGCCGGCACATGCCGAGATCGTCATCGAAGGGCTCGTCAGCCTGGACGAATATGGCGACGAAGGGCCATATGGCGACCATACAGGCTACTATAACTCGGTGGAGCGGTTTCCCGTGTTCACCGTAACGGCCATCACGATGCGCAAGGAGCCGATCTACCTGTCCACGTTCACCGGTCGGCCGCCCGATGAGCCGTCCGTTCTCGGCGAAGCGCTCAACGAAGTATTCATTCCCCTTTTGCGACAGCAGTATCCTGAAATCACCGACTTCTGGCTGCCACCGGAAGGATGCAGTTATCGTATCGCGGTCGTGAGCATCAAGAAGGCCTATCCAGGCCACGCCAAGCGCGTCATGATGAGCGTGTGGGGCTTCCTGCGCCAGTTCATGTACACGAAGTGGATCATCATAATCGACGACGATATCAATGCGCGCGACTGGAAGGATGTTATGTGGGCGATCTCGACACGGATGGATCCCGCGCGTGACATCACCATGATCGAAAACACGCCGATCGACTATCTTGACTTTGCAAGTCCACAAAGCGGTCTCGGATCAAAAGTTGGCCTCGACGCCACCAACAAATGGGTTCCGGAGACACACCGTGAATGGGGCGAAGAGATCCGTATGGATCCGACCGTCGTTGAGCGGGTAACCGAGAAGTGGGCAAGTCTTGGCCTGCCCGGCGATGGCAAGCCGATTTGGAAATGAGCCACGGGCGCGCTCAGAGACCCGCGGCCGGCAGGCGCGGCGCTGAAGCTGGATTCTCTGCATCCTGACCACGCCGGTCGGGACCCTTATGTCCTGGGTCGGCGCGACGTCGCCGGCAGGGACCAAAATATTCGGGCGCCTCGATGAAGTCGCGCGGCAGATGAATTGCCGCATTGAGCCGCCGCTTGAGAATCTGCGGACTAATCGGCAATGTCACCAACTCATTGACGCCAGCGTTGATCACGGCGTTGACAGTGGCGCGCGTCGGCTCTCCCGTCACGCCGACCATCGGCACGCGCGGCGCGGGTGACCGAACCGGGTCGCGCAGCGCCCGCACGATGTCGAAGCCGGTCTCGTTCATTTCCAGGACGACCGCGGACGGCTTCAGCAGCAGCACCTCGTCCAGAAAGGCCTCAGGGCTGCGCAGGAATTGCACCTGCCCTACCTCCCCGTTGATCGCCAGCCGCAGGACCCCCTTCAAGGCGGGGATCTGCGTGTAGGCATAAACAATCACTGGCGCCGCTGGCACGGGCATCTTGACGGTCCCCGAACCACCATTGAGGGTGGGACGCTTAAAACTATCGCGTCAGCGTTGCAGTCTGCTTAATGAGCAGTCAGCGACTTGAGAGGATCTGTGTTCAAGCAAGGGAAGCTGTCAGACTGCGGAGTTCAGGAGGCCCAGCGGCCCAAGAGCCGGGCTCCTCGCTGGGAGCACATTATTAACCGAACGTCACTTGGAGGGCGTCGTTACTGAATTGTTTTTGTGCGGTTGTTTTATTTTCTTTTTGCATCACTTCAGGACGCTGCGGCCCGGCATTGTGGCGACTGCTGGCTGCGGAGCCGCTATCGGGCAACGCGGGCGTTTCCTTCAATAATCGAACCAAAGAGGAAGACAACGGCAATAAGCCGTCATTGCGGAGCTGCGCGCCCAGCCACACCAGCCGGACATCGCCCTGCTGCTGCGCGAGTACTTATCCTCTCTGGCGCACCTCAGCTCCATCGACGCAATCAGAACCCAGACCGAGATCGCCAAGGCTATTCGCGCCAAACCGGCAGACTATGTGCTGGCCCTGAAAGGCAATCAGACAAGCCTATGCGAGGATGTCCGCCTTTTCTTCGCCGATCCGGTGCGCACCGCAGGCCTTGACGTGCATCTCGAAACAGCGATCAGACACGGCCGCGTCGAGGAGGGCACAGCCCGCGCCGCGTCGGCCGACTGGCTGCGCCAGCGTCATCCTGCATCACCAGATCTTGCGTCTATCCTCAAGATCACCGCATGCCGCACCGACAAAAAAACCGGTCGGACCAGCTCTGAAACCCGGCTCTACATCTCCTCGCTGGCTCCCGATCCGGCGCTTCTGCGCACTGCCGTGCGCGCCCACTGGAGCATCGAGAATAACCTCAATTGGGTGTTGGAGGTCGCCTTCGACGAAGACCGCTGCCGCACCCGAAAAGACCATTCGGCCAGAGGCCTCGCGCTCCTGCGCAAAGCCGCTTTCAACCTGCTGAAACGCGCGCCAACAAAGCTCTCTATCTGCCGCAAGCGGGCCAAGGCCGGCATGACCCCGGATTGCAGAGCTTTGGTCCTTTACCACTGAGCGGTTCAGGATCCTGCCCTGGTCTGCGCGCTTCTTTGGCTTGCCGAAAAATTCTGCGCCGTTCCGGGCGGAAGTTTATTGTCCATCGAACGCTTGCAAGGAATTGCGTGGCATTCCGCCAGATCGTCAAAAGGAGCCCATGGCGCCCAGTGTTGATCGCACGCAGGCCGATCGCACGCAGGCCGAGCGCCAAAGAGCCTGTGGCCGCGCCGGCGCGCGCCTCTGCCCTGCCTCGGCGATTGAGGCAGCAGATAGGCGCCG
>JBILMQ010000108.1:0-10371 GCA_044375455.1 Caulobacterales bacterium | reverse complement strand
TTTGATCGGCGTGACGCCGCCCAGGTCGGCCATAGCCTGCGGACGCCGCATGTCCGCGACACGGTCGTGATTGACCTCATCAAGGCCGATGTGAAAGTCGATCTGAGCCGGCCCGCAAATGTCCTCGGCGAGTTGACGCCCCAAGCTGCGGCCTGCGGGATCGGCGCGTCGGGCTGGCTCGCCGACGAGAACGCCATAGGAGATTGGATGGTAGCCGCTCACGGCGCCGGGCGGCCAGAGCGGGGCAAGGCCCGCCAGAGCTGCGGCGATGCCTTGGCTGTCAAGCCACAATTGCGGATCTATGGGGTCAACAAAACCCGGCACGCCGGCCTGATGCGAAAGCGCCTCACCGAGAGTGACCCTTTCCTTGCCGTATGCGGCAAATTCTGGCCAGACCGCCGAGAGCGGCTGCTCATAGTCAAGACGGCCCTGATCCACCAAACGCGCTGCGACAAGCGCAGCGATTGGCTTCGTCGTTGACATGACCGGAACGATGGTGTCGCGGGTCCAGGGGCGGTCGCACGTGCGCTCGGCGTAGCCGCCCCACAGGTCGACGATGAGTTCATTGTCCTGATAGGCGGCGAAGGCAGCGCCCAACTCCAGGCCCTTCGCGAAATTGGCTGCAAACGCGTCGCGCACCGGCTCAAAGCCAGCGCGCACGGTTCCATGGACGGTGACATCACTCATGGGGGCGTCAGCCTGATATCCTGCAGGGGTCAGCAGACCCTGAAATCATCTGCGCCGAAGGAACACATAGACCGCTCCTGCGCCGCCATGACGTCTGTGGGCCTGGCTCCAGCCGGATACCAGGGGCTTGAGGTCCGGGGCGTCGAGCCAGTCGGGAAGGCGAAGCCGTATGACGCCGCGCGGCGCCTCGGGCCAAAGCGTCGCGCCAGGCGCCGGCGCCCGCCCCGTGATCACCAGCACGCAGCCAAGGCCGCGGCGCACAGCTGTCGCCAGATATGCGCGCAGTGCGGCGTGCGCGCCATCCTGCGTGCAGCCATGCAAATCCAACCGCCCATCAACCTGCAGCTTGCCACCCCGGACGCCGCGTTGGGGGTCCCGTCTGCTGCAATGGTTCTTGACCGGGTGCAGAGGGCGCGGGCGGATGTCGGGCGAGACGGGCGATCCAAGCGTGGCCCCGGCCTTGCGCGCCTCCCTCGCCGCCCCGCCCGGCGGCGCAGCGGGGGTGTCTGCGATGTCTGAGACCGCCGCATCCTGCAATTGACCTGGCGGCAGCTCAACAAATTCAGCCCGCTGTTTGCGCGATAGCGGTGTATCGTTGCGGGTGATGTGACGCCACAATTCCGTTTCGTCTGATGTCAGACTGCGCCCGCGCCGCACCGCCCGGTCTCACACGGCATCGACGTCGGCCAGACGCCAGTTGGGATCGCTGTCCTGGACGTCCCGCTGGAACAGCCACCGCTCGCGCGTCGCGGCAAGCCGCTCACCCCCGGCGTCCAGTTCGGCCTCAAAGGTAACGCCCACCTTGGCGAGGCCTCCGTCGAGTTCGGCCTCCGTGATCGCAGCCGACTTGACCCGAACGAGTTCGGGTCGCGGCGCATCTGGGTTGGCGCTCAAGGCTTCATCATAGTGGGCATAGACATCAGGCGTCAGCAGCGACTGCAGGGTTGGCCGGTCGGAGGCGGCATAGGCGGTCACGATCATCTCATAGGCTCGCCTGGCGCCCACAAGGAAGTCCGCCGGTTCAAAGGTTCGATCCGCCGCGGCGATCGCCTCAAGACCCGCAGCCGCCGGACCGGTGAACGCGGGGCGCAGCCTGTTTTGCCCACCGGCGGGCTGATCGGCGCGCTGCGGTTCTTGCCGGGGGGCGCGAGCAGGCGCCGGTTCGGAAGGCCGTTCAGCCCCGGTCCGCCGGCCGAGCACGGCGTAGAGGCGCGCGAGCACCACTACCGCCAAGGCCGCCAGAATGAAGAGCTCAAGATATTGCATTGGTTTCCGTCCCGGCGACGCCGCGCCTGTTGCACATATAGGCCGTTCCGCCAGTTTGTCAGCCCGAATGGCGCAGGCGCTCCGACAGCGTCCCGCAGTGAGGCAGTCGCGTCCGAAGATGGACGCCAAAGCAAGTCGCATGCTAGAGCCGCCCGCGGCCGGCGCCTCATCCGCAAGACAGTTTTCCATGAGCGCCGCGCGAATGGAGAGTTGAGTTTATGACTGAACAAATGGGCGCGCCTGGAACCATGACCGGGCCCGTCATCCACGTCTTGGCGCAATATGTGAAGGACCTTTCATTCGAAAACCCAGGCGCCCCGGACAGCCTGCGCGCGGGGGCCCCTGCCCCCAACATCGATTTGGGAATCGACGTGGCGGCCCGAGCGACGCCCAACGTGCAGGACGCTTTCGAAGTCAGCCTGCGCCTCGCCGCACGCGCCAACCGCGACGGCGACGCCGTGTTCATTGCTGAACTCGATTATTGCGGGCTGTTTCAGCTCAGCGAGGTCCTTGCCGAACAAATTGAGCCAGTTCTTTTGATAGACTGTCCCCGGCTTCTGTTTCCGTTCGCGCGGCGCATGCTGGCGGAAGTAATCCGAGAAGGCGGCTTCCCGCCGCTGTTGATTGATCCGGTCGACTTCGCGGCCCTTTTCGCCAACCAGATGCAGCAACGAGAAGCAGCGGCTTCGCCGGCCTCCTAGAGCGCGGCGGCAGCAGGCAAAGAGCATGACTGTGGGCCGCCAGCTGCGTCAAGATCCTGCGGGCTGACGCGGGACGGGCGCCCAGCGCACCGCTCCCAGCCAGCCCCTTCCGGCCAGCAATCGGCGACCGAGATGGCGCTCGTGCTGGAGCGCCAGAGCTGGTAGGGGCGGCAGGGGTCGAACCTGCACCTGGGCGGTTATGAGCCGCTGGCTCTACCATTAAGCTACGCCCCCGGGGCGGCGAGGTCCTAGCATTCGGGCCGACACAGCGCCAGAAGCGTTGTCTCTCAACGTCGACCCCGCCAAGCAGACAGGGGCAATCGGTGGAACTTACGTCGCAACGGCTCTCAGGTCCGATCTTGGCCCTCGAGTCCTACTCCCCACAGACGCACCGGGCTGCATTGGAACGCCTGATGCGCGCGGATGAGGACATGTTCGCCCTCTGGCCGGCCTTTGGCCCGGGTGATTGGATCTCGGCCCACCTGGATGCGGTCGCCAAGGCCAACGAGGTCGGGGATTGGATGACCTACGCGGTGCTGCTGCCAGACGGTCAGGTCGCAGGCTCCAGCTCCTTCATGGCGATTGAACACCGCCACAAGCGTGTCGAAGTTGGCGGAACCTGGTACGCGCGCAAACACCACGGAACCAAGGTAAACTCAGCGGCCAAACTGCTTCTGCTGGAGGCGGCTTTCTCCGCCGGGGCCAACCGCGTGGAATTCAAGGTGGACGCCCGCAACGCCCGCTCGCGCGCCGCTGTCGCAAAACTTGGCGCGACTGAGGAAGGAACATTCCGCAGCCATATGGTGTTGCCAACCGGGCATGTCCGCGACACCGTCTACTATTCCATCATCGCAGCCGAGTGGCCAAGCGTACGAGCCGGGCTGGAGGCGCGTCTCGCGCAGGGAACTTAACGCCGGGGATTCAACGCCTGGGAACTTAACGCCAGAGGGCTTGGCTCCAGAGAGCTTGCCACCTGGGAGACAAACCCCGGGAGCTTGGCCCGCCGGCTAGCCGGCGGGCCGTCTTAGGTCAGGACTGCAAGGCCACCGAAGGCCAAGCGTCGCCAGGCAGTCGGGCCTGCAGGGGATGTGATTACTTCTTGGCTGACGCGTTGCACGCTGCCAAGTCAGCCTCAGACAGCGCTTGCCCTGCGGCGCTGTAGCTTGTGAGAACGCCAACTTCCTTTGCGAGACGCTTGCAGGCCTTCACCGATGGCTTGGTGCGCGTTTCTTTCGTAGCGACGCATTCAGCGCCTTCACAGATCCAGACCGTGGAGTCGGCGATAACGCGTTCGCGCTTGTCTTTCGGGGTCGCAAGACTGGCGCTGAAAGGTGTCGCGGTCGCTGACGCCGCGCCAGCCATCAGAAACGCGGCGAGAAGGAACAGAGCTGTACGGGACTTCATTGGAAACCTCATTTCTATGCCCCAAGCCGCGCTTTATGGGGAGGAGCGCCTGCTGAGACGTATCCGGCCCGACCATCCGAGCCACCAATTCGAAAACGCTGAACGCTTGCGAATATATTCAACGTTAAGCAGTCCCTTGAGGCAGCGCAAGCGGAAATTGACCATGGCTCACCGATTGAACAGCTCTCCAAGCTCACGTTTCAGTGAACTTGGCGCAAGCGCGGCCGCGCCAGATCCAGACGCGACGCGAGATACGCGGCCCAAGACCGAAGGGCCCAAGACCAAAGGCGCCAAGTCCGGGAACCAAGACTGGGAACCAAAACTGGAGACCAAGAGCGGGATCCAAGACCGGGGGCCCCGCCCCCGGCGCCAGGAGCTCACGTACAGACGCACAGTCTCAGGGCGATGACACCCGGCCCTTCTTTCCGTTTCCCGCAAGGGCGAGATAAACTGACCCCAAAACGACATCTGAACCGCCAGGGAGAGCGCGATGGATTTCCGGATACCGCAAGACCTTCAGGACTATCTGGACGTCCTGGACAGGTTCATCGAAGACAAGATCAAACCACTGCAGGCGGCCGACGATAACGAGCGCTTTTTCGATCACCGTCGCGAATGGGCGCGCACCGACTGGGACCACGGCGGACTGCCCCGAAAAGAATGGGAGGACCTGTTGCGCCAAGCGAAGAAACTGGCCGATGAGGCCGGCCATTTTCGCTACGCGCTGCCAAGGGAGTTCGGCGGGCAGGACGGAACCAATCTCGGCATGGCCGTCATCCGCGAACACCTGGCAAAGAAAGGCCTCGGCCTGCACAACGATCTGCAGAACGAGCATTCAATCGTCGGCAACGCACCGCAGGTGCTTATGTTGCGCGATTTCGGCACTGCCAAGCAACAGCAAGAGCTTATCCCGGCGGCGCTCGAAGGACGGTTCCGGGCGACGTTTGGGCTCACGGAACCGGATCATGGCTCGGACGCGACCCACATGGAGGCGCGCGCCGTGCCCCACCAGCAGGCAGGCGTCTCGGGATGGCTCATCAATGGCGAGAAGATGTGGACCACCGGCATGCATGTCGCGACACATTGCATGCTGTTTGCCCGCACCAGCGGAAATGACGGGGATGCCTCTGGAATAACCTGCTTTTTTGTACCAGCTGACGATCCAGGCGTGAAGATCGAGGAATATTTATGGACGTTCAATATGCCGACGGATCACCCACGGGTCAGCTTTACGAATGTGTGGGTTCCGGATGATGCGATTTTCGGCCAGGTCGGCGGCGGGCTTGCGCTTGCGCAGCATTTCGTCCACGAGAACCGCATTCGTCAGGCAGCATCCAGCTGCGGCGCGGCGCAGTACTGCATTGATGAGAGCGTGAAATACGCCAGACTTCGAAAGCCTTTCGGTGAGGCGCTGGCGCGCAATCAGGCCATTCAGTTTCCGCTCGTGGAACTCGCGACCCAAGCCGAAATGCTGCGCCTACTGATTTTCAAAACGGCCTGGGAAATGGACCAGATGCCGAAACCAGAAGTCGAGAAGCGGCTCTCAGACAAAGTGTCGATGTGCAATTATTGGGCCAACCGCCTGTGCTGTGAGGCGGCCGACCGGGCGATCCAGGTTCATGGTGGCATAGGCTATTCGCGCCACAAGCCCTTTGAACATATCTACCGCCACCATCGTCGCTATCGCATCACCGAAGGCTCTGAGGAAATCCAGATGCGCAAAGTGGCCGGCTACCTGTTCGGCTACATGGGGCCCCGCCGGCGGGAGTTCGCCGAGATGGAAGCCGCTCATGAAGCCGCGCGCGCTGCGCGCAAGGCGGTTAACCAGATGAAGACGCCATCATAAGCGCACGCAGCGCATTGGGTTTGCCTGCGGCCAGTGCGGCGTGCAGCTTGCATTGGACGAGGCAACGCGCCACGAGGACAGCATGGGCCATCGCATCCTTCTGATCATCTCCGGCGGGATTGCCGCTTACAAGAGCCTTGAAGTCATTCGCCTGACGCGTCAGGCTGGCATCTCGGTGCGTGCGGTTCTCACACCGGCTGGGGCGCAGTTCGTAACGCCGCTGTCGGTGTCGGCGCTCACGGGAGAAAAGGTCTACCAGGACCTCTTTGATCTGACCGACGAAGCCGAGATGGGGCACATCCAACTGTCCCGTGAAGCCGACCTCGTGGTTGTCGCTCCGGCGACGGCCGACCTGATGGCCAAAGCAGCCCACGGCCTTGCCGGCGATCTGGCTGCCACCGCCCTTCTCGCCACCGACAAGCCGGTGCTCATGGCCCCTGCAATGAATGTGCGCATGTGGCTGCACCCGGCCACTCAGCGAAACCGGGCGACGCTGGAGGCTGATGGCGTGCGCTTCGTCGGACCGGACGAGGGCGCCATGGCGTGCGGCGAATTCGGGCCAGGACGCATGGCCGCGCCTGACGCGATTCTGGCGGCAATTCAGGCAGAGCTGGCCGGAGATCGACCGCTCGCCGGTCTCCGGGCGCTGGTCACGGCCGGCCCCACAGTGGAACCGATCGATCCGGTCCGGTTTATCTCCAACCGGTCATCCGGCAAGCAGGGATACGCGATCGCAGCCGCGCTGGCGCGCCTGGGAGCACAGACTACTCTTGTCGCGGGACCGACAGCGCTCAACGATCCTGCGGGCGTGCGGATGGTCAGGGTTGAAACCGCGCGAGAGATGTTGGCGGCCTGCCAGGCTGCCTTGCCGGCGGATATCGCGGTGTGCGTCGCAGCGGTCGCGGATTGGCGGCCGCAAGACGCCTCAGAGCTCAAACTCAAGAAGGCCGCGAGCGGCGCGCTAGGCTTGGTTGAGAACCCGGATATCCTAGCGACGCTTTCGGTCGCCGGACCGAACCGACCAGATCTGGTCATCGGTTTTGCCGCGGAAACCCACGATGTCGAGGCGAATGCCCGCGCCAAGCTGGAGCGCAAACGCTGCGACTGGATCGTGGCGAACGATGTGCATCCCGCCCATGGGGTGATGGGCGGTGATGATAACGCGCTCATCATCGTGCGGCCGGACGGCATTGAACGAATGGGCCGTCAGCCCAAGACCCAGGCCGCAGAGGCGCTGGCGCGCCGGATCGCGGCGGCGATGCAATAATCCTGCGCTGCTGCGTCCATCCAGGATCCTCCAAGATGTCCGTATGCGCCAAATACACCGAAGACATCCCCACGCCGCGTTTTCGCCGACATGCGGCAGCGCCCGCCGGGAGCGCCGCGATGTGGCCAGCGCATGAGGCGGGCGCCCCACGGGCACAGACAGCGAGGCCGCTCTGGCCCCTTGCAGGATGGCCTGAATCCCTGTTGGTGGCGCCAGGATGACGGAGGGTCATTATGGCTGGTGCGAATTTCGCAGACCGATTGATCGCTGCGACGCGGCGCCATGGCGTATTGTGTGTCGGGATTGATCCGGTTTCGGAGAAGATCCCCGCGTTGTTCGGGCCGCCCGGCCCGTCGGCGCTTGAGTCGTTCTGCCAGGCCGTGCTGGCGCGCTGCAGTGGCAAGGTCGGCATCGTCAAACCGCAGTCGGCCTTTTTTGAAGCTTACGGCGCGCCAGGCGCTCTCGCGCTGGAACGCGTAGTCGACGCAGCACAGCGCGCGGGTCTTCTGGTCATTCTCGACGCCAAACGCAACGACATCGGCAATACCGCACAGGCCTACGCGCGCGCCCTGCTCGGCCCTGGAGCCCCGCTTCCTGCAGATTGCCTGACCGTAAACCCTTATCTGGGCATGGACAGCCTGGAGCCGTTCTTTGCGCGCGCGCACGAAACAGGGTGCGGCGTCGCAGTGCTGGTGCGCACCTCCAATCCCGGCGCACAGGACTTTCAGGAACTTTCGGCAGCTGGCGCGCCGCTGTGGCTTCGGGTCGCCCAGGCGCTTGCCCCGGCGATGCGCCGGCTGATGGGCGGCGAAGGATGGTCTTCCTTAATGGTGGTGGCCGGCGCGACGGCGCCTGGGGAGGCGCTGGCGATCCGCAACGCCCTGCCGGACGCTCTGTTCCTGACGCCAGGCTACGGCGCACAGGGCGCGACCGCGGACCAGGCGTTAGCCGGTTACCGGCAGGGCCCCGCAGGCCCGGAGGGCGGAGTCGTGAACGCCTCGCGCGCCATTCTCTACCCGCCCGGCGCAGCCGACGCCGAAACGGCAGCTGCCTGGGAGGCCGCCATTGATCGGGCGATTGACACGTCAAGGTTGGCGTTGCGAACGCTCGCACCACCTGCGTCGGGGGCGCTGCCCATGGACGAGGCACACTACCCTATCGCCTGACCCCCCGCCTGTTGCGGCCGGGCGGCGGCGTCGGCGAAGCTGGCATAGACGGATTGGCGTCGGCGGATTGGCGTCGGCGGACTGGCGTCGGCGGAGCTGGGAGCTGCACAGATTTGTAGCTATGCTACCCGCACCACTCGGGTGGCGATCAGAGCGTGACCGCAGACGCTGTCCAGAAACCCGCGCAGGGGAGGAACAGATGGCGCAATCAACCCGGACGGCCCGCCGGATGGGCGCGCGGACGGTCTGCGCAGGGCTCGCAGTCGCTTTGGGCGGCGTGTCGCTGATCCCACCAGCGACCTGGGCGAGCGGTCCGGGCGAGGACCCGGATATCGCCCGCCTGTCGGGTCAGTCGCCTCAGGAAGATCGGGCGCTGGCCGAGACAAAGCGGATCGAACAAGCCGTTCGCCGCGAAGCCGCCGCCGCTGCCGCGGAGGAGGCCCGGGCACAGGCGTATCATGAACCGTCGTCATCGCCCGCAGCGCAGGCCCCGCCCGTGCAGGATCGGGAAGGCGTGGCCGCCGCGCCGCAGATCGCTCTGCAAGCGGAAAGCGCAACGGCGCCGCAGACCATGGTCAGCAGTCAGTCCGCTGGCGCACAGGCCTGGACTGATCGCGCGCGCACCCATCCGCTGGCCGCCTTTGGCGCGATTCTGGCGCTCCTCGCAGCGCTTGGGCTTGCATTGACGGCGCTGCGGCGCAGACGCCGGAATCCGCCTGACGAGGATGTCCTGACCTAACGGCGCCTGCTGCACGCGCATTGCAGCCTCGCAGTCCGCACCGTCACGCAGCCAATGCGCCGCCGCCGGCGTTCCGCGGGCACAACCGCGGGACGCGCCGAAGCGGCGACGTCCGCCGACGCGGCGACGTTAAAGTGCGCTCGGGTCGGCTGCGAGAAAATCCTCAAGCGGCGTAGACTTGCCGGTCAAATGGTCGATGACCTCAAGGTCCTGGTGACCAGTGCGCCGCAACTCCGCCGCCGCATTGCGGACCGCGGTGAACTCCGTCAGACCAGAGGTTCCCCAGGTGGCTGTGGCTGGGTGATTTCCGCGAACCTCAAATCGGCGCATCGGCGCGCTCCCTGCTGCCTCAGGACGCCCATTGAGGGCCTAACAGCCCTGGTGATCAAGCGCCGCGCACCACTGCAGGGTCGATTTTGCCAGACCCTGCATACAGGGTAGGAAACCGGCATGGATGCAGGATCAGGAGAGGACGGCGCACTGCTGCGCTTGCCGGATGCGATCAACGCCTGGTTCACGGCGCGCGGCTGGTCTGTGCGCTCCCATCAGATTGAACTTGCCGCGCGCGTTCTCGCCGGTGACAGCGCGCTTCTGGTCGCGCCGACCGGCTCCGGCAAGACGCTTGCCGGCTTCCTGGCAAGTCTGATCGAACTTGCCGCCCAACCGCCGGGGCAGGCCCGGCGCGCCCTCCTGCATACGCTCTATGTGTCGCCGCTGAAGGCGCTGACCGTGGACGTTGCCCGAAACCTCACGCGTCCGGTCGCAGAAATGGGCCTCGACATCACGATCGAGACCCGAACCGGAGACACGCCGCAAAGCCGCCGCCAGCGACAGCGGCTCAACCCGCCGGATATTCTCCTCACCACACCCGAGCAGATTTGCCTCTTGATGGCGTCGCCAAATGCGGCGTCCTTCTTTGCCGATCTTAAAACCGTTGTGGTTGATGAGGTTCATGCGATCGCACCGACCAAGCGGGGCGACCTCCTGGCGCTCGCGCTGGCGGCAGTCGAGCGCTTCGCGCCCGGCCTGCGCCGCATCGGGCTGTCTGCTACGGTCGCCGATCCACAGGAACTGGCGCGCTGGCTCGCCCCGAACGCCAGCGCAGGCGGCGCCGCCTGCATTGTCACCGGTCCAAAGGGCGCGCTCCCGCAAATAGACATTCTGGAAAGCCAAGGTCGCATCCCCTGGGCAAGTCATACCGGGCGCCACGCAATCGGCGAAGTGTATGATGCGATAGCGGCTGCGCGCACCACCCTTGTGTTTGTCAACACGCGCTTTCAGGCCGAGTTGATTTT
>JBILMQ010000371.1:0-3118 GCA_044375455.1 Caulobacterales bacterium | reverse complement strand
ACCGATGCGCGCGCTGCTGATCGCGTTCGCCACACTGTCAGGGACATTCTCCACGCCCGGGTCTTTGCAATCGCGATGGGCTATGAAGATGGCAATGACCTGGGTCGCCTGCGTCATGACCCCGCGTCCAAACTGGCTTGCTCACGCCTGCCTGAGACGGGCCATGATCTATGCTCCCAGCCAACGATCTCGCGCTTTGAAAACATGCCGAAGGTCGCAGACCTCATCCGCGTGGCGCGGGCGCTGATCACGCAATTCTGCGAAAGCTTCGAACGCGCGCCGAAGGCGATCGTTCTCGACATCGATGATACGGTCGATGAAGTCCATGGCGGGCAGCAATTGTCGTTCTTCAACGCCCATGAAGACGCTTATTGTTTCAAACCCATCCATATCTATGACGCAGCGACGGGACGGCCGGTCTTTCATCTCCTGCGCACCGGCAAGACGCCCTCAGGAAAAGAGGTGCGCCGCGTGTTGCGCTTCGTGGTGCGCCATATCCGTGCGCATTGGCCAGAGACGGCGATCACCTTCCGTGGCGATAGCCATTATGGTCGGCGGGAGGCCATGGAATGGTGCGAAGCCCATGGAATTGACTATATCTTCGGGCTTCCTGTGAATGACGTCATCCGCGCCAAGGTCGAGGATGTCGCCGATCACGTTCGCACGATGCGCGCTGGAGAAGATGCCGAGAGGGTGCGGGAATATGCCGACATCGGCTACAGCGCCAAATCATGGGGCTGTGAGCGGCGCGTCATTGTCCGCATCGAAGCCACGCGTCTGGGTTTGGACATCCGCGCCATCGTCACATCGCTCGGGGAGGACACGCCAGAATATCTCTATGCCGATCATTATTGCGCCCGCGGCAATGCGGAAAATCTGATCAAGCTGCACAAATCCCAATTGAAAAGCGACCGCACCTCCTGCACGGCGGCCAGTGCCAATCAGATGCGCCTCTTTCTGCACACGGCGGCGTATTGGCTTATGCTCACCGTGCGCGAGGCGATCCCTGAAAAACACGCTTTGGCCAAGGCCGAGTTCACGACGCTGCGCCTGGCGCTCCTGAAAATCGGCGCGCGCTTTCGTGAAACCGCCCACCGCGTGCGCATCGCGTTCGCAGCCGCATGCCCGCACGCTGAACTTATCCGGGATCTTTTCGACGTGCTTGGCCTTAAGCGCCCAAACAAGCGCCCAGCACCCGCCTGACCGATGCGGCGCATACGCCGCCCATCAAAGCCGTCGACCGCAACCCTCCTGGAGTTCACCGTCAATCGCCAAAAAATCAACCGCTCCGGCGGATTGATGACGCGCGACTGGAATTTGCCGCGATAGAAACTTCCAATTCCCTCGACCGTCGCGAATAATGCGGGTTAGGTGAGCCGCGCCTTCGGATCGGTCACGACAGGTCCAGTGCCCGTTGCCGCACCCGCCGCCCCTCAATGATGGTTAGCCGACCGCATGGGTCAAATGCCGGATCGGCGAGGATCGCCGCGAGCCGTTCGGCGCGCCCGTCTGGTTCCATCTTTGGAAGATACAAAATAATCACGCCGGTCGCCGGCAATTGATCGCGCACCAAAAGGTCGCCAAAGTCGAAATCCTCAGTCACGATGATCCGGTTTTCAGCATTTGCGCGCGCCAGGAGTTCATCATCGGCGACCTGGTGATCGGTTTCAGCGGCGTAGCGCACGTCATGGCCATCCGCCCGCAGGCGATCAACCACCGCCTTTGGGCAGCATTCATCGGCCAGGAAACGCATCATTCCGCGGCGATGATTGTTTCGTGGCTGAGATAATCCGCCGCAAAGGCGAGTGCGGCAAGCACATCAGCCGGCGAAAGGCGCGGATACTGAGCCGCCACCTCGGCAGGCGTCAGGCCTCGCGCGCATTCACGCACGATCTGCTCGACCGTCACGCGCGTGCCGCGCACCACAGGCTTGCCGCGCATGATCGCTGGATTGATTTCGATACGGTCGCTTTTCATGTCTCGTGCTTAGCATAACCGACTACCAAGGTCAGCCCCGCCGCCTCACGCGGCGAGTGTACCGACGGCGTCGGAACCACGCCGCCGCCCGTTGGTCTGCCGGCCGCTCATGGGGTGCTTGAGGTTTTAGGGTGTATGAACTTCCTTCCCACGCGCTTCCCACACAAATTCTGGTGCTCGAAATCTGCTCGCCGCCTGCATTTTGACGGTCACCCGTTGTGATTTGTGACGTACGCATCCGGCCAAGGACGCGGTTGATCATGCCGCGATGGCTTGATCCTGGGTCCGCCAGTTCCATGGAAGCAGCTGATCGAGTCGCTGGATCGGTGTTTCGGCAATGCGGGCCAGCACGTCAGCGAGCCAGGCTTGTGGATCGACGCCGTTGAGCTTGGCCGTCTGGATCAGCGTGTAGATGGCGGCCGCGCGTTCGCCGCCGCGGTCGGAGCCGGCGAAGGTCCAGTTGCGGCGCCCGACGGCGATACAGCGCAGCGCGCGTTCCGCCGCATTGTTTGTTAGGCAAAGGCGCCCGTCATCAAGGAAGCGTGCGAAGGACGCCCAGCGCTTCAGCATGTAATCCATCGCATTGGCGAGCTTGATCTTGCTGGAGATGCGCTTGCGTTCTTCCAACATCCAGGTGTGCAGCTCATCAACGAGCGTCTTCACATGCGCTTGGCGCAAGCTGTGGCGCTGGCTGGGATCAAAGCCATTGATGGCGCGCTCAATCGCAAAGATTGCATCGATCTTCTTCACTGCTTCGAACGCAATTGGCGAGAGGGTGTACTGCTTGTCGCGAGCGCGGCGCGCAATATCAGCAAGCTCGAAGAATTTGCGTCGGCTGTGCGCCCAGCACGCGACTTCGACAATACCGCCCGCGGCGCGGCTTTCTTCATAGAGCGCAGCGAAACCCGAGTAGGCGTCTGCCTGCAAAAAGCCCGACCACAGACCGAGATGGCGTCGCGGATGCTCGCCGCCGCGATCGGGCGTGTAGAAATAGGCCGCCGCTGGCGGCGCGTTCCCGCCAAAGGGACAGTCATCGCGGGGGACTGTCGGGATTTTTGTGTACGCGGCGGCGTAAAGTGTCTCGAGGAGGAGACCCACGATGCCACCACGCAAGCAACCGACCATTCCCGACGCATTGCTG